>NZ_AP024896.1:312539-625078 GCF_024347055.1 Vibrio porteresiae DSM 19223
GAGCGTACTCAACTACATGGCGGTTAAGAGCTTAGATAGCACCATTGGTCTGTTTGCTAACCGCTTGATGATCGCACAAAGCGCCGTTATTAACGCAGACCGCGATTTATACCAAGCGCTTAAAGGTCAACAAGATGCCATTATCTATAAGCAAGAGGTGTTGAGTAAGGCGCAAGCTTCTTTTGATGAAAACGAGCAGCAAGCTTATGACCGGATGCATAAGTTCTTAAAGCTGTTGGATCAATACCCAGAGATTACTGGCCAGTTCCAAGGTTTCGATAACACGTTTAATGAGTGGAAAAATGAAGCAAAGCAGATTTTTACGCTAGTGCAAAGCGGTGATGAAAGTAAGCTGAACAGTGCGTTTTCTATTTCAGAAAAGCACTTTGGATCGCTGCGCGAAGAATATAACAAAGCGGGTGAGTTACTCGAAGCGAAGGCGGCTGATATCCATGCTCAAGCCGCCAAGTTAGCTCTAGCGCGTGAACGCTGGACGATGATCATTTCCGTCCTTTCCATCGTGATTGGTTTTGTGTTGTTGTTTGTGATTCCTAATTCGATTGTGAAATCTATTGCGACCATTCGCCAAGTGGTGGATAACATAGCAAAAGGCAAAGGGGACTTAGTGAGCCGTCTACCGGTAGCCTCTAATAACGAATTGGGACAGCTCAGCCAAAGTATGAATCAGCTACTTGATCAATTGCAAAAGCTGATTAGCGGTGTACTTAGTGATGTGCAAACGCTCAATCGTGATAGCCAATCTTTGCAAACGGTGTCGGAGCAGACTCAGAAGATCAGTGAGCGTCAGCAAAATCATCTGTCGAAAGTGTTTTCGTCTTTTGAACAAATTAACCATGCAGTGCAGGAAATTTCCTCTAACGCTCAAAACACATCGGGTAGGAGTGAAGATGCCAAACGAGCCGCTTATGAAGGGCAAAAACTGATTGATTCCAACCGCCAACTCAACAGTCAGTTGGCAAGCAGTGTTACCTCTGCAGCAGAGCGCATCGCTTCGTTGGCTGCAGATACGGATAAAATCACGTCGGTATTGGATATCATTCGTGGCATTGCCGATCAAACCAACTTGTTGGCACTTAACGCGGCGATTGAAGCGGCGCGTGCAGGTGAACAAGGGCGTGGGTTTGCGGTGGTGGCTGATGAAGTGCGCACCTTGGCGCAACGCACACAAGCGTCTACTGAGGACATTCAAAGCATGGTGGGTGGTTTGATTGATGGCGTAAAAGAGACGCAACAAGCGATGTCCAGCGGGAGTGATTTAATGAATCAATCGGTTGCGATGACGGATAAAGTCAATGACGCCTTTAGGCACATTCAAGACCTTGTTGCTACCGTGCAGGATATGAACCTCCAAGTGGCGACCGCAACCGAACAACAGAGTTTGGTGGTTGGCGATGTGCACGCGAGTGTGTCCGATTTGCAAGGGCTGGTGGAAGAGTCGAGACAAGCGTCAAGTAATGTATCTGAATCTGGTAACCTTGTGACCTCGATTGCGCGTAACATGCTGTCGCGTATGAACCAGTTCAAAGTTTAACGAGTTTAGCCGACAAAAAAGCTCACCTAAATGGTGAGCTTTTTTATTACCCTAGGAGCGGGTAAAGATTTTCCATTTAACTGAATTAATGGAAGAAATCGATCTGTGACTTCAACGTGGTCGCTTGCTGGGTTAACGCTAATGCACTGTCGTTAGTTTGGGCGCTGAGTTCACGCGTTTCAGCGTTCAATTCACTGATCTGGGCAGCGCTTGATGCCACTTCTTGAGTCACTTGCGCTTGCTCTTCTGCGGTTGCGGCAATGGCATCAGATTGACACGCGATGTCACGTACTTGCCCGGCAATCGTTTCTAGTGAGCTCCCCGCTTCGTGCGCACGTTCAAGCACTCGGTTGGCATTGGTTTGGCTTTGATGCATTAACTCAACGGCATTTTTGGTTGAACCTTTGAGTTTTTCGATGATCGCCACCACATCTTTTACCGACACCTGAGTTCGATGCGCCAGAGTACGTACTTCATCGGCCACCACAGCAAAGCCGCGCCCTTGTTCCCCGGCTCGCGCTGCTTCAATCGCTGCGTTTAGTGCCAGTAAGTTAGTCTGTTCGGCGATCTCATCGATCATCTTAGTGACGGTTTGAATACTTGCGCTATCACTACTCACTTGCTCAATCGCCGAGGCAGATTGATCCAACTGTTCATTAAGTTTTGCCACATCCACACACACTTCTTCAACCATGCTTAGGCCCGATTGAGTGCTGCTGTCTGCTTCACGAACGTTCTCAGCAATACGCTCAACTTGCTGGGCGACGGCTTGAGCAGATGTTGCCATCTCTTCAATGGCTGTCGCCACTTGGTCAATTTGTGTTTGCTGCTGATCGGATTGACGTAGACTACCATTGGCATCGTTCATGACGCTTTGCGAACGATTTTGTACTTCGTCGCTTGTCTTTTGAATATCCGCGACTAAGTGGCGCAAACGACTTGCCATCCCAGCAACGTTATTGGTTAAACGCACCATTTCGTTAGCGGAATTTGCGTCACCTTGTTCAATCTCCATGCTCACTTCGCCATTACCTAAGCGTTCCATATAGCCTGCCGCTGCGGTCAGTGGTTTTAACGTACGAGCAATAAACAGTGAGATGAGTACTAAGGTGATCCCACCAACGACGACTGACGCGATGATGATCTGAGTGAGCAAGGCACGAGTCTCTTCAGTGACTTCATGAACGAAGGTTCCGCCTAATAGCTTCCAGTTCCAACCTGGTACGGTTGCGAACACTAAATATTTGTCGCCACGCACATTGTTGTAAACATACGGGAAAACAATCGTGCCATTGTCTTTGGTAAAAACCTGTTTAAATGGCGTATTGCCATTCGCATCTTGTACATCAATGATGGAGGGATCTTTCTCTGTGTATTGCGGGTGCAATAGATAGTGCCCCAAATTCTCTGCGCGGTTATCTACCACAATGGAGTAACCCGTTTTACCCCAAGTCACATTGCGCAACGCATTAAAGGTATCTTGCGCTGCTTTTTCTACCGGCACGCCCACAAATGAAATGGCGATGATATTGCCAGAGGCATCTTTTACGGGTGAGTAGTAGGTAATATAACGGATGCCAAATAGAGAAACGGCAGCGTAATATGGCTGACCTTGCATCAATTTTTGATAGCCCGGATGATCTGTTCCTAGCATGGTACCAACGGCGCGCTGTCCATCATTGCGTTTGAGTGATGTGGTCACACGCAGCCAGTCATTACCGACAGGGGCAAACAGGGTCGCCACTGCACCAGTATCATGAGTAAAACGATCAACGACGGCATAATCACCGATTACACTTTGACCATCCACCGTGATGTCGCGTAACGAATGCCCCATGAAATCCACGCTATCATGGGTGCGAGAGAGTCCATTCAAGTAACCATTTTGGAATGTTGATTCGAGAGTGCGGCTAGTCGACAGGTAAGCATCAAACTGGCTAGCGATACTTTTGGCCAGTGCTTCTACGCGAGACTGCTGTTCATTTAGCGTCGACTCTAATAATACCGATGAAGCATTGCGATACACCATGGTCGCAATAGCAGCAAAGGCGACGAATAGACAAATCGTCATGATGAGACGGAGCTGAAAACCGACACTTTTGTTTTTGTATAAAAGAATCATGTTTGTTCCTAAAGTTTGGCTCATTGGATTACTATTAGTATGCCGATGGAAACTACATGAAACCGAACGTCTCAACTTTGATTTTGATTAATATTGTTTACGTTAATTAACGTAACTCATGAGATATTCACGTCCAAACTAACTTTTTTATCTTTTATTAACTTTGTATTAGTGATTTCTATCACGTTGATATCAGCTATGTCCCATATAAATCAATGAGAAATGTGAATAGTGCATTCATAATATGTCTACATCACTTGTTTCATATGATCGGGTACAGCGAATAGGTTGAGTGAAAGTGAGATATTTGTCGTTATTTTGTTAAGCAATTTGAAAAATTTGCATTATTTAAACTAATCCTTTAGTGGTGGCTTGAACGATAAAAAACGCGCCAAGAGGCACTTTTGCATGAGCTGATTGTGATAAACATCAGAGCGATTGTGAAACTGCACAAATTGCGAGGCAAAATTAGCGGTTTTTTTGAGCGTTTCGCTGATGCGAGTGCTCAAGTGGGAGGAGTATTTTGGATCTATCCAATAACGAGAACTCTACTCCCATGAAAACAACGATACCGAGATACATCAAAGTCCATCCGGATGATAATGTGGCGATTATCGTCAATGATGGCGGATTGCCGGCGGGGACACTCTTATATGAAGGGTTAGTTCTAGCCGAAGAGATTCCTGAAGGGCATAAAGTCGCGCTCAAACCGATTGCCAATGGTGAAGCCATTGTGCGCTATGGCGAGGTGATCGGCTATGCGAATAAAGAGATACCGCAAGGAGGCTGGATTAGCCAATTTGTGGTGGATATGCCTCAAGCGCCCGCGCTCGATGACATTCCGATTGCGACACGCATTCCTGAACCCTTACCAGCCATGACCGATTACACCTTTATGGGGTATCGCAATCCTGATGGCAGCGCTGGTACTAAGAACTTATTAGGCATTACGACCAGTGTCCATTGCGTCGCTGGCGTAGTCGACTATATGGTTGACATGATCAAGCGTGAATTGCTGCCACGTTACCCTAATGTGGATGGCGTGGTCGGGCTCAACCACCTTTACGGCTGTGGTGTCGCCATTAATGCACCCGCCTCCGTTGTCCCTATCCGTACTATTCATAACTTAGCGCTTAACCCTAATTTCGGTGGGGAAGTGATGGTGATTGGTTTAGGCTGCGAAAAACTTCAACCGGAGAAATTGCTGCAAGGCACAGGACGTGAGCAACCGATCAGCTTAGAAGATGCCAGTATCATCTCTTTACAAAGCGAAGAGCATGTCGGCTTCCAATCGATGGTAACCGATATACTGCAAACCGCAGAAAAGCATCTACAAAAGCTGAATCAACGTCGTCGTGAGCCTTGCCCAGTGGCTGACCTCGTGGTTGGCATGCAATGTGGTGGTAGTGATGCTTTTTCGGGTGTCACCGCCAACCCATCAGTGGGTTATGCGACCGACTTGTTAGTGCGCTGCGGTGCTACCGTGATGTTTTCCGAGGTGACGGAAGTGCGTGATGCCGTGCATTTGCTTGGCCCGCGCTGTATTGATCAGCAAGTGGGTGACCGCTTGAAAGAAGAGATGCGCTGGTATGATGATTACCTCAGTTTGGGGCAAACTGACCGACGTGAAAACCCATCGCCAGGCAACAAAAAAGGGGGCTTAGCGAATGTGGTCGAGAAAGCGTTAGGCTCGATTGCTAAATCAGGCAGCAGCGCTATCGTTGAAGTGCTTTCTCCGGGTGAACGCCCAACGCGCAAAGGTCTGATTTTCGCGGCAACGCCTGCCAGCGACTTTGTCTGTGGTACTCAGCAGCTTTCGTCTGGGATTACCATGCAAGTGTTTACTACTGGGCGTGGTACACCTTATGGCCTAGAAGTGGTGCCTGTCATTAAAGTGGCAACACGTAACTCCTTAGCGCGACGTTGGTTTGACTTAATGGACATCAATGCTGGGACTGTCGCAACGGGTGAACATACGATTGAAGAAAAAGGATGGGAAATTTTTAATACCATCTTGGATGTTGCCAGTGGCCGCAAGTCTACTTTTTCAGACCAGTGGGGCTTACATAATGCCTTAGCTGTGTTTAACCCTGCACCAGTGACATGATGGTCATAAAAAGGTTGGGCATCACCTTTCAGTGATGCCCAATCATCTCTTTGTGTGTCGGCTGTTATCGGTTTGGATCTTTATAAAATCAAACTGAAATAGAGCCGGCAAACGTCTTTGTAGTGATGCAAATCGATATTGCAGATCTCTTCCACGCGTTTTAAGCGATAACGCAGCGTATTGGGGTGGATGTACAGCATCTCCGATGTTTGTTTCACGTCACAATCGTTGTCAAACCAAGTCATCAAGGTATGAATTAAGGTTGGGTCAGCCAATTCCAATTGGGAATTTTGCGCTGCCAATTTGTTTTTTTGCCACTCGTGTAAGGTGCCTTCAAACAGTGAGGGAATCTCATAGTCTTGATAGCAGTAAAAACGACAATTAGGGGCTAAGCGCATGCCCGATTTCAATACCGCTAAGGCACTTTGAAATGCAAATGGAATCTGGTAGGGCTCTTCATAGACATGGCCTAGCGCACAATGAAATGGCACGTGTAATTCTTGTTTTAAATGGGCCTGCAAACTTTGCCAGTCATTGACGGCTCGCGTTGGTTTTTCAGTATCAATATCGCTGGCATTAAACAACACTATGGTGGTTTTATACGAGTTTTCTGCTTTAAGACGTTGGCGAGACCAAGTGCCAAGTACGCGATTAACCTCTTTTTGGTGCTCAGCCTCGGTGACTTCAATAATGCCAATGGCATGACGTTGAAAAATATCGACCTTAAGCTGCGCGGCCATATCAATCAGATGGTTTTGCGACGCATGGGTGTCGATACACTCAAGGAGAAACTCCTCCCTTTTGCGCTCACTCCAGCGAGTCATTTCAACCATGGAAGTGTATTCCACCACCATCTCAGCCGACATTTTAACGAGCTCACCAAAAGGGCGAACCTCTTTGAGTGGGCCAGAAATGCCGATCACGCCAATCGCTTCGTTGTTGAAAATAATCGGTAAGTTAACCCCGGGTTGAACGTTGGGAAATTCGGGAAGCATAGTGTCAGAGATTTCAATCGGTTTTAATTCGGTTAATGCCAACACGGCACCGCCGTGCTTTTGATACTTACGCGCCGGGTTAGTGGAGGCGATGATGATGCCAGTTTCATCCATGACATTAAGCGGATATTTAATGATCTTTTGTGCACGTTCCACGATACGTTCAGCTAGTTGCTCTCGTAATTGCATATTCACACTTTTATCTGTCGTTATTGGTTTTTGGTGTTTTTAAAATTCTGCAACCTATGTAGGGTGTTAGTCGGTGGTTGTAGAATGAACAGCATTTCATAGTATAGAAATTTAATCGCAGCGAATGCGATCACACTCTCAACCTGAACTCTGTGTGAGATATCCATTTAACCCATTGATTAAAATAAGAAATCACAAGATAGCCAATTTAGAAAATTCTTGTAGAAATGGGCTGAATGTAAGCGGGGATGTGAGAGTGAAACGGTGATGTTACTGGGTGCGCAGAGACAAAAAAGCCCTCATTAAAGAGGGCTAGAAAACGGTTGTGATCGGGGTTTACGATCAAACGCTAGGTTGGTTTGATTCGATCAATTTGTGCCGACGACGACTGTATAGGTAAATCAGTAGACCAGGAATATAGAGAACCAATGAAAGCGCTAGGCTATTGAGTCCCGCAGCATAAATAAGCCATAAACCATAGACACTTGCACCATATCCGGTCAGTTTAATGCTTAGACGACACGACTGCTGATGGGCGACTTTAACCAAATAGGCACCGACAAGAAAATAGGGCACCAAAATCATCGATGTCGAAATCAGCACCAAGGCGTTATAGCCTTTACCGGTAAACAGCACCATGATTAAACAGAGTTGCACGGTAAAACTCGTGAGTGTCAGCGATGCTTTTGACGTACCATGCTGATTTTGCAGGGCAAAACGTTTGGGAAAGGCGCCTGCTTGAGCAGCTGTACATGGCACTTCTGCTGAATACAAAATCCAACTCAAGTAGGAGGCAAGTACGGAAATCACCAAGCCGATACTCAGCAACCAACGTCCCCATTCACCACCAAGATGAGCCATTAAACCCGCCATCGATGGGTTAGACATCTGGGCAATTTCGGCACGCTGCATAATGCCAAGCGACAGTAAGGTAATGGCAACATACAGAATCAGCGCTGCTATTACTCCAACATAGGTTGCGGTGCCGATATCAGCACGGCGTTTCGCTCGCTCAGATAATACGATCGCCCCTTCAATGCCAGTAAACACCCACAGGGTAATGAGCATGGTATTACGCACTTGATCGATAAAAGGTGTTTGTAACGAGTGACCAGCGCGATCGATATTGAACGTATCCATATCGAAGTACCAGTAGGCTAAAACGATAAATACGATCAGGGGAAGGCTTTTGGCTAACGTGGCCAGAAGATTGATCAGTGCAGCCTGCTTAATGCCGCGCAGAATCAAAAAGTGAACCGCCCAAAGTACGACGGATTCGCCAATAAACGCCATTACGGTATTGCCATCGCCAAACACGACGTGGTCAGGCGTATCGACAAAAGCGCCTAAAGCGGCAAAGGCGACCACCAAATAACCGACAACGCCGATGGTGGCACAGAGCCAATACCCCCAAGCAGAAAGAAAACCTGCAGTGTCGCCAAAGCCTTGACGCGCATAGGTATAAATCCCGCCATCTAACTCTGGTTTAAGCCGTGATAGGTGCAAAAAGCAGCCGGCAAGAAACAAAATGCCAACACCGGTAATTACCCAACCAGTGATAATCGCATCGGCACCCGCAACTTCCGCCATGTTTTGGGGCAGGCTAAATATGCCTGCCCCAACCATAGAACTGAATACCAACGCTGTTAGAGCCGTTAAACCAATTTTTTCTTGGCTTGCCATTACTCTGCGCTCGATGGAGTGAAGTGACGGCTTAACTCAGCGATATGGTCGGTGCCGATACCACAACAACCACCGATCAAGGATGCGCCAGCGTGCGCCCATTTCTCTGCCCATACCACATAAGCAGGAGGCGTTAAGTCGGCACGGACTTCATCCAAATCTTCGTTAGCGGCAGCATCTTTACGTTGTGGAGCAAACGCGTTGGCGTAAGCACCAAGTTTAATGTTAGCCTTACCGGCTGCAGTAAAGACTTCTTTGGCGACTTGGATAGCGCTTTCAATGACTTCAGGTTGGCAGCAGTTAAACAGCATGGCTTCAACGCCGATTTTTGCCATTTCCGCGGCAGCTTCTGCAACGGTTTCACCGGAACGAAGGCGAGGTACGTCAGTCACTTGATCATCTTCAAGAGTAAAGGAAACCCACAGAGGTTTATCGTCTTGACCAAGTTTGGTGAGCAGCGCTTTGATTGCTTTAGGTTCAGCAATCAAACTTTGGGTTTCGTTGAGCCAAAAATCCACATGCGGTGCTAACCCCTGAATCAGTGGCGTAGCAATCTCTTCAACATGTTCTGGTTCGAACAAGTCAGCACGGTATGAGCCAAAGAGTGGTGGCAACGAGCCTGCGACAAGGGCTTTATTGCCGGTAAGTTGCACCGCTTGGCGAGCCATGTCACCAGCGCGGTAGGCAAGTAATTGAGCTTCTTGGTGGAAACGCTCTTCACCAATATGAAAAGGTACCAATGCGTAGCTGTTGGTAGTGACCACTTGAGCACCGTTTTGGATAAAGGCTTGGTGCACGTCACGCACAATCTCTGGCGTTTCAATTAACGCGAGCGCAGACCATTCTGGTTGGCGAAATGGAGCACCGCGTTTTTCTAGTTCACGGCTCATACCGCCATCGAGAATGTTCACAGCTTGATTCAACATAGTAGACCCTCTTAAAAATACAGATGTTTAAACGCAAAGACGTTTAGACGTCCAATAACCTAAATTGAAATACGTCTGGTTGCAATAAAGAATTACCAGCTTGCCATAAAAAGCGGTTTGTTCGGACAAATCCTATGCAAACTTGTCTGGCGGATAGCAATTAATTGCACCAATCGCTCGTATTTTAAACACTTATTTCAGTGCGATATTCTGCAGGTGGCAAACACTCTGCATTTTTTAGCGTGACTGCGCAAGCAAAGATGATGGAGCAGTAGATATATCCAATATTCCCAAATATAAGAAATAATTACATTGCAATTTGATGCATAAAAATACCAGCATTTTCTACTGTTTAAATACCTTTTGCCTGTTTTTTCTTAAGCTTGGCTAATGAATAGCCCAAAATGGCTAGAATATTAAACTTTAGTAATTGCAACGAAGCCGAAGCTCTAATAGGATGTAAGCCCAACATTGTAATTTGATGTTCAGATATTGCGCAGGGAAATGCCAAGCGAACACGGAAAATGCATGTATCTTAAGATAAATTCTTTAAGTGGATGTTTTGACTAGGTTATCTCGGTGTTTTTACGCGTAATAGTGAAAGGATCATTGCGACGTTTGGCAACATAAGACCAAAAATAATATGCCGTTTATTAGTCATTAGAAGCACTGCATTTAGTGGACAAAACAGTCAATTCACTTTTAAGGATATAAGGTGTCATGCGAAGCTTTTCGTTTAAAAATAAGATAATACTGGTTATTGTCGCTATTATTACTGCGACCATCTTGGTGGCGTATATGAGCGTTAACTACTTTATCAGCAGCTATATTGCGCAAACCGATACACAAAATATTGAACACAACATTGAATTAGTTAACCAAAAGCTTGAGAGTGAGTTAAAAACCAAAATTAACCTCGCTAAAAGCCTCAACTTCAGCATGATGGATATCGCTGATACCAAAAACAGCACCGGTTTTTACCGCATTGTTAAAGTCGTCAACGGCTATGCTTTTGATGAAAGCGGCAACATGGAAGATGACAAAGCTCAAGTCTATGTTACTAGCGCGGAAAAACAGACCGAGAAGCCATCCATCAGCTCCGTGACTATGGAAGGTGAACGACCAACCATCACTATTTCTCAACGTCGCCCTGACGATTCTGTCGATTTCTTCGTGATTGATTTAACCGGCCTAAAAGAAGTGCTAAAACAATACGCGTTAGACGGCAGTTATCTTGAATTGATCTCGGGTAATGGCACCACCATCTTCTCGAATAAGAAAGGCGACAACCTAACGAAAATCAATAAAATCATCAATGTGGCTGAAAATCAGTGGCAGTTGAATGGTTACATTGATAACGACCGCATTCAAGCCAATACCGACCGCTTGAACTGGAAGATCACCATGGCGCTACTTGTGTGTGCCGCAGTGGTAATTACCTTAAGCATTCTTTCCTTAAACTTTGCCTTCAAGCCGCTACTGCGTTTGAAAGCGCTGGTGGCTGACTTATCACAAGGCGATGGCGACCTAACCCAACGTCTTGATGTGGCATCACAAGATGAAATTGGGCAGATCAGTGCTTCAATCAACCGCTTTATTGAACAGCTGCAAGGGATGTTTATTGAAGTGTCACAATCGTCATCGCAAATCGATTCTGCGATTGTATTGCTTGGTGAGCAATCGCGCTCGAACGTGAAGTCGTTGAATGCGCACACCGTAGAGACTGAGCAAGTGATTACGGCGATCGAGCAGATGAATGCGACTGCTGGTTCTATCGCGCAAAGCGCTACTGATGCGGCTAAGCTGACAGAAACGGCCAGCAGCTATGCAAGCGAATCGAAAGTGGTGATCAATCACGCTGTTGGCAGTGTAAATGCTTTAGAAACCGACGTGACAGATATGGCAGGTACTATCGCTGCGATGAGTGAAGACACGCGCCAAATCGAGAGCGTGTTGCAAGTCATTGGTGAGATTGCAGAACAGACTAACCTGTTGGCACTTAACGCGGCGATTGAAGCGGCACGTGCTGGTGAACAAGGTCGGGGGTTTGCGGTAGTCGCTGATGAGGTGCGTGCTCTTGCTAGCCGTACTCAACAAAGCACTGGCAAAATCAACGAGATGCTGACTAAGCTACGTCATACCACCGACAGCGTTGTGACTAAGATGGAATCAACACGTCGTAGTTGTGAAGCGACGGCAGACAACACCAACAAAGTGATGGAGTCACTCAATACGATGACGGCATCCGTGGTGGAAATTAACGATTTGAACACCTTGATGGCGACTTCTGCTGAAGAGCAAAGTCATGTGACTTCTGAGATCAGCCGTAACATGGCACAAATCCAGCAGTTGATTGAAGGTCTTAACCAAAACGCATCAAAAACCGATGCTATCAGTAATGATTTGGGTGTGACTTCATCGGATCTATCGGAAGTGGTTGGACGCTTTAAAGTCCAATAAAGCGTTAACGGTGGCTACGCAGTGAGTACCTGAGTGAATTGGCTCGTTGACGTAGGATCAGTCTGTAATAAAGTCCGCAATAAAAAAGAGCACATGCAGATGTGCTCTTTTTTTATCCCAGAAAAAGACTTGGTTAGCTTTTTTTCAAACCGCCATCTTCCTGCGCCTGCTTCACCCATAATTGGCGAAGAATTTCCGTTTCGTTTGGCGTGTCCTTTTCTTGCTCTTGTTCGAACTGTTTTAAGGAAGTCATTTCTGCAGTCAGAGCATAGTAATGGTTAAACATCGTGGACATCTCCTCGTTACGATACCGAGTAAAAAAATAGAGGATGTTAACTAAGTTAACATCCTCCTTTAGGCGTATTTTTAAGGCGTAGTGTCAGGGTGGAAACCTTTACACGCTAATTATACGTCGTAAGTAGTAGACGCTGTGTCGCCGCCAGTACCAGTCCAGTTTGTGTGGAAGAACTCACCACGTGGACGATCTAGACGCTCATAAGTGTGAGCACCGAAGTAATCACGTTGAGCTTGTAGCAGGTTAGCTGGTAGACGAGCAGTAGTGTAACCGTCTAGGAAGCTCAATGCAGAAGTAGTACATGGCATTGGGATGCCCACTTCTAGCGATTTCGCTGCCACTTTACGCCATGCAGCTAGACAGTTGTCTAGGATGCCTTTGAAGTAAGCATCAGAACCTAGGAACGCAAGTTCAGGGTTTTTCGCGAATGCATCACGAATGTTACCTAGGAATGCAGAGCGGATGATACAACCACCACGCCACATTAGGGCTACGTTACCGTAGTTTAGATCCCAGTTGTTTTCGTTTGATGCTTCACGCATTAGCATAAAGCCTTGTGCGTAAGAGATGATTTTTGATGCAAGTAGCGCTTGGCGTAGGGCATCAACCCACTCTTGTTTGTCGCCTGCAACTTTGGTGTCTTTTTTGCCGAATAGAGCTTCAGCAGCAACACGTTGGTCTTTCAGTGCTGATAGGCAACGAGAGAATACAGATTCAGAGATCAGCGTTAGTGGAATACCCATATCTAGCGCGTTGATACCCGTCCATTTACCAGTACCTTTTTGACCAGCTGTGTCTAGGATGCTGTCTACAAGTGGTTGACCTGCTTCATCTTTGTAACCAAGGATGTCCGCAGTGATTTCCACTAGGTAGCTGTCTAGCTCAGTTTTGTTCCAATCTGCAAACACTGCTTGCATTTCGTCACCGCTCAAACCAAGACCATCTTTCATGAATTGGTAAGCTTCAGTGATCAGCTGCATGTCGCCATATTCGATACCGTTGTGAACCATTTTCACGAAGTGACCTGCACCGTCGTTACCAACCCAGTCACAACAAGGTTCGCCAGCATCTGTTTTTGCAGAGATGCCTTGGAAAATTGGTTTTACCGCTTCCCATGCTTCTGGTGCGCCACCAGGCATGATTGACGGTCCGAAACGTGCGCCTTCTTCACCACCAGAAACACCCGTACCGATGAAGTGGATGCCTTTCTCACGAAGAGCAGCAACACGACGGTTAGTGTCTGGGTAGTTAGTGTTACCACCATCAATGATGATGTCGCCTTTGTCCAATAGTGGAACTAGGTTGTCGATGAAGGTATCTACAACAGCACCTGCACGAACCATTAGCATCACTTTGCGTGGTTTTTCTAGTTTTTCAACTAGCTCTTCCAGAGTGTGAGCACCAATGATGTTAGTGCCTTTTGCTGGACCTTCTAGGAACTCATCCACTTTCGCAGCGGTACGGTTATGCGCTACCACTTTAAAGCCGTGATCGTTCATGTTTAGGATCAGGTTTTGACCCATTACCGCTAGGCCAATTACGCCGATATCACCTTTCATTTTTTTCTCCTCACGCAATTTTTGCTGCTGCGTCAATATCTAAATACCACTCTGTATCGCCAGTTTTTGACTGAACTTTTGCTGCTGGGTAAGGGAGCTGCTCAGCAGGAGTAGTGTGAATTTCATAAACGATTTGTTGTTTACCTGCGCCAAGCACAAGGTAACTAATACGTTTTGCTGCTTCTAGTACTTTCGCCGTTTTTGATACACGTAGTTGGCCTGACTCTGGGTGAGAAGCCACAATCGCTAAACGCTCGTCGGTGTAATCTGTTTTACCTGGGAAAAGTGAAGCAGTGTGACCGTCTGGGCCTACGCCAAGTAGAATCCAGTCGAACACAGGTGTGCCGTTAACACATGGAATAACATCTGCCATCTCTTTAGCAAAACGTACGGCTTCTTGTTCTGGATCGTTTTCACCAAGAATACGGTGAATGTTCGCCGCAGGGATGTCGATTTTGCTAAACAGAAGTGTGTTTGCTTCACCGAAGTTGCTTTCGGCATCATCAGGAGCCACACAACGTTCATCGCCCCACCAGAAGTGAAGGTTATTCCATTGAATAGATGTCGCGTAAGCGTCGGTTGCTAATAGCTTAAACAGCATTTTAGGCGTACTACCACCAGAAAGAGAAATATGGACTGGCTGACCTTTCTCGCTGTAGGCTTTCATGTCATTAGCAATGCTTTCAACAACTTCGGTTGCTGAAGGAAAAATCTTAGGCTTAATCATAATTCGCAATAATCCGTATTAGTTAAATTTTTACATGGGTAACGCCAATCTCGACCATCACGTTTGAGTAAGTCGTCAGACTCTTTAGGGCCCCAAGTACCACAAGCATATCCATATAGCGCTTGTGGGTCCTGTTTAAAGTCGAGAATCGGTTGTACGAATTTCCAGCACGCCTCTACCGCATCGGTACGGGCAAACAGGGTTGCATCACCATTTAGAGCATCTAGAAGTAGACGTTCGTAAGCGGTCAGCATTTGGGTTTCTTGCAAAGAGGCGTAATGGAAATCCATCGACACTTCTTTCGCATTGAAACCAGCACCTGGCTCTTTCAAACCAAAGCTCATCAAAATACCTTCATCCGGTTGGATGCGAAGGATTAATTTGTTTTCTGGAGCTGTTTTGGCGAACACTGGGTGCGGAGTAGGTTTGAAGTGAATAACGACTTCGGTAACACGAGTAGGTAGGCGTTTGCCTGAACGTACATAGAAAGGAACACCATTCCAGCGCCAGTTGTTGATGAACATTTTCAACGCCATGTAGGTTTCGGTACGAGAATCATCAGCAACACCGTGCTCGTCGCGGTATCCTTTGAGGAATTTACCACGTACTTCCGATTCGGTGTATTGGCCTAGTACTAGGTTGTTACGTAAATCGTCGTCGGTTAAAGGTTGCAGGCTTTGTAGAACCTTATTCACTTCGTTACGAATGGAATTGGCGTTGATGGCTGCTGGTGGTTCCATCGTCATCATCGCTAGAACTTGCAGCAAGTGGTTTTGGAACATGTCGCGTACTGCGCCTGAACCGTCGTAGTAGCCGCCGCGTTCTTCTACGCCTAGGAACTCAGCCCCAGTGATTTCAACGTAATCAACGAAGTTACGGTTCCACAGTGGCTCGAACATACCGTTAGCAAAGCGGAATACCAGCATGTTCTGCACGGTTTCTTTACCTAGGTAGTGGTCGATACGGTAGATTTGGTGTTCTTTGAAATGACGGTGAATTTCAATGTCTAGGTCTTGCGCAGATTGAAGATCATAACCGAAAGGCTTTTCGATGATGAGGCGTTTCCAGCCATTGCTTTCATCGTTGAGGTTATGGGCTGCAAGACAACCAGGAATCACGCCGTATAGGCTTGGAGGAGTAGCGAGATAGAACAGAGTATTACGCTGCTCAAATTGATAATGATTAGCTAATTGGTCTAGACGAGAACTCAGTTTCGCGTAGTCATCAACATCAGAAGTATTAACGGGTTGATAATGAAGGTGTTCACAGAATTTGTCTAAAATAGCAGGTTCGGTTTTTTCCAATTCCTGAAGTGATTTTTTTAACTTCTCACGATAGGACTCATCGCTGTACTCGGTACGGCTTACACCGAGAATGGCGAATGATTTTGGCAGTTGATCACTAGCGTACAAATGATACAAAGCGGGAATTAACTTACGGTAAGTTAAGTCTCCCGAAGCACCGAAAATCACGATGCTACTGTTTTCAGGTATTACCATCATCTTTCCCTTAAAACGAGGTATTTCGCATGCGCACACCCTAGCAGCGCAATACACAAATAAAAAGTAGGCTACGTCTATTACTGTAATCGATAAAACTAATAGATAGAACCGTTATACCCTTACGACGTCAGAGGTATGGCTCGTTTCATTTGTTTCACGCGGATCTCTGAAACAGAGCTAAGGTCCTATTGTCTACGACTCTTTGACATACATCAACTATTGATGATCACTTATGGTGCTTTATTACGGCATTTCTTGTTATTTGATCAATATTTCTTTGAGTCGAGGTGAGTTACAACGCCCTACTTTAGGGCGTTGCGATGAAGATGTGGTCAGAATTGGGATTTGAGATAGCTTTTTATTTGATGGACATGGTCGAATTTTTCGACGTTATCACACTGGTCGGGACGCAAAAATCGACTCGCGTACTCTAGGTAAATCTCTTGCTCTAAGAACAACAGATAAAGTTTAGGGTCAAGATGACCGCTGATGGCCATCTTAGTCATGATGTCCATGGCTTCACTCAGTCGTTTGGCCTTTTTGTATGGGCGGTCTGATGAAGTCAACGCCTCGAAAACATCGGCAATCGCCATCATACGAGCTGGTAAACTGAGTTGCTGCTCATTTAAGCCGCGTGGATAGCCTGTACCATCTAAACGCTCATGGTGGTTGCCCGCAATTTCTGGAACATGTTCAAGGTGTTTTGGATAAGGGAGTTTTTTCAGCATCATAATGGTTTGCATGATGTGATCATTGATAATGAAGCGCTCCTCTTCGGTTAACGTCCCGTAACGTACGCTTAAGTTATAGAGTTCGCCACGATTAAAACGAACCTTGCCCGGTTTAAGGGTAAATTCATCGCCGTATTGATATCGATGCTCACCTTTGGCCCAATGCACTTGATGGGAGGGTTTATCTGCCAGTAACGGTTCCATGACGGGAAGGCTTTGCGCTTCGCCATAAGAGGCTGCTTCAATCCACGAAATGCCCAGTCGGTCATCAATGGTGCGCTTCCACTGTTGATTGGCGATCGCTTTTAAACGCACAACGGCTTGTTCCGACATAGCTTCACTGCCTAAGTTACACTGGGCAATGAAAGCAAAATCGTCATCGAGCTGCTGGTGACGCTCAGTGAGTGTCTGTTTCAGAGCTTCTTGATTGCCGCCTTTGGCCATTTCACGCCAATACTCCACTTCCGCTTCGCTCTTTAGCAGCTCAAAGCGCATGCGTACTTCATGGATACGGTCGTAGATGGTTTCTAGTTTCGTCGCTTTATCAATCACATACTCCGGCGTTGTGATCTTGCCACAGTCATGTAGCCAAGCAGCGAGCGTAAGCTCTTCCCACTGTTCTTTGTTCATCGAGAAATTGACGAAGTATTGCTTATCTTCCACCGCCGCGTTGGCCAGCATTTTTGCCAGTTCAGGCACGCGTTGACAGTGACCGCCTGTATAAGGGGACTTGGTATCAATCGATGAGGCAATCAATTCAACAAACGCATTGAGCATGTCTTTTTGTTGCTGCATCTTGTCGATGTTGTCTTTTGCGATTTCCGCAAAACTGAGCAGCTCACGCAAGAACGCGTGTTTATCCAGTTGGCTTTGAGAAATAGCACGTTCGTAGCCGAGATTGAGCAAGCCAACAAGCTGTCTGTCTCGATTTAGCAATGGGAAAAAATAGAGATCCGAGTTATAGATTTGCTGACGGTATTTGCGCAGTAAATTATCGTCGCGATGAAGATGCAAGGTGTTACCACTGCGCAGTTCGGACATCAACCAAGGGGTGTCGGCTATTAGCTGATTAAGTTCCACTTTGAACGGGATGATGGCGTGGTTGGTGATTAATGAAAAAGCCTGCTGCTGTGGGTCATAAGTGTAGAGCTGGATGGTTTCTGCTTTCGTGATCATATAGCTTTGACGCGCAATGGTTTTGGCCAACACATCAAACTCATGATTAGAGGCGGTTTCACGCAGCAAACGCAGTAAGTCGGTTAGGGTATGTTCCATGAGCTGAATGGATTGAGTAAGGTCACCTAACTCGCGAATCATGGTTTTAGGATAACGAGTCTTTTTAAAATCAAAGCGCGCGATGTTGTCAGTCAACTCGACGAGATGCACCAGTGGTCGAGCAAGACGTTGGGAAATGAACCACACCAAAACATAGGAGATCAGCAGTAAACCAATGGCAATGCTGATCTGTTTATTGCGCATAGAAATCAGATCCTTGAGTAATTCCTTTTGTAGATTGGCTTCAGCAAGACGCAGCTGGACATGCTCACTTAATTCAATGGGGGTTAAGGTGACAGACCAGTCTTCATCCGCATAATTAGGTGTTTCATACAGGGTTTGGCTGCTGATGCGCCCTGCAACGGAAGCAAAAACGCTTTTAGCCAACTTATCTTCCACGGTTTTCGCATCATCGGTTAACGCTAAATCGGTGTTGTGTTGAGCCAATAAATGAAATTGACTGTCGAAAATCACCAATTTGGCGTTGTCAGTGGTGTTTAGCGTGGAGAGATGTTGCGATAACGAATCGAGGGTAAAATCGGCGCCAATGACATGGGTACCATCGATGGATGTGCGCGATAAAGTGATGCCATAGGTTTTGAGAAAGAAGAAAAAGTACGGTTCAGTGATGCGAATTTGTCCATCTATTTCTGCCGATTTATACCAAGGCCTTACGCGTGGATCGAACTGATTATCAAGGGATTTATGAAATCCGACTTCGTGAAATTCATCATCAAGAAAGTAGACATCATTGGTACCATCGGTTTTGGTTTGGTTGACAAAGAGACTGGCATTTTCCGGCGCTTTAAATCGTTTTCTGGCACTTTCTGTAAACAGGGGGCGAATCATGGTGAAGTCGCCATTATTGGCACCAAAGTAGAGCGCGACCAAATGCGGGTTTCGTTCAAAGGTCATGCGCAGCGAAGAGAGCCAGCGCGCTTCTTCGTAAATTGGTTGGTTGTTATGGACAAAGGAACTGTTCGCCATAAAGTCGAGGGCGGAAAAAATCGGTGCAGTACTGCGTTGGAATTCGGATTGCAATTTTCGACTGTTTTCTTGGCTCACCGCCTTGGCACTGCCGAGCAACAACTGCTGCGAATGTTGATAGCTCACCATAATCAACACAATGCCAATCAGCGTTGTGAGTGCCAAAAATAAGCTGCTGATGTGAATACTCAGCGAATAGCGGTGTTTTTTCATGAAACGTTCCTGATTTTTATGCCGATTTAAGTATTGTTCATGGTTAAAATGTTGCAATACGAATCGCTTAAAAGGTGAACATCGCCACGCTTCCCTGCAAGCGACATCAACACAAATTTCGCAACTGTTACAAACACCTTGATTGAGTAATCTCTTTATTACACATGCGGTTTCACTCCTTTATCTCTTCACATTGATACTGGTTCAACATGCGTGCTAAGCATTCCACACTAATGAATCTGTCAACGCTATCTTCCTATTTGAGTCGTGGTATCTCGTTGGTATGGCTGTTAAACTTTGTGCATACACTGGAAGGATTCTAAAAATGAAAATACTCGTTGATACTCATACTCACACCTATGCCAGTGGGCATGCTTATAGCACCATTATTGAGAATGCTCGCTTTGCCAAAGAACGTGGATTGGAGATGTTTTGTACGACCGACCACGCGCAATCGATGCCCGATGCACCCCATCCGTGGTTTTTCGGCAACCAAAAAGTATTGCCTCGCTTTTTGGAAGGCGTAGCGCTTATCCGAGGAGTTGAAGCGAATATTCTCAATCTGGCGGGAGACATTGATATTCCACCGCAAGTGGAACTGCGCCTCGATTGGATGATCGGTAGCCTGCATGAGCCTGTGCTAGTGCCCAGTACCAAACAAGAACACACGCAGATGCTGATTAATGCTATTGAACAGGGACGAATTGATGCCTTGGGTCATTTGGGTAACCCGCGCTTTGATTTTGACTTTGAAGCAGTGATTGAGAGTGCCGCCAAACACCATGTGGCGATTGAGATCAACAACAGCAGTTTGGAAGGTCAGAGTCGTGTGGGCAGTAAAGAGCGCTGTTATGCGATTGCCGAAGTGGCAAAGCAGGCGGGCGCTTACATCACTACTGGCAGTGATGCCCACTTTTGTACTTACATTGGCGGCTTTGAATCTGCGATTCCGCTGCTTGAAAGTGTGGGAGTGGATGAAGACAAAGTGATCACTCGCTCAGCTCGAGATTTTTTGAACTTTCTACGTTTGCGCGGCCATGAACCGATTGAAGAATTTGAACTACACTTTTGAGGTAGTGTCAAAGAGTGACTGCCTTCTTTAGCAATTGAGAGACAGGATGATAATGAATATAAGGAAGTCTTAATGATTAGAGCAATGACAGCGTTTCTCATCGGTATGACCATGGCCGCCAGTGTCTGGGCTGATGACCTAGAACAGACCATGAAACAGATGAAATCAGCATTTCGTGACGCAGCCCAAGCCCAAAGTGTGGATACCATGAAAGCGGCCGTGATGGATCTCTCCACTTTGGTCGCTCAAGCTAAGCATGATGAGTATGATGGTAAAAACCTTGCGGCTTATCATGAAGGTTTACAGGAGTTGAGTCAGGCGTTAGATACGGTGAAAGGTGACCTCGATAAAGGTCAACTTGATCAAGCCAAAGCGGATTTGCGTAAAGTGGATGATCTGCGTAAGGAATACCACAAGAAGACCCGCTAATCAGAGATTTTTAGTGCTTTGCAGGATAGTGCGAAATAACAGTAAGGCCAACGAATGTTGGCCTTACTTATTGGTGCTCAGGTAAATCGCCGTAGAAGCTCTTTCATCCAACGTTAGTTAACTATGCCGCTCACTCAGCCTCTTGGTACAGCTCAAGCGGCAAACCATCTGGGTCTTGAAAAAAGGTAAAGCAGCGCTCGGTGTAAGGATCAATTCGAATCGGTTCGACTTCAATGCCTAAATTTTCCAAGTGCTGTTTTTCTGCTGCTACATCTTCAACAACAAAAGCGAGATGGCGTAACCCTTGTGCTTCAGGACGATTAGGTCGCTCTGGTGGGTTTGGGAAAGAGAACAACTCAATTTGGCTTCCATCCGGCAGTGCCAGATCCAATTTGTAGGATTGGCGCGCTTCCCGATAGTGTTCCGCCACCACCTTCAATCCCAGTATTTGGGTATAGAATGCTTTGGAGCGCTGATAATCAGAGCAGATGATTGCAACGTGATGAAAACGTTTAAGCATGTAGCTGATCCTTAGCGAGCAATTTGGGTTGAACATTGGCTATCACATAGTCGATAAATACTCGCAGGCGTGCGGGCATGTATTTGGTTTGCGGGTATTGCATCGCGACCGCACCATGATAGTTACTCTTGATGGTCCAAGATGGCAACACTTGCACGACTTCACCTGAGCTCAATGCATCCTGCACCACAAAATCGTGAAAAATCCCAATTCCTAACCCATGTTTGACACCATTAAGGCGCATTTGTGACTGGTTGACGGCATAACGTCCCGATACTGCAACGGTATGAAATTCATCATCTTTGAGAAAGTCCCACACATGGTCTTTGGCATTTTCGGCTAGATACAAGCAGTCGTGCTGATTCAGTTCGATAGGGTGGGCCGGATGACCACGGCGTTGCAAATACTCTGGGCTAGCACACAAAACCAAGTTGGTTTTACACAGCTCTTTAAGCACTAAGTTTTCATCCGGTTTATCGGTTAGTTTAAACGCGATATCGATGTTGCTGCGAAACAGATCTATCTGTCCATCGGCCGCGCGAAGCTTAAGTTCGATGTGCGGGTATTTCTGGAGAAACGGCAACACGAAAGGTTGTAACACCGAATTAAGAAAGGCTTCAGGTGCGGCGACCGTCAACGCACCTGAAGGCTCACTATGATCATGGTGTGATAACTCGATGGCTTGTTGGGCTGCATTAACCATCACTAAGCATTGGTCATAAATTTTTTGACCCGCTTGGGTAATATGCAGTTGTCGAGTGGAACGTTCAAACAGTTTGACTGATAGCGCTTTTTCTAAACGCGTAATCAGTTTACTCAAGGCGGAGGGCGTCACGCCTAACTGTTGAGCTGCGGCAGTAAAACTACCTTCGTTAACCACCAGAATAAAACTGGCGAGATCAGGAAGGAGCGCAATTAATTTGGGCTGTACCATATTGAGTGATGTAAAGGTTTACACTTGTCTATTTTTAATTAATAGGGCGGACTTTGGCAGATATAACCGGCCAATGCAATTGTCTTGTTTTAAGTGTCAATAAGTTATGTCAAAAGTCCGATCGCCCTCAATTTACGGTACAAAGTATTGCGACTGATCCCTAAAAGACGCGCCGTTTGACTGACGTTTCCTTGATTGGCTTGGAAGGTTTCGACCAAGCGATGGTCAAGAGCATGACGCAAGGTTTCGACGGGAGCCGGTTCCCCCGATTGAGCCGTAGTCGGGGTGAGCAAACGAATAATGTGCATGGGAAGATGCTCAAGTTTGAGCTCGGTCTCTTCACTGGCCAGTAGACAGGCAACTTTGATGACATTATCCAGCTCACGTAAGTTGCCCGGCCATGCATAACGGTTGAGCTTGTCTAACAGCAACGGGCAAAGTGTTTGGTGATGTTTGCGATATTTATGGTGTAGCGCGGTGACGAGCTCAGCTCGGTCATTGCGCTCACGCAGGGACGGTAAGGTCAGCACTAATCCATTGAGACGATAGTAAAGGTCTTCCCTAAAGGTGCCCGCCTGTACCGCTTGTTCCAACGGTTGATGAGTTGCCGCGATGATCTGTAAATTCACTGGGTATTCTTTGGTGCAGCCCACCGGAACCACGACTTTATCTTGCAGCACTTGTAGCAAACGGCTTTGCGCCTCTAGTGGCATATCGCCAATTTCGTCGAGAAACAGCATACCATTGTGTGCGGCACGAATTTTCCCTGCATAGCCTTTGGTATTGGCTCCGGTAAATGCACCGGGAGCGTAGCCAAACAGTTCTGACTCAATTAACTCACTGGCAAGTGCTGCGCAGTTGACACTGATCAGCGGCTGTTTAGCGCCGCAATATTGATGCAGTGCTTTAACAAACTCACCTTTCCCGACCCCAGTTTCCCCCATTAATAAGATAGGAATATCATGATTGACCAATTTGGCTGCTTGTTGCCACGCTTTTTCCACCTGTTGATCGCCAAAATGTAAATGAGTCGACGTGGCGGTGGTCTTGTGGCGTGCTTTCGGTTCTTCACGATTGATGGTGTGGCTTTCATAAATCAGCCGATGGGGAACGCTCTCGATCACTTGTTGCAGATCCATCCCGAGCAAACTGGTTTGTTCCAGTAAGTGCATCGCGATGTGATTGTGCGCCATCACTTTACCTTGGGGATCAGCAATCACAATGCCTTGCCATCCGCTGTTGATCAGTGATGGATCGAGTGCCAAATCGATGCGCGTCGCACCATTAGGTAAAGAGGAGATAAGGTGATTCTCTATCAACTGCACCATGTTTTGTACTAACACTTGCAAAGTGATGTCGTGTTTTTGTTGCTCACTGGTAATGTCGAGAATACCGACAATGTGCCCTTGGTAGTCGAGAATTGGGCTGGCAGAACAACTGATAAATTGGTGTTGGCGAATGTAGTGTTGCTCTCCAATAACGGAGATAGGACGAGATTCAATTAGCGCCGTACCAATCGCATTCGTCCCTTTCAGTTTCTCTTGCCAACAGCAGCCACTATCGAGGGCGATTTGCAGTAACTGTTCGCGAAAATGCGGTTGACCCCACGAAGAGAGAATGACCCCATCGGCATCGGTCAAAATCAGCCGACTATCCGTGTGCGCACACATTTGATTAAACAAGGGGAGAACAAAACGCTCGACAGCATCAATCATGGTGGTGGCACGCCATTGTCGCTCCTTTAATTCGTACGTGGGCAGACGAATCGCTTCAGGTAGGCGGCGTTGAATCAGTCCTGCTTCTTGACTCCGTTCCCATGATGAACTGAGCCAGTCTTTGTTAAGTGGTTGTATTTGCATAAATGTTCCACCTTGTCACAGTGACACTGTTCCATTTTGGAACAGATGAACAATGGGAGGCAGCCCATTCAATTGGTTTCATCTGTTCGCGCATGGATTTAATTATTTGTTAATCATACCGTTACAATTTATTAACAACAAGGTAAATAATCTTGGCTTGTGATTTGCGTTGTACCTTGCGTGAGCGCTGCAAATAAGGCGCGGTATGTACCCATAACATGAACGAGAAAGTGGAAAGGATAGAACCATGATTTATGCTCAACCTGGAACTGCAAAAGCGATCTTCAACTTCAAAACTCATTACGATAATTTTATTGGAGGACAATGGGTTAAACCGGTAAGCGGTGAATATTTTGACAATATTTCGCCCGTCAATGGTAAACCGTTTTGTCAGGTAGCACGTTCAGATAAAGCCGATATTGAATTGGCACTCGACGCCGCACATGAAGCACGCACCACTTGGTCGAAAACCAGCGTTACCTATCGTGCCAATTTGCTGCTCAAGATCGCTGATCGTATCGAGCAACACTTAGAAACCTTGGCCTATGTTGAAACGTGGGAAAACGGTAAGCCGATTCGCGAAACACTTGCTGCCGACTTGCCTTTAGTCGTCGACCACTTCCGTTATTTTGCTGGTTGTATCCGTGCGCAAGAAGGATCAATCGGTGAGATTGACGACAAGACGACCGCCTATCACTTCCATGAGCCAATTGGTGTGGTCGGGCAAATTATTCCGTGGAACTTCCCGATGTTGATGGCGGCATGGAAGTTAGCACCCGCACTTGCGGCTGGCTGCTGCGTGGTGATGAAACCGGCAGAGCAAACTCCAGTTTCTATTTTGATTTTGATGGAAACCATTCAAGACCTCTTGCCTGCTGGTGTCGTCAATATCGTTAATGGTTTTGGTACAGAAGCCGGTCAAGCTCTAGCAACTAGCCGCCGTATTAACAAACTCGCCTTTACCGGTTCAACCTCTGTTGGTAACCATATTCTTAAATGCGCTGCTGACAGCCTCATTCCATCCACCGTTGAGTTGGGTGGTAAATCGCCGAACATCTATTTTGCCGACGTGTTTGAACACGAAGATGCGTATTTGGAAAAATGCCTTGAAGGGACCTTGCTTGGTTTCTTCAACCAAGGCGAAGTCTGTACCTGCCCATCACGGGTATTGGTGCAAGAATCGGTCTACGAAAAATTTGTCGCAAAACTCGCAGAACGCGCCAAATTGATCCGTCAAGGTAACCCACTAGATACCGATACTCAGGTAGGGGCTCAAGCTTCTGAAGAGCAGTATGAGAAGATTTTGAGCTACCTTGAAATCGGCCGTAATGAAGGGGCTAAAGTGATTTTCGGTGGAGATAAAGCCAAACAGAGCGGCGATATTTGTGACGGCTATTATGTGCAACCGACCATGCTGGCGGGACACAATAAAATGCGTGTCTTCCAAGAAGAGATCTTCGGTCCAGTGATTGCGATTACCACCTTTAAAGACGAAGCCGAAGCCCTCGCTATCGCCAATGACACCGAGTATGGCTTAGGCGCTGGTGTGTGGACACGCGATGCTAACCTTGCTTATCGCATGGGACGTGGTATCGAAGCTGGTCGTGTATGGATCAACTGTTACCATATGTACCCCGCGCATGCGGCGTTTGGTGGTTATAAGAAATCCGGTATTGGTCGTGAAACCCATAAGATGATGCTGGGTCACTATCAAAACACCAAAAACCTACTCATCAGTTACGATGTGAATCCACTGGGATTCTTCTAACTTCGCTGATGAGGTTGATCTAAAGGCGGCTCGATGCCGCCTTTTCTTTCTCTCGATTTATTGCCTATCCATTGTTTCACTTGCGGAAACGACTTCAAATAACATCTTTTTCAGGCTTAAGGTGGCAGGGCCATTGATGCCCTTGTCGTTGTCGTTGATGTAAAGGGGCACAACCGTGATCATGCGGTCTTGCAGGGCTAAAATCTGCATTGTGCCTTCGCGCACGTCTTCTTCTATCGCACTCATGGGTAACCAGCCATACGCAATTTGGTTACGCACCGCTGAAGCCGCCCCTTCTAGTGTATTGACCAGCCAATACTCGCCTTTGCGCGGTGGTTCTCCGCCGTAAGGTTGATGGGAGTTTTGAAAACGAACACTCACGTAATTACACAAGTCGTTTTGGGTTACTGCGCTTTTGAGGCCCAATGGATGATTGGGGTGAGCGACAGGATAGAGCGCGACATCCAGCAATTTATCTCCGGTGATGGTGCCATCAACGGTGGTACAAATCGCCAAATCAAATTGAGTATGCTGGGTTGGATTGAGACGAATCACATCATACAGTTCCACTCGTGTTTCAGGGTAGATTTGGTTGAACTGGTGAATAGCGCGAAACAACAAATGACGAGGGAAAATCGAATCGACCAACAGCCGAATGCGCGATTCCACTCCGGTAGCCATCATTTGTGCAATGGTTTCGATTCGTTGAAAGTCGCGTAGCACCGGTGCTATCTCTTCTCTGAGCCGTTCTCCCTCTTTGGTGAGTTCCATCTTGCGTCCATCTTGGATGAACAACTTAAGGCCAAGTTGTTCTTGCAGCTTACTGATACCGTAGCTAACAGAGGATTGGCTGCGGTGCAGTTTCTGCGCTGCTGCATTAAACCCACCTTCGTCAATGACAGTAGTAAATACCAACCATTGGTCTAACCTAACGTTGTCTTGTACACACTCTAACCTATCGGATTTTTAGATAAGAAGGGGGTGAATTATGCGATTTTTAATCTCATTATCCAATGATAAATTCCCTGCCCATAATTCAATAACACTTGGACAAATGAAAATGGAACTCTCTGCAAAAGGGTTAGTAGGGCTTGGCGCTCTGCTGATTTTCCCTTGCCTTTCCTACGCAGCAACTCCCGAAGAGGAGTGCCAATCGCTAACCAAGATGACACTGACTGGCGTGAACATTAGTCAGGTGGAGTGGGTTAAAGCGGGCAATGCCAGCAAAGATAAAATGGCCGCTTTGACTGGCGCTAGCGCGTCCGGTAATAAACTCCCAGCGCATTGTCGTGTTAATGGCGCAATTAACGAACGTATTGGCGCTGATGAAAAACCGTACGCGATTAAATTCGAGTTAAGATTGCCAAGTAACTGGCAAGGCGACTTTCTCTTTCAAGGTGGCGGCGGCTTAGATGGTTTTGTTGCCAATGCCGTCGGCAGTATTCCTGTCCACGGAGCAACCGCAGCACCAGCTCTGCAGCGTGGTTTTGCCGTGGTGTCCATGGATGGTGGTCATGAGGGCCGCAATGCTCAGTTTGCTTACGATCAACAAGCACGTCTGGATTATGCCTATCAAGCGATCGGTAAAGTAACCACCACGGCCAAAGCGATGATTCGTCACTACTATCACCAACAGATCAGCCAATCTTACTTTATGGGCTGTTCAAATGGTGGACGTGAGGCTATGTTGGCAGCAGAACGTTACCCAACGGAATTTAATGGGGTGATTGTCGGTGACCCCGGTTTTCGCTTAAGCCATGCGGCGATTGGTGAAGTTTGGGATACACAAGCGTTGACGGCTGTTGCGCCGAAAGATAAGCAGGGGCGTCCCATTTTGGCACAGGCTTTTAGTGATGCTGAGCTGAAACTGGTCAGCAATGCTATCTTGGCTGAGTGTGATGATAAAGATGGGCTCAAAGATGGCCTGATTAACAACTATCCAGCATGCCACTTTAATCCGGTTGTTGTGCAATGTAAGCAAGGTGAAAGTGCCAATTGCTTAAGCAAAGCCAAAGTGGATGCGTTAGCGAAAGTCTTTTCTGGCGCGAAAGACAGCCATGGTAATGCACTTTATGCGAGCTGGCCTTATGATGCGGGTATTTCTGCCAAAGGGTGGCGTAATTGGAAATTGGGTGATTCCAATGACGCGACCAAGCCTAATGCTCTCAACATCGTGTTAGGTCGCGATTCGATGGTCAATTACTACATGACCCCGCCAATGCCCGATTTTGATTTGGCAAAGTTTGATTTTGATAAAGACCCTGCTCGTATCCAAGAAACTGCTGCAATCAACGACGCAACCAGTACTTATCTCAATACCTTTGAGAAAAATGGCGGTAAGATCCTGATCTATCAAGGCGTTTCAGATCCTGTATTCTCAACGGATGACATCAAAGATTGGTATAACCAAGTGGAACAAAACACGTCTGGTGGCGATAAAGTCGCTCAACGAGAATGGGCAAGATTGTTTATGGTGCCGGGCATGACTCACTGTGGTGATGGTCCTGCACTTGACGATTTTGATCCTCTGACAGCAATGCAAAATTGGGTTGAAAAACATCAAGCCCCAGAACAGATGATTGCTCAAGGCAAAGCCTTCCCGGGAAAACAGCAACCACTGTGCGTTTACCCTAAAGTGGCTTACTACAAAGGTAAGGGTGATATTAACCAAGCCGCCTCATTCGAATGTCGTTAACTCTGTAACGGTATTTTAAGATTATCTACGCTGCCTGCTGATAATCCAACCGCTGACTCGATTTGGTCAGCGGTTTTTTTTTGCCTCAAAGCGCACTTCAATTGCTATTTGTTCCTTGAGTTCACAAATACTTTTCCACAGCACAGGATAATCGCCTGTGATGGCATGGATTACACTTAAGAGAATTAAGGTCACTACTGTCACAGTGGTTGACGATAAAACTCGATATACCAAAAAGGAACATGCAATGTCTTCTGCCTTTTACCAACAGATCCGCAATCAGCTTGAGGAAGTCAAAGCTGAAGGTCTGTACAAATCAGAACGAATCATTACCTCATCTCAACAAGCTGCGGTGACCATCGCAACGGGTGAAGAAGTACTTAACTTCTGTGCCAATAACTACTTAGGTTTAGCTAACCACCCTGCGTTGATTGAAGCGGCGAAAGAGGGGATGGATGAGCACGGTTTTGGTATGGCATCGGTTCGTTTTATCTGTGGTACGCAAGACGCGCATAAAGCACTAGAGAAAAAACTCTCAGCCTTCCTTGGTAAAGAAGACACCATTCTTTACACCTCATGTTTTGATGCTAACACTGGTTTGTTTGAAACACTGCTTGATCAAAACGATGCGATCATTTCTGATGCATTGAACCACGCGTCAATCATTGATGGTGTGCGTCTATGTAAAGCGCAGCGTTATCGCTATGCCAACAACGATATGGCGCAGTTGGAAGAGCAGTTGATCGCAGCTGATAACGCGGGTGTTCGTCATAAACTCATCGTGACAGACGGTGTGTTCTCAATGGACGGTGTAGTCGCTAACCTGCCTGCTATTTGTGACCTTGCAGATAAATACCATGCGTTAGTGATGGTGGATGACTCCCACGCTGTCGGTTTTATGGGCGCAAATGGTCGTGGTACTCATGAGTATCACGATGTGATTGACCGCATCGATATTATTACCGGTACGCTGGGTAAAGCCATGGGCGGCGCTTCTGGCGGTTACACTGCTGGTAAAAAAGAGGTGATTGACTGGTTACGTCAACGCTCTCGTCCTTATTTGTTCTCTAACTCGGTAGCGCCAGCGATTGTGTCTGCATCGCTACGTGTACTCGATCTATTAAGTGAAAGTGATGATTTGCGTGCCCACCTATGGGACAACGCAGCGCATTTTCGTACTCGTATGACAGACGCAGGCTTTACGCTTGCGGGCGCTGACCACGCGATCATTCCAATCATGTTGGGTGATGCAAAAGTGGCGGCCGAATTTGCTGAACGCGCTTTAGCCAAAGGCATTTACGTTGTCGGGTTCTCATTCCCAGTGGTACCAAAAGGTCAGGCTCGTATCCGTACCCAAATGTCAGCGGCACACAGCCGTGAGCAGTTGGATAAGGCGATTGATGCCTTTATTGAAGTGGGTAAAGAGATGGGCATTATTTAAGGCGTAATCACATGAAAATTAAAGCACTAGCCAAATTAAAACGTGAACAGGGTATCTGGATGACCGAAGTGGACAAGCCAGAACCAGGTCACAATGATTTGTTAATCAAAATTCGTAAAACTGCGATTTGTGGCACAGACGTGCATATCTACAACTGGGATGAATGGTCACAAAAAACCATCCCTGTCCCAATGGTGGTAGGTCACGAATACGTGGGCGAAGTGGTTGCGGTGGGTTCTGATGTGCGCGGTTTCTCGGTAGGTGATCGCGTTTCTGGCGAAGGTCATATTACCTGTGGTCACTGTCGTAACTGTCGTGGTGGTCGTACTCACCTTTGTCGTAACACTGTTGGTGTGGGTGTAAACCGTACCGGCGCGTTTTCCGAATACCTAGTGATTCCTGCGTTTAACGCATTCAAAATCCCAGCGGGGATTTCTGATGATCTTGCCTCGATTTTTGACCCGTTTGGTAACGCAGTGCACACCGCATTGTCGTTTGATCTCGTGGGTGAAGATGTCTTGATTACTGGCGCTGGCCCAATTGGGATCATGGCTGCGGCTGTGGCAAAACACGTTGGTGCCCGTTATGTGGTGATTACCGACGTCAACGAATACCGTCTGGATCTGGCGCGCAAAATGGGTGTGACTCGCGCGGTGAACGTCGCCAATGAAAAATTGGAAGATGTGATGAAAGAGCTGGGTATGACCGAAGGCTTTGATGTTGGCCTTGAGATGTCTGGCGTACCAAGTGCATTCAGTTCAATGCTAAAAACCATGAACCATGGTGGCCGTATTGCGCTATTGGGTATTCCACCATCAGATATGGCGATCGACTGGACTCAAGTGATTTTCAAGGGCCTAATCATTAAAGGTATTTACGGTCGCGAAATGTTCGAAACGTGGTACAAGATGGCAAGCCTGATCCAATCTGGCTTGGATCTGACCCCAATCATTACGCACCACTTTAGTATCGATGATTTCCAACAAGGCTTTGACACTATGCGCAGCGGCGCATCGGGTAAAGTGATTCTTGATTGGCAATAAGCCGTTAAGTGCCATATTTAAAACACGAAAGCGCCCAACGGGCGCTTTTTGTTTGGCAAACAACTAGATGTTCACCCTATAAAGCTCGTTGATGGGCTTTTCGACGAAATAGTGCCAGATATGTTTGTATACCGCATGTTGATTAGGGAAGGGAGCAAGTTCTAAGGCTTCTTGTAAACTGCACCATTTGTATTCAGTATGCTCGTTGTTTAGCGTGACATTTTGATTGGCTGGGCACAGCACGGCAAAGACGGGAATCAGTTCAATAAGGTTGGCACTATCAACGTAGAACTGTTCTAGAAACTGCGCGTTATATAAATGAGTTACTTGAATCTGAGTCTCTTCAGCAAACTCACGCACAATCGCATCAACCCCGGTTTCTCCTGCTTCAATTGAGCCAGCAATGTGGCACCAAAAGCCACCTTTTACTCGCTTCATCAGCAGCAGTTTCATTTCACCATCAATTTGTGATAATGCCACGCCGGAAACAACGGTGGTATTCACTTTGATCATTGATCTTGTCCTTCACTTTTCATCGTTCGTTTGTTCATGTAGTTGGCAAGCATCTTGGCAGGCAAGTGCTCACTCTCATTGAGTGCTTGATAAACCCCCGCTTGATCTTCTGGGCTTCGGTGTAGCCCTAGTTTTTCTTTGGCTTGAATGTCATCAATCACAATTTTAAATCCGACAATCGCTTGAGACAGTTTGGCATTCAGTTCATCCGACATCACTTCTGAATTACTCAGTAAGCTAGGCTCGTATTGTCTGATTAAATGGTTTAGCGCATTTGCTGTTTCTTGGTCGTTCAGTAGTTCGACGGTGCCATAGCAATGCACGGCGACATAGTTCCATGTTGGTACGGCAGGCTTATTCTCATACCAAGTTGGTGAAATATAGGCGTGCGGTCCGCCAAACACGATGAGCACTCTGGTTCCCGCCAGTTCTTTCCAGTGAGGGTTTGCCTTTGCAAAATGGCCATACAAAACACCATTACCTTCACTTACAGGTTGATACACCAAAGGTACATGTGTCGCTTCAAGGGTGGGTGAAACAATTAAGCCAAAACCAAATTCGTTAATTATATCGGTGGCGGTTTGTCGATCATCGACTTGCGCGTAATTGGGGATATACATAAAAGAAATGTCCTTATTATTCTTGCGCACATGGATTATTTTCAGGGACATAATCCAACAATTTATATTGTCCGCAGCCGATTCCTTGTGGTTGAAAACCAACTAAGCTTTCAAAAACATTAAAGTGGGAAACAATAATGACTTTGCCGTAGTCTTGATATTTATTGAGTACCGCTTGTGCTCTCGTTTTAAGATCTGGCCACATTTCGTAGGGTACATCGCTGGGTATTTTGCACTGTTTGAGCGTTTCTCGGTGTTCATGCCAGCGTCGGTCACGCTCTGTTAGGTCGATATAATTTCCCGCCAAATCAGCACGCCACTCTCTTAAATCATGTTCAACAAACAGTTCTAACCCAAGTTGACGATTTATTATTTCTGCTGTCTGTAGCGCACGGGTATAAGGCGATGAAATGATGATTTCTGCCCCTTGCTCTACCAGCTCGCTGGCCGTCGCATGAATCATTTTAATTCCCTCTCTATCTAACGGCGCATAATCTTTTTCTAGCTGGGACATTCTGCGCTGGTCACTTAAGGAATAATCAGGAAGTCCATGTCTGACGAAAATAATATCCAATTTATTTATCCTTTATATGAGAGATCTTTGCTAAACCGAAGCCTCAATATTCAGTGGTGTTGTGCCATAAGAAATATGAGCTTATCGGCATCATTAACTGGATGCTTAATGCAGTAATTCTACCTGTAAGGTATTGTTCTAACACAAATTACAAGGTTAATCATCACTTCATCTAAAAAATGGTTTACTAACTTATTTGTCAAATTCGATTTGAAATAAGTTGGGAAAAATAGGGGAAGACGAAGGAGCAAAAAATAAGTTTATGATGTTCTTACTGTTAAGTGATGAGCACCATAATCTGGTGCTCATCACTTATATTAATCATCGCCTATATTACTCATCAGCATCAGGGAATTGCATCGCGGTATCGATTTCAGAGTTGAGAACCAATGCCACGGATTTTACAGTTAGGGTTTGGTTTTTGCTGTCGGTAATTCGAAAATCGTATGGGCCAACCCCAAATCCATCATTCTTAACGAAGTAGTTATAGGGTTGGCGCGTAACTTCAGTAAAGCTACTGCCTGAGCCACTAATCCGGTATTCCAACTTGGTGATCGGGTATTTGTGGTCACGAACTTGAATGCCTGTCCACCACTGACTTGACCCCTCTTTGAAGTAGAGCTTCATATTTTCATCATTGGGATCGGCGATATAGTGCCATGAGATTGGGATGATACCCGTTTCAATCGCGGCGATTTGCGCAAAGGCTTTTTGGTCTAAATCGATCGACCCTTCGGCACATTCCGGACATTGATCATCAATTCGAACAATCACCGTCTGGTCGGTATCAGTATTCGTCACCTGAGCGTAACCACCGCAGGCTTGGGAATTGTTGTAGTCGGTCTTATTCATTGCGGCAGTGTAGATAGTGGAATCTGGCGTAGGAAAACTGCAATTACCACCGCCACCATAACCATAGAAGGTTCCTTTACCTGTGTGGGTGGTTTCAGCGGCGCTCGCACCTGCGCTCAAAAGCGCTAAGGCGATAGCACTGCATAACATGGATGATTTCATCATAACCTCTCAATATTTTGGATAAGTGGTATTACACGATTTGGGCACCATGATATTTGACGGAAAAAGCGGCAAAGTATTTAAAATTCTAGGTGCCACCACTAACTCCACGTCAGGTAACCAAACCTTTGGTATTACCTTTGGTACGTTAGGTTGTGATGGCACTGGAACCATTGATTCTGCACAGAAACTTGCCATGTTTATTGATGGCAATATGGACAATTTGGCACGCGATATCGCCAAAGGTCAGGGGGAGACCCTGAATACCTTGTCTGAAGTGTGGGGCATTAAAGACGCAGACAAAGCCAGTTTTAACACTATGGCGAAACAAAATTTCGCGGTGGTGTTTAGCTCTGAAAACGTTACTTCCAATGAAGTCCTGAATAACTTGAATGCGTTGATCTCTAAAGACGCAACGTTATCTAGCTACGCAATTTAACATCGAGTTATCTTAAATAAGTGCCTCTAGTTGAGGCACTTTTTATTTAAAAATAATGAGTTAGTCATGTTTTGGCTTTTCACGCTAAGCTATTTTTATCAGTGTTAAGAGAATCACTGATGCATTCCTACTTACTTTGCTTGCTGAGGTAACTCAACCGTATGTTAAAAAGTCGATGGATAGCGACAATCGCACTGTGGCTTGTTAGTCTGCCTGGGATGGCAAATCAACAAGATGTTTCTCCAATTGAAGTTCCCCAATTCGATATTGATGTATTAAGCCAAGATGCTTACTGGCTTAAACTGGGCCACTATTTGCCGGCACTACGTTACCAGTACAAAAGTACTGTGGATTCTGCGACCTTTTTTCTTTCCATTCACGGTAAAACCGACCCGAAACAAGAGTTGCAAGCGACCATTTTGGCTTTATACCAGCCAGACATGGTGCAACGGCAAATGATGCGCTGCACCTTTCCCGCTCGCTATGCATGGTTAGAAAAGCAGCTTAGTCACCCGATGCCCCCCCTTGATTGCCCGGAGCTTAATAAATGGCAAGAGGCGATGGCACCCGATAAATTGACCTTGGTCTTTCCGACCGCCTTTATGAATAACCCATCGTCGATGTTTGGTCATACTCTGCTGCGTATCGACGCGCTCAACCAAAACAAGAACAGTGAACTGGTGGCTTATGCCATTAACTTCGCTGCTCAGCCACAAACCGACGATAATGCGGCGCTTTACGCATTCAAAGGGTTAGTGGGCTCTTATCCTGGTCGCTTTACTGTGATGCCGTATTACAAAAAAGTGCGGGAATACAATGATATCGAGTCTCGAGATATTTGGGAGTACCCACTGCGTTTTACGCACGCGGAAGTGGAGCGGGTGCTATTGCATCTATGGGAGTTGGAGCAAGCGGAATTCGATTATTACTTTTTTGATGAAAACTGTTCTTATCAGCTGTTGGCACTGTTGCAATTAGCTAATCATGATTTGGACTTAGTCAGTCAATTTCCCTATGCAGCAACCCCATCAGATACAGTCAAGGCGTTGGTGGATGCCCATCTCACCGAACGCCCTGACTATCGCGCGGCGTTTGGAACGCGTTTGTTGCATGAATCCGACTTTGTTGATGAACGCCTTTATCTAGCGACTCGCCGCTTAAAAGAAGAGGGTATTTATCCTGATGCGGATGAATTTTCTCCTAGCGAGCAGGCCGCTATTTTGGAATTTGCTTACGAGTGGCTGAATTTCGAACTCTATGATGAGGGATTGGCGCGCAATATTACGGCAAAACAACTAACCAATATTTTGATTGCACGCAGTAAACTGGATGCGCCTTCGCCCTACCCAGATGTTCCGCAACCGCACACTTCACCGGATCAAGGGCACGGTTCAGCGCGTTTCGGACTTGGGCGTCAGTTGCACCAAGCGAGCAGTGATAGGACTGAGTTCGAATGGCGTCCCTCTTATCACGATCTCTTTGATGCGCAGGCTGGGTTTATTCCCGGCGCTCAGATCAGTTTCGGCGATCTTGGTATCACGATGGATGACCAAGGAATCACACGACTGGATCATTGGTACATTGTTGATGCGATGGCGCTTGCGCCCAGTAATCGCGTGTTTGATAGCTTGGCTTGGAATATGAAGTTTGGTCTTGATCGTCCTGATAGTCATCAGCTTCATCGTCTGTTTATCAATGGTGGTGCAGGGAAAGCGTGGGGACGAGCCGATGGTTTACACGTTTATGGACTCATCAATGGTGAAATTAACCATGGGCCATTAACCGACAACAATTGGGTTACGGGCGTTGGTGTGCGTGCGGGGATGCTGTACTCATTGGGGGCACAGCATCGTTTAGGAATTGAGGGGGATTGGCTGCGCTTACTTGGTGATACTGTTTTATCGCGTTCTCAGGTGAATGCGACTTGGAACTGGAGCATCACGACCAATACCGCTTTGCGCAGTGAAGTTGGGTATCAACATTGGTACAGCGAGGAAATGACGGGAAAAATCACCGCCTACTTTTACTATTAATTAAGAGCGAATGGCTGGTGTGACTCATGCGCTTTTGTATTGCTGTACTAGTGTTAAAACGTGTGCTCTATCGCAATTCGTTATGAGATGCTTTTTTAATATAACGCTAAGAACTTAGTGCAAATGAGCTTTGCGGTAAGTTTTTGCATGGCGAGTTGTTCGCTAGGCACATTAGCTAACCACGGTAGGGTACCGATCGAAAGGTTAGTGTTAAGGAGATGCCCACTATGGATTGGAATAACAATCTTTATAGCGAGTACACTGACTTAGGAATATTTAAGAACGAGCTCAGTTTAATCGCGCCCGATATTCCTGCATTATGCCAATGGATTCAAGCCCACCTCATTCACGCTTATTGGCTCGAAAGTTATCACTGTTATACCACGCTTGCCGTGGCTCATCGTGAAATGCAATTACGCAGTTCCCTCGATATCCTCAAGGTGTTGTCGCAGCGGCAACCCGTCGACATGGTCAGTTATCTCAATCCCGATAAGCGGGTGATCGTTGTTGGTCGCCACTTTGCTTTAATGTTATGTGCGTTGATTCGTCTGCATGATGTTCCTGCCAGAATCCGTTGTGGGTACGCCGATTATCTCACCCCTGACACTTTTGAAGATCATTGGATATGTGAATATTGGCATCAAGAGCAGCGGCGCTGGGTTCGAGTCGACGCGCAACTCGATGAACGGCAGATGCACCGTTTAGCGATCACTTTTGATCCCTATGATCTCCCTGAAGAGCGTTTCATTTCGGCAGGAAAAGCTTGGCACCTTTGCATGGACGGACAAGCGCATCCAGATCAATTTGGTATTTTGCACTTTCATGGTCTCACTTATATCAAAGGGAGTATCCTGCGTGACTTGTTCGCCTTAAGCGGCGTTGAAATGCTGCCTTGGGATAGTGGCTGGGGCATGATAGAGCAGTATCAAAGCCCCATTAAAGATGATCGGGAGATGCAGTTGATTTCCCATTTGGCTGCTTATAGTGAGTCGAACGACGAAGAGAATGCGCGTATCGTGACTAAACAAAATCCAGACATTGCTTTACCCCATGACTGGACGTGGTTGCAAGCGCCGACCATCTCTCAACTGTTTGAAAAATATAGTGTGATTTAATTACCTGAGTGAAAAGAAGCAGAGGGTGTGCGCAGTGGTATTGAGATTGTGCACAACTCTGACGTGCTACTTACACGGCTCTAAATCACACATGGTTAACTCGCTGACACATTCATGGATTTGGAGATCAGTCAGTGAAACCTTTACTCACACTCACGATTTGTTCAGCCGCCTTACTTGCGGGTTGTGCCACTCAATCTAAGGCCCCCCAACCGGTAAAAGACACCAACAGTGTTCAAGCGTTAACGACTTGGGATGATGCTTACGGAGAGTGCATTCAGCAGGCTAGAACCAGTCAGTATGCCTTCCCGAAAGATAACCAATGGTTTAACTCGCTTAAACCTGCACAGAAGAAAAACGTGGTGATCTATCTTTATCAAGACAAGATGTACGGTTGTTCAGAGCAAGAGACATTAGCTCTGAAAAAAGCGCTCATCAAAGATGGTAACGATACCTTGTTGAAGTTTTTTACCAGTGTGAATGTGTTTGAAAAACCAAATGACCAATTGGTCGCTGGATTGGATGCAGACAAACTCGCTGATTTTGCGCAAAAAACGCCCGTATTTAACATTTCACGCGCGGTTTCGCAGCTTGAACTTAAATAAGAGAGTGTGATTGTTTACCGACCAACAGAGCCGACTTAGGCTCTGTTTTTCTAATACTTAATAGGTGTTTTATCACTAATGTGTATTCATCACATGACAAATCATATGAATACCGTATTCTATCTCAGACGATTTTTATTATAAAACATCGCCTATTTTGCTCCCTTCTTAACTGCAGATAGGTTCGTGTGAGCCTTGTTACTCGGCATTGCAACGATGATGGCTAGACGTGTGCTTAGTCTTTCATTTAGCCAAGCTAAATGAACTGAGTTTGGTATGGCGTTGGTGAGTCATTACATGAGATTAACCGTTAAAATTCCTCTGCTGTTTGCGATAAGTAGCTTGATTGCCATTATCGGTATTTATAGTGTTGGCTTGAAAGGGAAACAGATCCTAGAAGAGACTACCTTATATCGCGTCGAGCGAGAATCGCAGCTATTGATGGAACTGATCGAGCGAAATCTCTTTGAGCGCTATCACGACACCTCCATTTTCCCGCTCGCTATCAAGGGGCTTAATAGTGTTCAGCATATTCATGCCCAAGCACCTGACTTGACAAAAAATCTCAATACCTTCGTCAATAATTACAAGGTATATCGCCGTATTGCCCTGTTTGATCCCCAAGGTCATCTTCTTGCTGCAAATACCACCAATAGCCACGGTAAAACGCTCCATTCGTTAAAAGTGAATCCACAATCAATAGCGGGCAAACCATGGTTTCAAGCGGTTCTTCGAGGCGATGCGCTCGATAGTTCAGCTGCTGATGCTGTGTATGTGACTGGGCCGCTGCGTGATGCATTCGACCAGGATGGCAATTACTACGATTTGCTGTTTGCCAAACCCATTATTAATGCGTCAGGGGAGACCATCGCCGTTTGGGTTAACTTGATGGATTTTTCTGCGATAGAAGATTTAATTTCCAATACCTATCAAATTCTTTCGTCTGACGGGCTACCGAGTACTGAAATCACGCTGCTCGATGAAGAAGGGCGAGTGATTGTCGACATGGATCCATTGTCACAAAACCAAGCCGACTACCAACGCGATTTTGCCGTTCTTGGCACCTTAAACCTTGCTGAAGAGGGCGTGGAAGGAGCGAAGTTAGCTGTAGCGGGGCTAACTGGTGCTAACTTGTCGATGAACTCACGTAAACACATCGAGCAAGTGACGGGTTACGCTCATGACAAAGCTGTACTCGATTTCCCAGGACTCAATTGGTCTATCTTAATTCGAATTGATAGTGCGGAAGCCTTAGCCCAAACCGTGCAGCTGCAAGCTAACTCGATAGTGATTTTGGTCGTCGTGCTGGTGGCGATTTTGTTCACCGTTGGTTATTTGATTTTCCATTATTCGTTAGCGCTGAGAGGCTTAGTGAACGCCGGTCAGTTAATGGAGCAGGGCCAGCGCAAGTTACCGATTGATGGCACAGAACGCAGTGATGAACTCGGTGATTTGAGCCGAGCGATGGCTGGCATTAACACCGTCTTGAGAACGCAAGATCAACAGATGGCAAGCAACGACCAGTTTTTGCAGATGATGCGCTTGCAAAAAAGAGCCATGGATTCAACGACGTCAGGTGTGGTGATTTGTGATGTCAAAGTGCGCCATCACCCAGTGGTGTTTGTTAACCGGGCGATGGAGATTTTGACAGGCTATGGTGCTGACGAATTTTTAGGTCGCAGCATTGGTTTTTTGCACCGAGTAGAACCCGATCAAGAAGAGCTGAACCAAATTAAACAAGCGATCTGCACCGGCACATCTTGTACCGTGATTGTGCGTAACTATAAAAAAGATGGCACGCTTTTTTATAACCATTTGCGTTTAGATCCTGTGTTTAATGAAGAGCGAGAGATCACACATTACATTGGCGTGTCCCATGATATGACCGAGTTAAAACGCCAAGAAGATCAACGTAAATGGGCGTTAGAACGTGAAGTTGAAGATCGCACGCACGCGAGCCGTGAGGCGGAAAGCCGTTTGCGAGCGGTATTTGATACCGCGATTGATGGCATGGTGGTGGTCAGTGAAGCGGGACAAGTGCTGGAAATCAACCGCGCGTTAGAGCTGATTTTTGGTCGTCAACGTCATGAAATTATTGGAGAAAGATTAGACCTTCTCTTACCTAGCATTGGGTTAGAGGAAGCGTATTTAACGCCGAGTGCTGAAATTGCGCTGTTTGATAAAAAGACCCTTGGCATTTTGCATCAGTTAACCGCCAAACATCGCTCTGGACGCCAATTCCCAGTCGAAGTGACGTTTGGGGCGAGCTTTGATGACGATGAAGCGACCTATGTTGGTGTGATTCGTGACATCACTGAACAAGAAGGGATTGCCGCGCGTGAAAGGCAGCTTCAGCAAGAGCTGCACGAACGCGAAGTGATTTATCGCGCTGCATTCAGTACTGCTGCCGTTGGTATTGCTCGTGTGACTTTGACTGGTGAGCTTTTAGAGGTCAACAGCAAGTTATGCGATAGTTTCGGTTATGAGGCGCATGAGCTGTTAGGCAAAAAACTGCGGCTACTCTCTTATGAAGAAGATTTAGATGTGGTCAATGAACACATCGAAAGATTAATTGCTGGTGAAGTAGCGACCTTCAACTTGGATAAGCGCTATTTGCGCAAGAGTGGCGAACCCTTCTGGGCAACATTGTCGGTCTCTTTGGTGAGAGACAGCGACGAGCAACCTTTGTATGCCATTGCCGTGTTGGAAGATATCTCCGAACGCAAAGCGTTTGAAAAGCAGCTCAAAGATGCCAATGATGAACGTAATGCGTTACTTAAAGGGATAGAACTTTCCTCACTAGCTGGGGGAATTTGTAATTGGTCGTATAACTTCGCCAAAGATGAACTGCTTTGGGATGACAACATGTATCGGTTATACGGTATTGATCCGAGCAAGCCAGTGACGAACGACGATTGGCGTTACAGCGTTCATCCTGATGATCGCAACGATGCCGAAAAGGCATTCAAGTACACTCTGGCACAAGATGAAGGTCTTACCTATCGATACGAATTTCGAATCATCAACAACCTGACGTTTAAAGAGCACTGGGTCAAGGCGGCGGCATATGTGGTGACCGATGAATTAGGTAAACCGCAGCAGGTCTATGGCCTTAATGTGGATGTGACCGAAGAGTACCGTATTCGCGGTGAACTGGAAAATGAAACCCGTTCAGCGAAGCAGGCTAACGATGCAAAATCTCGTTTCTTAGCCACTATGAGCCATGAAATTCGTACGCCAATGAATGGGGTGATCGGCATGATCGATTTGCTGCAAAGCACGCCATTAGACGACGAACAGCAGCGTATGGTGCGCACCGTACGTGACTCCTCATTTTCGTTGCTCGAAGTGATCAATGACGTATTGGATTTTTCCAAAATTGAATCAGGGCAAATGTCGGTGGAACTCTCTCCGACATCGGTGCTCTCGGTGATGGAAAAAAGTGTTGAGGCACTTTGGGTCAGTGCGCTTAATAAAAACGTGGATATCTACATCGAACACGATTTTCGTCTGCCAGCGTTACTGGAATTGGACGTAGTCAGGCTGCGACAAATGCTAATGAACTTGCTCGGTAATGCGATTAAGTTTTCCAGCTCGTTTCACAATCGAGGCTGTATCGAAGTGAGCAGTCACTATGATCAAGAGCATGAAGAAGTCTGGATTTGTGTTCAAGATAATGGCATCGGGATGACCGATAGCCAAGTGGCTGAATTGTTTAAGCCGTTTACACAAGCAGACTCATCGACGACTCGTAAATATGGTGGCACGGGGCTCGGGCTTACCATTTCTAAGTCCTTTGCCGAAATGATGGGCGGGCGAATTTTGGTGGAAAGTGAACCTGATATTGGTAGCACATTCAGTATCGTATTACCCGCGAAGGCTCATTCGCAAAGTGAGCACCCTTACGTATTTCCGCCACACCGTGTCGCTATTGATTGTGATAACCCCATTTGGCAGCGTTTGTGTCGACGGATGACGGTGTTACTTGGTTTTGAGATGGTATTAGTGGCAGAACACACCGCCGATATTTTGATTACCGATCATGATCGTGACATCACTGATGTTCAACAACGCTGTTTACGTATTGTTGGCGCTGAGCAGGCGCAAGATAGTGGTGATTACCATATTGAAAGTCATCCGCTTAAGCCGTCGGAGTTGCGCTTTGGCTTAGCGGTATTGTGTGACATGGAAAGTCCAGATGTGGATTGGAAAGAGTCGCATCAAGATGTGAAAAATTTACAGCCAATTAAGCACCGCGATGATTTTCGAATTTTATGCGCCGAAGATCAGCCAACCAATCAGCTCGTATTGGCCAAGCAGCTAGAACAATTGGGATTCTCTTATCAAATGGAAAATAACGGTGCTGATGCATTCAATGCTTTTATCCAAGGAGAATTCGCGCTGGTGTTGACCGACTGCCATATGCCGGTGATGGATGGGTTTGAATTAACGAAGTCAATTCGTCGCTGGGAATATGATCAGCAGCAGGCACCGACAACCATCATTGCAGTGACCGCTAATGCGATGGCGGGAGAGTCTGAACGCTGCTTAGCCGCGGGAATGGATGACTACATTGCTAAGCCGGTCGAGATGAAAGCGCTACGCAAAATGCTCAACCAACATGTGACTCGCATAGAAACGCAGAAATCTCTGTCGGCGAAAGGGTCATCGACTCAAGTTAAGCCCCAGGAGTTCGATACGTTATCTGAGCAAGCACCGATCATAGAGTCCACCAAGACGCCGGTCGACTACGAAGCCTTGAGGCATGTGATTGGCTCTGATGATCAGGAGTTGATTGAGGCAGTTTTATTGATGTTTTGGCAAAACTTGGTCGTGGAGAGAACCCAATTAGAAGAGGCATTAGCTGACCAGCAATCAGAGCAGATTCGCCGTATCGCTCATGGATGTAAAGGAGCGGCCGCATCAAGTGGGGTGTTAGGAATCAGCGAACTCTTTCATTTGATTGAGAAACAACCATCGTCGTATCAAGCGATAACCGGATGGATTGCGCAAATTGACCAGCAGATGAGCGAGTTAGAACAACATTTACAGCAACAGGGGATTGTAACATCGTGATGAGTAACCAGTGGAATAGGAGAGGCTATGAAAGCTGATGCTAAATTAAGTGCATTTTTGTTTTATGACACACTGGATGTGCTCGATATTATCAAACCGGTGGTGGCACCTTGTTTTCATTCTATTTATGAATTGAGCATGGAGCATGATTTAGAACGATTTTTGCGGTTGCTCAAAGAATCACATTATTGTGCGGTATTTGTTTTTGCTTGTGGCTCGCCGGCAACCGCGTTGCAATTTATTCGCGATGTGGAAAGCCAGCAGAGCCCATCTCTGTGGCAAAAATATCCCAGCGAAGCGGTGCTGATATGTGATAAGCATGAACGGGCGTCGGCATTTGCCATGTGTCGTAATAATCTCTTTTATAGCTATGAGACAATGCGACCGATTTATGATTTAGGCAAAGTGCAATTGATGCTTAAACGGGTGAGTCAGCATGCGATGACCCGCGCTGATCTCTATTATGCAGAGATGGAAAGTCGCTCAATGACCAACGAGATCACCAAGAGTAATACGGAGCTCGATTCGTTATTGCTGCGGATGGCAGAAGAGCGTCATCGCAGTGGTTCGATGTTTTCTGGTTTGCTCGAAGAAGATCCGGTCGATAGTCGCCGCCAACAGTGGATGAACATGTTAGAGGATATGGTCAACAAACTGCCCGAGGGCGAGCGCTTTGACTTTGACCATCTGTTATCAAGGCGTTCAATAGCACCTAAAGTATCGCAGTTACAAAGTCACCATGAACAGACGCTGGTTTCTTTTGAGCACAGTGTTGAGCGCGCTAAACCGAAATTGAACGCCAATAAAATTCGTCTTCCGGTGGTGATTGTGGCTGATGATCAACCTGTGATGCAAAAGATCATTCGGTCGATATTAGAACCGCGTGGCTATCAGGTGGAATTAGCTGGCAATGGTGTTGAAGTGCTATTAAAGTCCCAATCAACTCAGCCAGACTTGATTTTGCTTGATATCGATATGCCGGTGATGAATGGTTTTGAGACGCTGACTTTGCTAAAAAGCACACCGGCATTAGCAACCATTCCAGTGATCATGCTGACCAGTTTTTCTGATAAAGAAGTGTTTAGTCAATCGATCAAATCCGGTGCGGTTGATTACATTGTGAAACCGACCAATGCAGAAATATTAATGCGCAAGATCACGCCATATATTACGAAAATTCAGTAGGTCGCGAGTTAGCATTCGCTAACCAATATCCGCTAATCCATATCGGCAAATAAATGAAGGGGCGCATCGCGCCCCTTGATAATTTCTACAGCGTTAAGCCAAATCCAATTGGGTAAAGTGGATTGGCTGAATCATGTGGTTTATCTGAATGCTGAGCTTTTACGGCTTTCATTGAACTTGGCAGTTCAAATGGCAGTTTACCGGAGACTGGGTGTTCACCCGTGATCGCGTTCATCAGCACCTGATCATTAGCACCAAAGTTGGCCAAAATCGCGCCAGAGGATTTTTGAATTTGGTTCAAAATCGCTGGACGGTCGAGATAGATATTCACAACAGTAGGCAATTTTTTGCTCAGTGACTGAATCATTTTGTAGTCTGGATTACTGTCATCAAAGTTCAATGGCCCCTCATGTTGGCGAACGCCAAAGAAGAAGTTAGGGTGTGGATGAGTAAATGGCGCTTCTGCACGTACTAGAGCAACATCAGCGGCTTCTGGCGTTGTTACCACAGTCAGTCCAGCGGCTTGAGCAGCGTCAGGTTCAATGTTGTACAAATACACCTTGGTGCCTTTTGTTAAAGGCAATAGATGATCGTTTTTCAATAGCACCAATGAACGCGCTTGCGCTTCATCTGCAATAGCTTGATTTTGTGGTGCGCCAAGGCTTTGTCCGGCTATGCTCGCATCCACAAACGGCGCTTCAAACAGACCAGTTGCAAACTTTTGCACCATGATTTTGGTGACGGCATGATCGACCTCTTGTTGAGTGATTAGGCCATCTTTGACGCTTTGAATAATCGGTTGTGGGTCTGCGACACCACCAAATTGATCGACCCCAGCTTTGACTGCTTTGGCAAAGCGTTGTTCGCTAGAAAGATCGCCCACCCCCCATGACATGCCAAGGTCTTCAGGTCTTCCTTCTTGACCTTTTGGTGCTCCTTTTTGACAAGAGTTGTTGCAATCTGACGTGATTAACCAGTCACTTAAGATGACGCCTTTGAACTGATACTTGTCGCGAAGAAGGTCTGTGAGCAAGTAGTGGCTAAAACCAGCACCCACTTGTTCAATCGGTTGGCCGTCGACTTTCACACCTTGCAAGATTGAGTAAGTAGGCATGATGCTGGCAACATTGGCATCAAATGCTCCTTCAAACGGATAAATGTGCTGTGTAAGGTTGTTGTCTTTAAAATCGGCAAAGCGGCCATAAGAGTTATGACTATCCCAACCATCTTTAGCAGCACCGTAGCCAACCCAGTGTTTTACCACGGTAATGACACTGCCTGAATTGAGCCCAGTACGGCCATTTTGCATCCCTTCAACATAGGCTTCGACCATGTCGTGGATTACTTTGGGATCTTCACCAAACGTACCGTTAATACGAGCCCAACGAGGTTCAGAGGCGATGTCTGCTTGTGGTGAAAGCGCTTCAGTAATACCGACAGCACGATACTCTTGACGCAGAATATCTGCGTATTGGCGAGTCAATTGCGGATCGTTAATCGCGCCAAAGCCAGGGGATTCAGGCCATTGGGAGAATTTGCCTGCGGCTGCACTGTCAATGTCATCATGCGCAGAATAGTGGTAGGCGTTACGTGGGTCGGTACTGATGGTGACAGGGATGCCCAAGCGACTTTGTTCTGCTAATGCTTGCAGTTGGTTGTTTTGGTCAGCGAAACGGGTTGGGTCATCGCCATCTAAACGGGTAATCATGGCGTTAACATTGTCGTGCTGAATCATCTTGGTCAGCTGTTTCATGTCGTACACAGGGCCACGACCTAACACGCTCTCTGGCGAAGGGGCTGAGGCATGCATCATGGCACCGGCTTTCTCCGCTAAGGTCATGCGAGCCACGAGGTCTTTCGCACGAATCTCATCAGACAGACGCCAGTCTTCATAAGGATTAAGAATGCCATCGCGGTTCAAGTCTTTAAATTGCAGATGATTGACGGTCAGCGTTGGAGTGGTTTGGTAAGTCAGCTTAGGTTGCTGGGTGGCAGCCATGATACTTAACGGTAACAGCGCAAGCGGCAAAGCCATGAGAGTTTTTTTCATCGTAGGGTCTCTTTGTTATTTTAAGTGGCGAACATAACCAAGGGTTAAGACACAAAAACTGGACATAAAAAAACCTGGACACTTCGAAAAGTGCCCAGGTTTTGCCTGTCGAGACAGTTACAATCCAGTACGAACGAGTTTAAAGAGTTTGTTCGCTGCAATATGCAATATCGATCACGCTTCACAATGAAAAAAGGTAGCACCCCATTGGGAGCTACCTTTAGCATTTAACTATTCACTATAGGATTTAACCATAGCGTCTACCCATTAAGGTATCTCGGAACATCACAGTGTCATTTGATAAACACTTGTTGAGAAAGACGCTTTTAGTTAATCGCGATAGTTCTGGCTTGCTCTGCTTGAGCTTCCATTTTTGGAATATTCACATGCAACTCACCATTGGTGAATTCAGCAAATATTTCCTTATCATTGATATTGTCGCCCAAAGAGAAACTGCGAACCATTTTGCCGTGATAGCGTTCACGGTGAATAACTTGGTCACCCTCTTTTTTCTCTTGTTCTTTCTTAGTTTGGGCTTCAATAGTCAAGGTGCCGTTATGGCAGGTGACTGTGACGTCTTCTTTGGCGACTCCGGGTAAGTCGGCAATGATTTCAAAAGCGTTTTCTTTTTCTACCACATCAACGCGTGGAGAAAAGAATTCGGATTCAAAACGTGGTCGAATAGACGGAAACGCATTATCAAACAAACGATTGAAGTCTGACCAAGAATCACGTGGAATCAAGTTCATAATATATCTCCTGTTTGAGATTGAGTGCTTTCTAGTCACATTGTTCAGGTTGGCATCATATCCAACCTGTTTACTATATGGGGTAGGGTATATTTCTTTTCAAGAATAGAAAATGAAAATAAATGAACTAATTGCTAAGCGCTTGTAATAGCGATGAATATTACTCATAAAATAGTGATGAAAGTTGCATATAGTTATTTTTATAGGGTTAGATTGTTACAAATTGATTTCCATCAAAATTGTGTGGTTTTTCTGTGCTACTCTGCGCAGCAGAAAAATAATGACTAGCCCTAATAAAGGAAAATAACAAATGAAAAAAGTATTATGTGGATTAGCAGTCCTATCTGCCTTAGCTTCAACTAACGTACTTGCTCACCAACAAGGTGATTTCTTCATGCGCGCTGGTATCGCATCAGTTATCCCTCTAGACGATAGTGAAGATATCACTGGTACAACAAGTAAGCTTGCCGTTAACACCAACACTCAACTTGGTTTAACGTTCGACTATATGGTGACTGATCATATTGGTCTTTCTCTACTAGCAGCAACTCCGTTTTCTCATGATATTTCAACTGATCTGCTAAATCGTGATATCGCAACCACTAAACAGTTGCCACCAACATTGATGGTTGAATACTACTTCAATGAACCAGCGGCTAAATGGCAGCCATACGCGGGTGTGGGTGTGAACTACACCACTTTCTTTGACGCGCATTTCAACAATACTGGTCGCGCAGCAGGTCTATCTGACTTGGATCTAGATGATTCTTGGGGTCTTGCAGCGAATATCGGTGTGGATTACCAAGTAAACGACTCTTGGTTTGTGAACGCATCACTGTGGTATGCCAACATTGAAACCACTGCGCACTACAAATTAGGTGGAGATAAAGTATCAACTGACGTAGATATCAACCCTGTTGTCTTCATGGCATCAGTTGGTTACACCTTCTAAGCGTTATTCAACACGAAGATGTTGAGCAATGTCGAAGCGTGCCTAAGGGCACGCTTTTTTCTATTCTCGCTTTTCTATTTGCATCTTTTGATATTAGTGACGTTGTCACTAATATGAATAAACAAGAAGGACAAACCTAGCCAAAGGCGATATAGCTCAAACAATGAAATTGAAACTGTGAGTTCACATGCAGAGTTACTCATCGGCTTTGTGATTGTTCGTATGCATCTTTACTATGGCAAAAAATAGGAGATTCATATGGTTGAACAGGTAAAAATGGCGCCGTCTGGCCCGTTGTTTTCAGAACTAGTCCAAGGCTATTGGCGTTTAGATGATTGGAATATGTCAGTTCAAGAACGTACTCGTTTCTTAGAACAGCATATTGAGCTTGGCATCACCACCGTCGATCTGGCCGATATCTACGGTTTGTATCATTGTGAAGCCAATTTTGGTCAAGCATTGGCGCTAAAACCTGAGCTGCGCCAGCACATTCAGATTGTCACCAAATGCGATATTATTGTCCCTTGTGACGCTTTTCCTGACAGTAAAATTAAACACTATGATACGGGAGCTGCACATATTACTGCTTCGGTGGAGCGTTCTCTTGCTAGCCTTGGCGTGGAACAAATTGATGCCCTGTTAATTCACCGCCCTGATCTGCTTCTGGAAGCCGATGAAGTGGCACAATGTTTTGAACGCTTGCAGCAAAGTGGCAAAGTGGCTCACTTTGGGGTGTCTAATTTCACACCAAGTCAATTTGAGCTGCTGCAATCGCGTATGCCCAATGGCCTCATGACCAACCAAGTTGAAATCAACCCGCTCAATTTTGCGGTTGCCGATGATGGCACCTTGGACCAATTACAGCGTTTGCGTGTGCGCCCTATGGCATGGTCATGCTTGGCGGGTGGGCAACTCTTTAACGCAACCGATGACAGAACCAAACGAGTTCAAGCAGAATTGGATGCGTTGGTGGAAGAAACAGGCGCGGCTAACCGTGAACAAGTGATCTACGCCTGGGTACGTCGTTTCCCATCGAAACCTTTGCCCATTATTGGTTCAGGTAACATTGAACGAGTAAAAAATGCGGTAGCGGGACTTTCATTACAATTGACACGTGAGCAGTGGTATCGCATTTGGCGAGCTTCTACTGGTCAAGATGTGGCATAAGTTAGCCCTAACTCAGGTCGTAGAACGATAAGAACTGAGTCACAAAAAAAGGCGAGCTAGGCTCGCCTTTGGCTTATAACTAGGTTAAAAGAACAACAAGGTTAGAACATCAGCCAATCACGATTTGGCCTAACACATAACCCATACAGCAACCGCCAATCACCGCGATTAAACCGATGGACATAAAGGAGTGGTTAAAATACCACTTACCAATTTTGGTTGTCCCTGTGATATCGAAGTTTACGGTCGCGATATCTGAAGGGTAGTTAGGAATAAAGAAGTAACCGTACAAGGCAGGCATCAAACCAACCACGAGGGCAGGAGATAGACCTAAGCCTAAGCCAACCGGCAACATCATACGAGCAACAACCGCTTGTGAGTTCACCACGACAGACACAATAAATAGTGCCAGTGCGAAGGTCCAAGGGTAAGCCGTTACCATTTCAATAATGCCGGCACGGAAAGAAGGCATTGCGTATTGGAAATACGTGTCTGACATCCATGCGATACCATAGATAGAAATCGCAGCCACCATCCCAGATTTAAATACCACGCCATTAGGCACGTTTTTCGGATCAGTTTTGGTGATCAGCAGAATCAAACCACCAAAACACAGCATCATCATCTGAATGATCACCGTCATTGAAATGGGTTTGCTGGCGATGTCGATGGTACGAACACTTGGGAACATCGCGATAATTACGATGGTGATCAGTGAAAGAATAAACAGCAGTACGGCGTTACGTGCAGAGGCTGGCAGTTTTTCGTTCAACGTTGTTGCTGTGGTGCTCTCAATACGTGCTCTGAATTCAGGATCTTTTAAGCGTGCTTGATATTCAGGATCATCATCCAACTCTTTGCCGCGACGTAGGCTGTAAAGTGCCATTAGTAAAACACCAAACAGGGTGGCTGGAATCGTAACCATCAAAATGGAAAGAAGGGTGATGTTATGATTGATTTCAGACACTTGAGCCAAGTAGTAAACCACGGCTGCAGAGATAGGAGAGGCAGTAATACCCACTTGAGAAGCAACAGATGCCGCCGCCATAGGACGTTCTGGGCGAATGTTGTTTTTCAAAGCGACGTCGCCAATGATAGGCATGATGGAGTAAACCGCATGACCGGTCCCGAGCATCATGGTCATCACATAGGTAACAAATGGTGCGATTAAGGTGACACGTTTAGGGTTTTTACGCAGTAAACGTTCCGCGATTTGCAGCATGTATTTAAGGCCGCCCGCTGCTTCCAAAATGGACGCACAAGTCACAACGGACAAGATGATTAACATCACCGTAATTGGCGGATTGGAAGGTGGCATCTTGAAGATAAACACTTCGATTGCCAAACCGACACCGGACACGACGCCCAATCCGATACCACCATAACGGGAACCGACATACAACATCAGCAATAGGAACACGAATTCCAAATACAACATAAGCATTGCTCTCTAGAGTAGGAGTGAAACGAAAAATCTGCGTCTATTTTGCGATGCCGATAACAAAAAATATGAAGCTCTGTTCACACAAAATTATGTATGAAAAAGTATTTTTGGGGTTTATGAATGAGTTCACGTTATTGTTTTAATTGGTAAATTATTTTGATCTATTTTGTTGTAATTATGTTTATTTCTGCGTAGTTAAGGGTAAAAAATAGCCAACCTATTTGGTTGGCTATTGGCTTTTTTAGGATTCATTAACTCATCGGAGTCATGAATAGAATTTTATTTATCAGTCGTAGATGGTTGGGATCGGCTGACGTTTGTGTTGAGTTGCTTTGAAGATGGCCACAATACGAGCTGAGACTTCGGCTGAAACAGGTTTGCCTTCTAAGAAGTCGTCGATCTGCTCGTAAGTGAGGTTCAGTGCCTCTTCATCCGCTTTTTGTGGTGCGAGCTCTTCAAGATCCGCTGTTGGTGTTTTGTGTACCAACAATTCTGGTGCGCCAAGAGTTGCTGCTACTTGGCGTACTTGGCGTTTGCTCAAACCAAAGAGAGGCGCTAAGTCACAAGCACCATCACCGTATTTGGTGTAAAAACCAGTGATGTTTTCCGCTGAATGGTCAGTACCAAGCACTAGGCCACCGACGTAACCTGCGATTTCATATTGTGCCACCATACGTGCACGAGCTTTCACATTACCTTTTACGAAATCAACTTTGGCTTCATCTTTTGGTAGCAGACCTGTTTCACCTAAAGCGTCGTGCGTTGCAGCGTGAATGCCGTCGACACCTGGTTTCACGTTAACTGCCACAGAGTGAGTTGGTTTGATAAAAGAGAGTGCCAATTGTGCTTCATCTTCGTCTTTTTGCTCACCATAAGGTAGACGAACGGCAATAAACTGATACGCATCAGTTTTGTGTTCTTCATTCAGTGATTCTACTGCCAGTTGAGCTAGACGGCCGCATGTGGTTGAGTCAACACCGCCGCTAATACCTAGCACCAATGATTTACAGCCAGACTCTTGTAATTTGCGTTTTATAAAGCCAATACGGCGTTCAATTTCGAATTTTGGGTCGATGCTCGCCAGTACATGCATCTGTTCGCGAATAATTTGTTCCATTACGGTTCCTTTTCCTGCAAGCAATACAAAACTATCGTAGTATCATACCTTAATCAGTAAATTAGAAAACCGAGAAGATAGATTTCTCAGTGAATAGAGGAAAATATGCAGAAAATTGCTGTTTTTGGTAGCGCTTTTAACCCACCAACACTGGGGCATAAAAGTGTCATTGATTCATTAGGACACTTTGATCGCATTTTGTTGGTGCCCAGTATCTCCCACGCTTGGGGTAAAGATATGTTGGATTACCAAACTCGTTGCCAACTTCTGCACGCTTTTATCCGTGATTTGCAATGGGATAAATTAGAGCTCTCGAACATCGAATCATCACTGGTGCAGCCACAAGAGAGCGTGACCACGTATGCGGTCCTTGACGCACTGCAAACGCAACATCCAGATGCGCAGCTCACTTTCGTTATTGGCCCTGATAATCTATTTAATTTTGGCAAATTCTATCGTGCGCAAGAGATCCTAGAACGCTGGTCGGTGATGGCGTGCCCACAGCGATTGGCAATTCGCAGTACGGATATTCGCGACAAGCTCAGTCAGCATCAATCTATCGCTGGCCTTACAACCCCTTCGGTGGAAGCTATGCTGGTGCAGCAGAAACTCTATTAATTAAGGTTGGGGCAAAATAGCACGAGGGAGTACGCTCCCTCGTTATGCATAGTGAAGGCGATAAAGCCTTAGAATGATATTACTGCAGTAAGCTGGAGTAGATCTGCTGACCTTGTGTGGTGAGCGAGTAGACGCGGCCATCTTCTTTTGCCACTAAGCCACTATTGACTAATTGGCGTAAGTGAAAGTTGAACTTGGTGTGATCTTCCACGCCAACGACGCGGCATAAATCCATAAATTTCAGTTTACGGTGCACTTTAAGTTGTTTCACGACAGAACGACGAATCGGGTTAGATAACGCGCTGAAAATCAGGTCATGTTCGCTTTCGTCAATGGCGGCTTTCGGCGCATGTTCAGCGTGAACGCGTTTCAACGTTACTGACAGTGCCGCTAAGTTAAACGGTTTAGTTAAAAACTCATCGGCGCCTTTCTTCATCGCATCCACAGCGATATCGACCGTTGCAAAGGCAGTGGTAATGATGATGCCAATATTAGGTTGTAGGCGGCGCAAAGTGGTGAGTGCGTCTATGCCAGTCATCCCGCCCATCACCACATCAAACAGCGCCAAATCAAAATGCTGATTGGCAGCACTGTCGAGCGCATCTTCTGCATTATCACATGCTGTGACTTCAAAGCCTTCGATGGTGAGTGCTTCCATCAACACCTCGCGGAGTTGTGGATCGTCTTCGGCTAGGAGAAGTTGTAAATTCATTGCGTATTCCTTGGTAGTTTCACTTCGACCGTTAACCCTTTGTCTTGGTTATAGAGGCGAAGTTCACCGTTGTGTTGCAAAATGATTTGTTTGCACAGAGCCAAGCCCATTCCTGTGCCTTCCCCTTTTGTCTTAGTGGTAAAGAAAGGCTGTGTTGCTCTTTGTAGTACATGCTCTGGCATGCCACCACCGTGATCGGAAAAGGTAACAATGGCAAACAATTTGTCCTGATATCCGTGGATATGGAGGACTTTTTCGCCGCTACTTGCGTCAACAGCATTACTGATGATGTTACTGAACACCTCTTCAAGTAATCCTGCGTCGCCAGAAATCTGAAGTTTGTTATCTATTGCAATATCAAGTTTAAACGCTTCGAGTCGAAACTGATTCAAAGAGAGGGCAGAGGCCACAATTTTATGCAACTCAAGCGGCATACGTTTAATCTGTTTGTGATGTGCGTAGTTTAAGACTTCTTGACTGATTTCGGAAGCACGAGTCAAACCGTATCGTATTCTGTCTATCTGCTTTTTGCACTTATCATCGTGGGAAAGCTGCATTTCCAGTAGATCGCAACTCATCATCGCACTACTGATTGGGGTTTTGATTTCATGGGCAACCGCGGATGTCAGTTCGCCCAGTTCAATTAATTTCGCTTCTTGTTGCGAGATCTGAATGGTGGATTGCAGCTGATTATCACGCTCTTCATCAAATACCCGCAGGGCGTACCACAGTGCAAGCAACATGCCGTAAGCACAGAGCAAACGTAAGGTCTGGAACCATATGCTCATGCTCGAGTCGATAAAACCGACACTGAAACCGTAGCTAATCAAAGATATGCCGAGCCATTGAAAAGGCTGCGCACTACCAAAACCTTCCCCTTCAATACGTTTGGCGTAGGTGTACACTGTCGCGCCAGCCAATACGCTCGATCCCATACCAAAGATCCAACGAATCTGGTTTAAGGTTTGGTTAATAAAGGTGGAATAGTCCATCTGCGAATAGCGGTAAAGCAGACCCAAAGTGAAGGTCGCTAAGACGATGATCATCGTGACACGAATGAAAACAATCCGTTTCCAATTGGTGTGATCCATCATCCTCCAGGCAAAAGTGCCTAAGGTAAGAAACGATCCCCATACTTTCAACGCACGAAACGTATCGAGCCCTTTGGATGAGACGAATTCATGCTCATAAAGTAAGAGGTAGAAGTCGGACCAAACATGAAACCCTTGCAGTAAACCAAAAACTGCAAACATGGGAAGGTAACGAGCGATGGTAATTCGGCTGTTCTTCAAATTGCGAAAGAAAATCGCAAAGAAGATAGCGAAAAATGCTAGCCCGAAAATGAGGTAAAACTTGAATAGTATCAGCATGTCCATCGCGCGAGTGTAATAGAGCCTTAGCACACTATCAATGGTTGCTGATAAACAAATTCAGTATGTTAGATTTCGCCCACATGTTTAATGAGGGCTTGTTAACATAACGTTATGTTTAGTAAACGATTAATTCGTCTATTTCGGCAAGTTTTGCAATCACTCCATCAATGAAAAAGCACAAATTTTCTCGGTCACATTCAAACATATCGCCACCGAGGTTTTTCAGATAGAGGCGGCGAAACACCGATTCCTCCTCGTCAAAACCTATCACCGAATGTCCGGTGTCTTTGCCTAAATAGGACTGAATGACCAAAGAGTAACCATTGCCAAGGTGAATCTCTAAGCCAGAGTATTTACTGGTTTTGTCTTCAGGAGGAAGAAGATGAAAGGAGGAGTGGCCGAAAAAGCGACATGCGTCATTACCAATGTGTTTTAAAATGGAATCGATCGTCCCGATCGAAAATTTCGTGTGAATATTCATAAAGTACCTGAACGTTATTCCAGTCCCTAGAAGATCAATGCTGATCTAGAAATGTTGCATAACCTGTTGTTTAGGATAGGTGCACTTAGATGCACTTACCCAGCCAGTCCTAAGTAATGTGAGAAGGGTGAAATTTTATGTGCAATAAGCTGCAAAGGTCACATTTTAGTGACGCTAACTCATTTGGATGAGGTCAGCAGCATCGTCAACTTTTTCAAGTGATGGTCAAACAATAAAAAAGTGATAGGGATCAGTGCTCCACCGAGTGGCTTGTCATGGCTAACTTGAATTTCATCAACTACGCTTTTGGGGTTAATTTGGATCATTTGAGTGATGGCTGACTATGAATAACATAAAAATTGGGCGCTTATTGATGATGGGATTTTTGATTCCATTGCTAGCGCTCATTACGGTATTAACGATATCCATTTCTCAAATGGGTACGATCAACGAACAATCCACCATTATTTCCACGAACTGGCTACCTTCTGTGCAGCTTATTGAGCGGTTAAATACCCAAACTGCAGAGCTGCGTACCATTGAATCGGTCCACATTGTGTCGGAAGACGCACAGGAAATTGCACGAGCAAACGTAGAGATTAACGAAGCGAAGCAAAAGGTCGCCAAAACTTATGAAGCGTACGCGAAGTTAATTTCGAGCCCGGAAGAGCAAGCGCTGGTGGATAAGTTTAATCGCCTCTATGCCGATTACCTGTCGACGCAAAAAGAGCTATTAGCGCTCTCGGAGAAAAACTTCAATGATCAAGCTAAAGCATTGTTTTTAGGCCGTTCTCAAGAGGCCTATAGTGCTTATTCCGAAGTGCTAAATGAACTGTCAGCACTCAATGGACGCGCTGCGAAAAAGGCGAGCCAAACCGGTGATGAAGTGTATGCTAGCGCAATGTCGATCTTAATTACTGCTGTGGTGATTGCGATACTGATTGTTGCGGTGATTGCGGTGATCATTTCTCGCTATCTCTCGTCTTCTGTACAACACGTTCAAGCGGCGATCACCAAGATGGCGGAAGGCGATTTAACGGTTCGTATCGAACAGAAGGGCACCAACGAACTGGGCTTGTTGGCGGACAGCTTTAATAAGTCAGCACATCATTTCAATGACATCACCAAAAAGCTCACCTCGGTTGCAGATCAGCTTAACCACTACTCTGACTCGTTAGAAACCGTGATGGGTCAGTCGGAAAGCAACTCGCAGCACATGCTGAGTCAAGTTGAGATGGTGGCGACCGCGATTACGGAAATGGCCTCTGCGGCGCAGGAGATCAGCCAAAACGCCAGCTCGGCGAAAACCTCAGCGAACGCAGCATTAGATAACGTTCATATTGGGCATAAATCACTGGCAAGTAACGATGCCATCGTTAACAAAATGGGCTCTTCAATGAATGAAGCGGCTAAGATCGTTAATACGCTTAAAGAGTACTCGCAAGACATTGAAGTGGTGATTCAGGCCATTAACGACATTTCTGAACAGACCAACCTACTGGCACTAAACGCCGCGATTGAAGCTGCGCGTGCTGGTGAACAAGGGCGTGGTTTTGCGGTGGTTGCGGACGAAGTTCGTAAACTGGCCACCAAGACTCAAGAGTCCACTATCAGCATCCGAGATATCATTAGTAAGTTGCAAGTTCAGGCTGAAAAAGCCGATGAATTTATGCAATCGAACTTAACCTTAGTGGCTGAATCCAAACAAATTGCCGAAAGTATGGGTAAAGCGTTTGCCGATATTTCTCAAGCCGTTAACCTGATTTCGGACATGAATAACCTGGTTGCAACCGCATCTAATGAACAGACAACCGTGACGGATGATATTTCGATGAATATCTCCATGACGGTGGATATGGTGCATGAAAACGTAAATGGGGTGAAAAGCGCGACTCAAACCAGTAAATCACTGGCAGACAGTGCGGATGAACAGCGTGATCTCTTAGCGTTTTTCAGAATCTAGTTACTAAACGTTATTAAGTAGAACAGAGCCACAGGCTGGGAGGCAACTCCCTGCCTGTTTTGTTTGCATTGAGCCGTTACATAAACCGGCTCAAAAACGTTTGTGTTCTCTCATGTTGAGGAGCTGAAATCACCTGTTCAGGTGTGCCTTCTTCGACTACAACGCCGCCGTCCATAAAAATCACTTTATCGGCAGCTTCTTTGGCAAAGCCTATCTCGTGAGTCACCACTATCATTGTTAGCCCCTGATTGGCCAGGTCACGCATGGTTTGCAACACTTCGCCTACCAATTCTGGGTCGAGTGCGGAAGTGGGTTCATCAAACAAAATCACTTCTGGTTTAATCGCCAATGCGCGAGCAATCGAGACTCGTTGTTGTTGACCTCCGGAAAGCTGGCTTGGATAGGCATCTGCTTTGTCGGCGAGTCCCACTTTTTCTAACAGCTGCAACGCATACTCAATCGCTTCCTGTTTGGGGTATTTGTGCACACCGACCGGGGCTTCGATCAGGTTTTCAAGCACTGTCATGTGTGGATATAAGTTAAACTGCTGAAACACCATGGCGATTTTTTCACGCTGTTTAGCAATTTGCCGCGTTGAGGCATGGTGGAGTTGTCCATTTTCAAAAACATAGCCGATCTGTTGGTCGGCGACAGTAATGAATCCACTGTCCATCTGTTCGAGCTGATTAATACAGCGCAAAAACGTCGACTTTCCGGAGCCGGACGGGCCAAGAATCACCACCACTTCACCGCTTTGTACCTCCATATTGATGCCTTTCAACACTTCGATATTGTCAAAACTTTTATGCACGTTATGGGCTTGAATAATGGCATTACTCATGAGCAACTCCTTGATTCATTTGATTTGCCGCAACAGCGTGTGGGACACGTTTTGGGGCAGGTTTGACCGTGTCTGTGGTTTTAGTGGCAACTGGTTTGCTGGCGACGGTCGCGGTACGGGTCGGTGTGAATAGGCGGCGAATCCAAGAGGGTTTGGATTGATATCGGTCCGAGCGATTGTAATAACTTTCGATGAAGTTTTGCACCACACTCAAAATTGAGGTGATAAACAAATACCAAAGGACGGCAACCATTAACAGCGGAATCACTTTAAAGTTCGAGTTATAGATATTCTGAACTTCATGGAGTAAGTCGCCCATGGCAATCATGCTCACCATTGAAGTGGCTTTCACCATATTGATCAATTGGTTACTAGTTGGTGGCACAATGGATTTCATTGCTTGAGGGATGATGATACGACGATAAACTCGTGCTTTGGACATACCAAATGAGTGCGCAGTTTCAAACTGCTTGTCATCAACCGAGACTAAACCACCGCGAATGATCTCAGCCATGTAAGCCGCTTCATTGAGGGCTAATCCTGCTAACGCTGCCGTTAATGGTGTAATGACATCATTGGTGTTCCAGCTCGATAACGTTGGACCAAATGGAATGGCCAGCGATAGTTCAGGGAATAAGCTGGATAAGTTGTACCAAAAGAGCAACTGTACTAACAGTGGCGTTCCGCGAAAGATCCAGATGTAGAGCGATGACAGGTAACGTAATATCGGATTGTGCGAAATTTTGGCTATTGCCAAAAATAGCCCAATGACAATGCCAATCACCATGGCGATACAGCTCAGGACCAAGGTCATTTTTAGGCCGCTCATGACTGCATCATTAAACAGATATTCGCTAACGGTATTCCATTCAAAATTGGGATTGGTGGCAATGAGTGTCAGCAATTTAAGCCCAACTAAAATAACGATTAACGCACCAATAAAAGTGCCCAAAGGCACTTTACGTTTAACGGTTGAGACATCTCTTGGGTCGACATTATGACGGCGTATTCCATTATTCATCATAAGGTTACCTCTATTTCGTAGTGGTGGCGAGATTGATTCCTGGCGCATCAAGACGGTTACCAGTTAAGTCCCATTTCTTGAGGATCGCATCGTAAGTGCCATTTTTATGCAGCTCTTCGTAGCTGGCTTTCAGCACTTGTGCCAACGATGAACCTTTAGGTACGACCGCACCTTGGTAAAGGGTATCAAAGCCATTGGCTTTGCCTGTACCAGTGAGTTCAAGTGAACCATTCGACATTTTGACGAAATAGCTCAATGGTGCCTGTGATGAGAAGAAAGCATCAGCGCGGTTGGATTCAACTGCCAAAATAGAGGTTGGTTGATCGGTGTATGAGAGGACTTGTACAGGCTTTTTGCCTTGCGCTGTACAATCTTGAGATTGTTTGCGGATAACACGCTCTGCTGAGCCGCCGGCCATCACAGAGACACGTAAACCACAAGTGCTTTCGATCCCTTCGATCTGTTTCGGATTGCCTTTTTTCACCGCGAAAACTACGTACTCTTGCACGAAGTCGACGAAATCAACACTCTCTTCACGGTTAGCAAAATCCCCGACAGGACCTGCGTCATAGGTGTAACGACCCGATTTTATGCCCATCAGAATAGACGATAAACCGCTGACATTTTTGTGTTCAATTTTAATCCCTAGCAGTTCGCCAATGGCATGATCAAAATCGACTGCGGCTCCGTCAAATTGGTTACCGCCTTTGACTATGGTATAGGGAGGAAATGAGCCATTCACAACGGAAATCATGCTCCCTGATTTTTGAATATCGGCGGGCAACATATTGTGCAAATCTTGATTAAAGGTTTGCTTAGGAATCTCTGCATAAACGGCGCTACTAGCAAGGCCAATCAATGCGGTCGTAAGTAGTGTGGTCAGTTTATTCATGATTAACTTCCTTGTTATCTCTGATTATTCTGTCATTAAAGTGGGTTTGCTAAAGCAGCGGTTCTCTAGTGCAGGTAAGATTTGGCGTGCATAAGCGATTCGCTCTTTCTTAATTTCCGTGACGACCAGTTCATCTTGTTCACAAGCGCTGCAGGTCACAACACCTAGCGGGTCAATCACTTTGCTCAAACCGATATTGCGTGGACCTGATTCGCCGATTGCAATCATGTAGCAGGTGTTTTCTAGAGCGCGAGCGGTCGCTAACGTATCCCAGTGATGCTCTTTTAATGGGCCTTTTACCCAAGCGGCTGGCAGAATGAGCGCATCAGCACCATCTAACACTAAGCGGCGCGAAAGTTCAGGGAAACGCAAGTCATAACAGGTCATCATGCCGAATTTAAATCCTGCCACTTCGACCAGTGGAGGCACTTCGGAGCCGGGAATGACATTGGTGGACTCTTTCATTGAAAATGCGTCATACAGATGCAATTTCTTGTATTGGCTAATGATTTCACCTTGGCAAATCGCAAGATGAATGTTCCACACTTTGCCATCTTGAGTGTCGCTTGGAACGTGGACTGTCATAAACACAGTCATTGTAAAATCGCGACTAAAACTCAGTAGCTCAGTCATAAATGGGCCATTGAGAGGCTGCGCAGCTCGGCGTACCAAATCCGGGTCAGCGATATCTCGCGCCAAAATGCCTTCCGGAAAGACCAGCAGGTCGACTTGTTGTTCACTAGCTTGACGCATGTACTCCTGACAGATGCGCAAGTTTTCTTGCCACTCTTTTGCTACGGAGAATTGTCCTAGTCCTACTTTCATTTTCATGGGTTGTCCTTACCATTGTTCGTCAGGGAAGAGCGCATCGATGGTCAGCTCGCGCTTAATGATCTCTTGGGCTTTCAGTTCGTCACACCAGTCTTGCAGCATCTGCTGGTTTGCTGCGATGCCATTGTTGTTCCAATCGGCAGGCAGAGTTTGATGCGTACGAGCAATCTCAGCCAATATCCAAGGTGTGGTGTCGGCGTATTTAGCGCGTTTTTCCATCCATACTTGGTAGGAGCGGTCAAACGCGGCACTGATTTTTTGGGCAATCTGTGGATGGGCTTGGTGAAATTCCGGTTTCAAAATCAGAATGTGAATGCCTGGTACATAACCACGTTGATGAAAGTATTCGGTTTCATCTGCGACAAAATGAGGCAGTAGTTGGCGATACGCCGATTGTTCAGAGAAAAAACCACTGGGCATAAATGGAGTACACACGGCATCAAGAGTGCCTTCATCCAACATATCCATCATAGGCTGTTCATTTGGGCATGCATCGATATGGCCAGGAGCACCAAACCCGTTGAGTCTGTCGACGATAGGATGTTGAGCTGTTAAGCGGCCGACAAACCAATGAACATCGGTGAGATTGAGATTGTGGTGACGAAAAATGGCGCGAGTCCAAGTATTACCTGAATCTTGCCAACCGGTTAAGCCGATACGTTTACCTGCAAGATCTTCAATCGTCGTCAGTGGACTCTCTTTTTTGACAATGATGCAGCGGTGGCGAAAGCCGCGCATTAAGAAGTGGGGGGCTCCGATGACCTTTTTCTCGCCCTTGGCAATCATTTGGCTGTAGCGACTAAGTGACATTTCACCGCCATCAAATTCAGGGTGACTAGCCCAATCGTCCACAAGGGTATTGACGCGAGTAAGCTGAATATCGAGATCACCTAGATCAATTTCGTTAAGCAGCATAGGGGTTAGATAATCCCAATCACGTACCGCTAGCCTCACTTGAGTTGTCATTGTTTTACTCCTTAAAACAAACGGGTTACAACTGATGTAAATTTATCCTAATTGTGATTTTTGTGGTGTACAATGATTTTTTTGTTACTGAACAAAGATAATATTTTATGGAAAAAGACATAAGTGTGGCGCACCTATCTGATGCATTAAAAGGAATGAATATTCAAGAAATTACCATTGAGATGACTGCTTTGATCCGATCTGGTGCATTGGAAATTGGCGCAAAATTGCCTTCAGTGCGAAGCTTGGCTGAAGAGTTGGGGATGAGTCCCGCATCGATTTCATCGGTTTGGAGTACGCTCAAAAAGAACCATTTGATCAGTGGAAGTGGCAGAAATGGGGTGTGGGTCAGTGGTGATAATCCAGCGCCAAGACCGATGCGTTTTGAAAATGTGGGCAACTTTGGCAAAAAGACCAAAGTCGATTTAACCTATGCCTCTCCTGATCCACGGTTGTTACCGCCATTATCTCAAGCCCTTTTGCATGCGACACAAAGTGAAGATCTCAATAGTTATCGTCGTGAATTCATTACACCGGAATTAAAACGCGCGGTTCAACCTAACTGGCCATATAAAGCAGAGGAGTGGATGGCAACCAATGGAGGATTTGATGCTCTGCAAGCGACCATTTCTGCTTTAATTCAACCGGGAACTTGGATTGCCGTAGAAGACCCGACGACTGCGCGGTTGCTTGACCTCATTGAAAATCTCGGGGCAAGAGTCGTTCCAGTTGAATGTGATGAACAAGGGCCATTACCCGATTCACTAGCGCAAGCCTTAACGCATAAATTGGCGGCGTTTGTTTATCAACCTCGAGTTCACTCGGTGACCGGCTGCTGTGTGAGTGCATCACGTTTGGCAGAGCTTATGCCTTTGCTGGCAGAAGTCCCCCTAGTGATTGAAGATGATGGTATTGGTGGTATCGCTACGACGCCAGCCTTGACATTTGGACAGTACTACCCAGAAAAAGTGGTGCATATTCGAACTTATTCCAAAAGTCTTGGCCCAGACTTACGTTTAGCGGTGTTATCAGCGCCCAAACATTTGGCCAAATCGATTCAAGCGTATCGCAATTTTGGCGCAAGCTGGACTAGCCGCTTGCTGCAAAACGCCGCAGCCTATCTATTAAGTAATCCCGAAGTCTCCGCTCATCTAGAGCAAACCAAACAAACCTATTTACAACGTCGGACTTGGTTAACCGATGCATTAACGGCGCGCAATATTCCATACGTTGGCGAGGCGGGTTTAAGTGTGTGGATTCCTGTTCCCTCAGAGCAGTTCGCTTTAGTCACTTTGGCGATTCACGGATATGCAGTATTTCCGGGAAACCGTTTTATGAAGAAGTTAGCCACTCCTCATATTCGTGTTGCGACGAGCCAGTTAACTCCGACCATGATTAAAGACTTAGTGAGTACTATCGAGATGTGCTTCGATATTCAGTGAGCACCTGATAGACCCCTGCTAACCCAAATAGTGCAATCAACTGCTGGTTTTTAGAGCAGTTCTCTCTTTTATTAAAGCGCAAATTTCGTTAGTTTATGGGCACTCAATGAGGAATACAGAACAAGAATGGAATTTAACAAACATGACATCTAAAAAAATAACAACAGTACTTCGTCGTACCTTGGTTGGCGCTGCGCTTATCGCTTCAGCTGCCACTAGCGTATCTGCATCTGCAGAATCAAATACCGTTGATCAAATTCTCAAATCAGGCGAGTTAAGACTTTGTTTTGAAGCCGGATATCTCCCTTTTGAAATGACGGCGAAAAATGGTCAATACGTCGGTTTTGATATCGATGTCGCAAAACATTTGGCGCGTTCAATGGGGGTGAAGTTTGTCCCAGTCAATACGGCGTGGGATGGTATTGTACCAGCATTGAAAACCAACAAGTGTGATTTCATCGCGGGGATGACAGTGACGACAGAACGTAACTTAAGCGTACTGTTTGCTGACGATTATCTAAAAATGGGTCAAACCATTCTTATCTCGCCTAAGCTAAAAGACAAAATCCACTCTTACCGTGACCTAAACGATAAGAAGTACACAGTAGCAACGCAAATGGGAACCAGCAGCGCGATTGGCGCAAGCAAGTACCTGTTTAATGCCAAAGTGGATCTTTACGATACCTCTGCTGATGCCGTATTGCAGGTCATGAATGGTAAAGCAGATGCATTTGTTTACGACTTACCTTACAACGCGATGTACGAAGCGCAGCATAAAGGTCAGGTAGTTCATTTAGATCAACCCTTTACCTTTGAACCTCTAGGTTGGGCTATTCGTCGTGGTGATTACGATTTCTTAAATCTGCTGAATAACTACATGAAGCAAATTCGTGGTGACGGTACTTACGAACGTATTTACGACAAATGGTTTAAGTCGGATAAATGGCTTTCTCAAGTTCAATAACTTTCAAAGTTACAGTTAGCTAAATCCATTAAGCCGGACAAATTGTCCGGCTTTTTATCAACTCAAGAATCTGCCATGAAGTATCATATTGTAGCGATTTACTGGTACTGACTGATGATCAACGCTGCATTCACGCCACCAAAACCAAACCCATTACACAAAGCATGAGGCACTGATTGATGACGGGCTTTAAGTGGTACGAGATCCAAATCTTGCATTGATTCATCTACGTGCTCAAGGTTTAACGTCGCAGGTATTACGCTATGAATAACAGCCATGGCGGTGAAGATACTTTCCACACCACCTGCCGCGCCGAGTAGATGGCCAGTCGCAGATTTGGTGGCGGAAATCGGTACGTTTGGCAAATAGGCATCAAACACGTTACGCAGGGCAGCAATTTCCGCTTTGTCCCCCACAGGAGTTGAGGTGGCATGAGCATTAACGTAGTGAATATCTTCGAGAGTCAAATCGGCAGAGCGAAGTGCACGGCGAATAGCATGGGCAGCGCCTGCGCCATCTTCAGGCCCTGCGGTAATATGGTGCGCATCGCTACTGGTGCCATAGCCACTGACAATCGCTAGCGGTGTTGCCCCACGTTTAAGCGCATGTTCGAGAGTTTCAATCACTAAAACACCGGAGCCTTCTCCCATCACAAAACCATTGCGGTCTTGGTCAAAGGGACGCGATGCAACGTGGGGATCGGAATTGGTTGATAACGCTTTTAGTGCATTAAAACTTGCGAGAGATAAAGGGTCGATACACGCTTCGGCTCCGCCGACGACGGCTACCTCTGCTTCACCATTGCGAATCATACGCATGCCATCGCCAATGGCTTGAACGCCAGCCGCGCATGCGGTCACTGGACAACCAATGGGGCCTTTAAATCCATATTTTATTGAGATATTTCCTGCCGCCAAATTGGCGAGGAAAGCTGGCACGGTAAAGGGGGAAAGCTTTTTGTAGCCGCGCGTTTGCATGGTGTCTTGTGCTTGGGTGATCGTTCGAAAACCACCAATCCCCGAACCGATAATTGTTGCTGTTGCTTCTTGTTCTTCAACATCTTGCGGAAACCAATTGGCTTGAGTTAGCGCTTGTTGGGCAGCGGCAAGAGCAAACATAGTGAAGCGGTCCAATTTCTTTTGCTCTTTTTTTTCAATATAGTTATCGACGTCAAATCCACCATTAGGGTCTTGATCTATGGTGGGCACTTGTCCTGCTACAGTGACGGGAAGGTCGGCGGTAGCGAAATGGTCGATGTTGACAATACCAGATTGGGAAGCGATGAGTCGTTTCCAAACGACATCAACTTGGCAGCCTAGTGGGCTAACGATGCCCATGCCTGTTATAACGATTGGCGAGTTCATTATGCTCTCCATATTGAACATATTGTGATGAACTCAAAACGTAACACTGGCCATAATATGATCAAGATAATATCTACCATGTAATGGGGGGCATTTATGCCATACGATAAGAACCACAAGGAAAAGTCACGAAATAAGATTTTGCAGTCTGCAAAGAACTTATTTTGTCGTTATGGATTTAAAAGAATATCCATCGGCGAAGTGATGAAGCAAGCCAGCTTAACTCATGGCGCTTTTTATGCGCACTTTGAGTCTAAAGAGGCGCTTTATGAAGCCTGTTTTTCTGAATTGCTTGCGGAAAGTCGCCAGGCAAGATTGGTGAAAAGCCCACTGAGTATTAATAAACTCAAAGCATTAGTTACCAATTACTGGGGACTTAATCAATCGACCACAGAAAAGTTGGGGCCGGAAGTGGTGCTATTTAATGAATCTGGCACGGATAACGAGCAAGTGCGAATTTTGTTTCAGCGTTCCTATGAGAACGTCAAAATGATGTTGGAAAAACGCATTTGGGCGCTAAGTCGAATCCGTAAAATCGAGCTGACCGCCGATACGGTGAGTGACAAAGCGCGAACCATTATGGCCGCACTTGTCGGAGCCGTTACTATTGCCAAAATGATCACTGATGAACAAGAGCAGCAACGTCTTTTAGAAAATGCCCAATCAGAGATATTGGCTATGCTATAGACGAAGCCACTCTTCGTTATCTGGTGTTATTTACCGGTTGGAGCTGCGGTATTAACGGATGCTCGAGCTGCAAACCAGCGCGAACCAAACACGTTAAATATCAATCCGATGGCAACGACAACCACACCGCATACTTGTTGTAGCGTGAGGTGTTCATTAAGTAAAAGCATCGCGCTCAGTAAACCAAAGACGGGAACTAACAGAGATAATGGAGCCACTAAAGACGTTTCATAACGGCTAAGTAGATAGCTCCAACCGCCGTAACCGACGATAGTGGCAAGATAAGAGAGATAAGCCAGTGCTAACACGTTGTGCCATTTGATCTGCACTAGAGATTGAACAATGACGTCGCTTCCCTCAAAAACCAGTGAGGTAATAGCAAAAGCACAAGTCGGTACGAGCGCACTCCACACCACCAGGGACATGGTTGGCACCGTATGTTTTGCCATAATCACTTTGTTGGTTATGTTGCCAAAGGCCCAAGAACTGGCTGCGCCGATGATCAACACTAAAGTAAACCACGAAAGGCTCGCTGCACTTTGTGCTTGAGTGGTTGCCAACAGATATATTCCCAACGCTGCAATGGCGATGGAGATGAGATTGTGGACTTTGATCTTCTCTTTTAGTAGCAACGCGCCAAGAAATACGGTGATAAACGCTTGAACTTGCAGAATAAGAGAGGCGAGACCTGCGGCCATTCCCAGCTTTAACGCCCAAAATAAGAAAGCGAATTGACCAAAACTGATTGTTAACCCGTAAAGAAGTAGCCATTTAAAAGGTAGGTGAGGGCGTTTAACAAAAAAGATGGCAGGAAATACAACAAAAGCAAAGCGTAAGCCCGCGAGGAGCAGTGGTGGCATTCCTTGCAAACCCACTTTGATAACCACGAAGTTAACTCCCCAGACAATCACAATTGCCAGAGCCAACAGTTTATCGCGAAAAGACATACTGAATCCTTAGTTGTCGCCAACCATCAAGAAAACGATCCTGTCACCAGCTAATTAGGTGATGAATCAAATAAAAATGGGTGGAATTTAAGCAAAAGAGAGTTTGCAGAGTGCCTCAAAATAAAGAGGCTGACAAGCAGTAAAATGACTCATAGCGAGTCACTTTACTGCTTGAGGATGAGGTGTCGTTGTTAGAAAACGAGTCGTCCCAGATTACTTTGTACTATCGCTATTTGAGCCGAACTCTTCTTCAATCTGATAGGGGTAATATTGGCCTTCGCTAGCAAGAAGTGCAATGGTGTAATCTTGACGAGCACCTTTACTTTTTCGATGTAAATCCCTTATAAGTTGCAAGAAATAATTACTCATGTCATCTAGAAAAACCGAATACTCTTCTTTAGATAATTCAACGTTTACTATCTTTACTGAAGCACTTTTATTATCTGGATGACAGCAAGAGCGAGTAAGTGAATTTAGTGTTGCATGCCGAATTTTTGCTGCATATAGAGAATTAGGATGAAACACGGTATGTCTAGGTATATTAACAGTAATGATGTTGTTCGTACCAATTGATATCAAGTCAACGCGTTCTAGTTCTCGTAAATAGAGGTACATTTCTGCAACTGTACACCCTTGGTTTGCAGCAAGAATATTAATATTTTGCTCATCATAAACTTCAACTAGAAGTTGATATAGGCGAATGTTCGTTGACATTACTTTATCTTGCTCTTCAGTAAAGTAATGTATTTTTGACATGTTCTTTTCTGCAACAGAAAGAAGAGTAGACAACTGAATATTCAATATCATACAAATAGATGATAAACGTTCTAAGCTTAACTCTTGGTGATTATTTAAAGACCGTGTAATAGTCTTTTCAGAGACACAAAGATACTCACCTAACTGTTTATAACTAATTGCTTTAGTTTTCAGTTGTCTTTTTATTTCTTCTGCAACAAAAGGATATATATTTTGTTTCATGATAAAGATTTAACCATCCCAAAATCTACAAGCGAGTACGAATGTCAATCCCTTAAACTATACATAGTAACTAGGCTATAAATCTAACAATTCCATCAAAGTAATGATAGTTTAAGGAAGCGAAAACAATACCATGAATTATATATCTTATTTATCTATAAATCATTACCTAAATGCCTGTTTCTTCACAGAATAGCCCAAAAATTTAATGATAGTTGAGCAACTCATTAACCCTACGCCGTACAACAACGTCAATTCATGGGAAGAAAATCCACAATTAGTTAATAAACTAATTAGACCAAATGAAAAAGGTAAGCACATCTGGCTAATAAATACAGCGACTGCAATTGTTTTCCCAATCATTTCTTTTGGGGAATTTCGTTGCAAATTAGTCATCACTGTGACATTAATCCAAGAAATTATGACTCCTAGAAGAAAATAAATTGGTGTTACAGAATACCCGGTTCTTGCTTGAGATAAGCCTACAATTAACAGGGATAAAGAGACGGTTGCAGAGTAAAGAGTAATATTCTGAGGGAGTGAAACTATCTGGGTGATTACTGAAAATGCAATGACACCAATACCAAATGTTGCATTTAACCCTCCAATATATTTTGCTCCGTCACCAAAGTTGTCTGACGCAAGCAGTGGTGTTAGGACTACAAGTACACCAGTAAAAAAGAAACTCGTTGATGCTAAAAGGCCAAGGTCATAACCAAAGTTTAGACTTTTTATCACCTTTATACTAGAAATTAAGCTATTAGATTTTGAGTTTATATTGTTCCTGGTAACATGTTTTATAGTGATCAATGAGATAAATATTAGACATATAAATAAAATTATTGTTGTAGATAAAAGTCCAGAACTTATAGACATATAGTCTATTATATAGCTGAGAAGCACTGGACCAAGTATCACTCCTAGTTGATTGGCTGCGGTAAATATGGAATTGGCTTTATGTAGGGCAATTTTATCAACTAAATATGGAAGGCATGCATTTGCTGTTGGGATAAATAGCGCATCTAACAACCCGAATGAAAAAGAAATGAAATATAATTGAATAATGAACAAATTATTATTCAATGACAAGTATAAAGTTAAAAAAAGTAGTAGGATTCTAAAAGTGGTTGTTAATATAAGTAGACGTTTTTTTGAGTATTTATCAGCTATATATCCTCCAATAGGCACGAAGAAAACTTTAGGTAGAAAATTGACAGCGAGTAGTAATCCGACAAGCTCTGGTTTACCCAATTTGTCTAAAGTAATATATTGTTGTATTAACAAAAAACTTGACAGAGCTGTGGAAGAAAACAAATAAGCTATTGAGAGAAAGTAAAATTCTTTTTTCATTATAAATGTATATTTGTGTATGCAATGTTTCATTGTAATAGATTTTGTAAGGTTTTTATCTGAATTATTGTAAGAGACGATTTATGTCCACTAAACGGACATAATAGGATCCGCGTTAACTAATTATTGACCTGATAGATATGGGTGAATTAATCTCATCTATGTCGACAGTAGTTGGCAAAATCAATGAAATTATTAATTAAATTTGTTTATCATTATGTGGAACGGCATTATGAACGAAAAAAAAGTTGCGCAACCAGTTGTTGAAGTTGTTAAAGTAAATTCTGGTAAAAACATTATTTAATTGTATTTCAATTATTATTAATGTGCTTTGAATAGAGGCAGGTAATTTAATATTATCTGCCTTGTTTTTATTAAAATGAAAAATATAGAAACTATTCATTCATGCCGCTATATCTATTTATAAATTATTCCCTTCGTGTTATGATAAGGATAACAACAAGTCCCAATAGCATAGTCTAATAAAGGGAATTAGATTGAAAATTGAAATGATTTGCGCACCCTATGCTGGTGTTGATAGACCTTCTCTGGGGTTGTCCATATTAAAATCACATGCAGTCAACTTAGGACATGATGTCAGTATTAATTATGTTAATATTGATTTTGTTGAGCATTTTGGTTTAAGTGATTATCAAAAAATGGTTAATAGTTCACCAGTTGATATGGCAGGTGAATGTTTAATTTCTCGTATTTATCATTCATCTTTGGTTGAACTTAATGAAGAGGATTTGGAGATAAGGCAATGGTACATCGATAAGGGAAAGGAGCTAGCATTTAAAGGTTCTGATATCTATTGTTTCACATGTCTTTTCCAGCAAATTAGACCTTCGTTATGGCTTGCTGAAGAAATTAAAAAGATCAGGCCAAAGTCCATCATAGTATTTGGTGGCGCTGCATTAGACTATCCTATGGGAGAGCAATTATTTAATTCTTTTAAATTTGTTGATTGTCTTTTTATGGGAGAAAGTGAGCAAACTTTTGTCGATTACTTGAATTCCGTATCGAAAAATGAAATTTATCGGCATCCTTCAGTTCTAATTAGAAATCAAGATATACCATTAATGACTCGAGCAGCTACATTGGCTGATTTAAATGTATCTTGTGCTCCTGATTATGAGGATTATTTTGAAAGGTTTCGAGGTTCTGTTTTACCGATATTTATTAAACCTTATATATTTTATGAAACCTCTAGAGGATGTTCATGGGGGCAAAGAGCTCAATGTACATTCTGTGGTTTGAATGGTGGGTCTATAGGATATAGAGCTAAAGATCCTGATAAGGTTATTGCTGAAATAAACTATTTAAAAGAACTATATAGCAATGATATCGATGAACTAGCTTTTGTGGATAATATAATACCACAAAACTTTTATCGTGAAATGCTGCCTAAGCTTATAGATAATAAATCTAACATTACCTATTTCTACGAGATAAAATCTAATGCTAACTATGAAGAATTATTAAGTTTGAAAAATGCTAAGGTTATGAGAATTCAACCTGGTATAGAGAGTTTATCTACACATATATTAAAGTCAATGAAGAAAGGTGTAACTGCGATACAAAACATATCGGTCCTTGTTAATAGTGCTAGGCTTGGAATTGATGTTGATTGGAATATTTTATTAAACATACCTGGTGAAACGGATGAATCAGTTGAAAGTATGTTTGATGTAATACCATTGTTATATCATTTACAACCGCCAGATGCATCAAGCCCATTTAGGTTGGATAGACATAGTCCTGTTTTTTTAAATCCAATAGAAAATGGTATAAAAAATATTATACCAGTTAAATCTTATTTTTATATGTATCCTGAGTTAAATGAAGACGAAGTTTTTAACCTGGCATATCACTTTGATTTTGATGAAAATAGAACAAAAAAACGCATACATCTCCATCATAAAATACAGGATATGATCGATTTCTGGAAATCTGGAAAATACTCATTAACTCATACTGTTGAAAATACCGGAATAGTAAAAATTTCTGATTCACGATTTGAGAATATTGCGGACTATAAATTGACCAAATCATGTAGTGATCTTTATCGATATATCTTAAGTGAAAAAAATAGCATAAGTATAAGAAAATTGACGGATTTTGATGTTGAAGATTTGAACTTTTTACTATCTAATAGACTGTTATATAAAGAATTTGATAGAGTTATTGCGCTCTCATTGGAGAATTGAATGAAGTATCAGCTTACACCCAGCAGCATCATCACTAAAATTGGTAAAGAGTATCTGCTAAAAGTTGAAGATTCTGTTTTGAAGATCAACGATGATGCTAAGGCGATCTTAGAAACGATTAAAGAACCAAAAACCATTTCAGAGATTAAGGCAATTCTTGATGAAGAGCATAACTTGCTCATTGACGAAGACTCCCTAACTCAGTTTATGAAATCCCAACAGTCTTTGGGTGTTGTTGAGTCTTTGTAGAAATAAGCAGTAATGTCAATTGAATAACCTTAAACCATGGTTATACTAACCCACACCTTCTCTGTGGATGATAGCCATGGCTAATCCTGAATACCAAGAAACTCTCGATCATTTCGACATTTTAAGCGTCATTCTTTACCGAATCGGTATTACGCTGGTCGCATTGAGTTTTTCATCGCTGGGATACTCTTACTTCTCGACGGTTTACCAAATTGCGTGGCCCGTGTTGTCCCTTCATACCAATCAAATTGTCTTAGCCGTTAGTGCCACTTTGTGTGCCGCAAATATTCATGTTTATAGTAAAGTTGTTCGCGTCATCATTAGTTGGAGTACATGGATTGGCTTAGTGTGTCTGGTCATCGATGCTAACCAGTACGTGTGGCTATCGTTCGGTTTTTTCGCTATTACTGCAAGTGGGATAGCGTTAAAAGAGTCATTTTGTTTTCGTGTATTTGGTTTAAAAGCAATGCCACTGTTGCTCATTTTGGTGGTTTTGGCATTACATCAATCTTGGTTAAGTGTTGCTGGTTTCTGTTTGCTGTTTTCTGCACTCATCTATCTTCGCCTTGCTATCGCAAAATGGCGAATGCCGCTCCATTTTGATATTGGCATCAAGGCAAATTACGAAATTTAGCCACACTTAATGACTACCATGCTGCGGTTTATAGCCAAGGCGCAGGCCGCCCCAATGTTCGCCATTGATGTAGACAGGAACGGAGAGGTCGTGCATCACTTCTCCCGTATCCCGTTTATAGGTTTGTAACAGCATGGTTTGCGTGTGGCTGCCACAGCGCTGACCTACGCGATCGCCAAAGATACGTTTAGTTCGATTTCCGACCATATCTTGCTGAGGATTGCCCGTTAACGGCTGGCAAAATTGATTGTTGTGAGTCGGTACATACCCTTTGTCATCAGTCGCAATGGCATAAATAATGTCTTTATGCTGTTTCACGATAGGTTCCTGCAGATTCGGTAAGACAGCATCGCAGTATTGATCAAATTGGGTGTGATATTTAACCGGATTGGTGTCCGCTATCACTGTGTGTTTGCGATCAAATAGCGCGGTGCGACTTACTTTACCGGCCTGTATATCTTGTTCAAATTGTTGACCAATCTGCTGAGCGAGCTGGGAAGCCCACTGATAGAAAGGCCAGTGAACGCTTTGTTCATAGTGCTCAACCAACACTGCATTACTGGCTCTGCCATCAACATGAGATGTTCTGCCTCTTTTTGCAGTGTCTCTAACTGTGAATTGGTTAGCGCAAGCTCCGATTTAACCTGCTCAATCGAATGTCCTATGGTCTGCAAGCCTTCTTGATTGCTTTCGACACCATGGCTAATGGAAGACACTTGGTGTTCTACTTCTTGGGACTGCTGGGTGATACTTTTAAGTTGGCGGGCAACGGACTCAATATTGTCAGTGCCTTTCTCCACCTTAGCTGATAGCGCCTCGATATTTTGGGTCACTTCCCCTGTTTCGGTAAGAATTTGCCCGACAATTTGGCTCACTTCTCCTGTGCTTTGTGACGTGCGCTCTGCCAGAGCTCTAACTTCGTCGGCAACCACGGCAAAACCACGACCGAGATCGCCAGCCCGAGCGGCTTCTATCGCAGCATTTAAAGCAAGTAAGTTGGTTTGCGATGCAATATCTTCAATTACTTGAGCGACATTTTTGATCCGGTCGATCTGCGCATCCAAGGTATTAATTTGTTGGACTGAAGCCGTTGTTTGTGCCGAAATTTCTTGCATGTCCTTTACTGCTAATTCCAGCTCAGCCATACCGTGTAGGCTGATATTTTGCATCTCTTGCGCGGAATCGAGAGCGTTTCCTGCCGATTGAGATGTCACACCTAAAGTGGAGGTCATGTCATTCGATGAACTGGATATATTTTCAATCGCTCTTAACTGATTCGCCGCTTTGACTTTGAGTTGATCAACCGAAAAGGAAGTTTCTGCTGCACTGACCGCATTGCGGCTCATCTCCTCTGCGATCAAAGGCGCAATGATACTGTCAGGTTTAACGATTTCTAAAGCATTAACGCGGTGTAAATGCCTAAAGGTGAGTGGGCAAACCAATAACGCTAGGGCGATTAACACGGCTTGGTGCCAGCCAAATAGCACCATCGCTACTGCAGTTGCGACAAGCAACAGGAGAATAAAAGCACCCCATCGGCGAAAAAACATAAGCGACCTATCCATTGATTTGTTAGCTTGATGTTAAATGTAGCCAACGAGATCAATCGATGGATGATCTCCGTTACTTTTTGACTAAAGTAGCATGGCGAACGTTAAGGCGTTGCAACCCGCATTGGGATTGATAATTAATGTTTATGCAGCGAGATAAATATTAACGTCTTTTTATTCGAGTGGTGTTTGGTATGCTGAAAGCGTTACCTCATTCGCACCTTGGTGACGTTGAGAGAAAAACAACAGGAAAGTAAAGAAAACAGAGGAAGTTATGAAGATAAATCCATTTCATTTGGCAATTCCGGTCTACGACTTGCCAAAAGCACGCCATTTCTATGGCGAAATCTTTGGTCTAGAAGAGGGGCGCTCTTCGCAGCAATGGGTCGATTTTAATTTCTTTGGCCATCAATTGGTGATCCATGAACACCCAAAAACCACATCACAAGAGTCAGCACATACCAACCCAGTGGATGGACACGACGTTCCCGTTCCCCATTTTGGTGTGGTATTAGATTGGGATGATTGGCACTCATTGGCAGAGCGTTTACGTTCTTATGATACCAAGTTTGTGATTGAGCCCTACATCCGCTTTAAGGGGCAAGTAGGGGAGCAAGCCACCATGTTTTTCTTAGACCCATGCGGCAATGCTTTGGAATTTAAAGCGTTTCAAGATATGGGACAGCTATTTGCGAAATAGGCGATGAGCATTGCTAATGACGCTGAGTAATAAAACACAAAAGAGGCTTGCGCCTCTTTTGTCGTATTGGATGATGTTGCTAAAGCGAGCACTTAACCAATCATTCGTCGGTCGGCTGCCATGTCGTTTAGCACCACGGTTTGCGCACGTTTAAAGAAGTTAAAGTCGGTTGCTGTAGCACTGGTGTAAGCGCCCATCACGCGAGTTACTAACAAATCGCCGTTGTCCAATTTTGGCAACATGATGTGTTCTGCAACCACGTCGATACTGTCACAAGTTGGCCCTGCTAGTACACTTGGGAAACGTTCACCTTGTTTCATCGCCATGATTGGGTAGTTACCGTGGTCAAACAGTAAACCACTGAATGAACCGTATACGCCGTCATCAAGGTAGTACCAAGTTTCGCCATCACGTTCCGCTTGACCCATTACTGAAGCTACGCTCATCACTGCTGGACCGACAATGAAGCGTCCAGGTTCTGCAAGCACTTGCACTGTTTCAGGCAAAGTGGCTAAGGCAGCGTTAATAGGGCGGCAGAACTCTTTAATCGGAGTCACTTTGCTGCAGTAGCTCACTGGGAAACCACCACCGATATCTAACGTACTTAGTGCAGGTAAACCAAGTTCAATCACATCTTCCATCACTGCGCGACAAGCGTGAATCGCTTCAACATATTTGTCTGGATTGGTCGTTTGTGAACCCACATGGAATGAGAGCCCTTTGATACGAATACCCAGCTCTTGAGCGCGAGCAATCATTTTGATAGCGCTTTCTGCAGAGCAACCAAATTTCTTCGATAGGTCAGCAAACGCTTCTGCGTTACGGAAACTCAAACGAATCAACAACTCTGCTTCATCACGGTATGGAATGAACTTTTCGAGTTCATTCATGTTATCGACCACGAAAACTTGGCAGCCGTAAGCTAGCGCGTCACGAATGTCGATATCACGTTTAATAGGATGAGTATGGATGGTTTTTTCCGCTGGAACACCTTGGCTGGCTACTAAATCCACTTCACCTGAAGTGGCTAGATCGAAGCTAGCACCTTCATCAAGCAGAGCACGAACGACTGCTGGGTGTGGCAGTGGTTTGAGCGCGAAGTGCAAAGTCACATCAGGTAGAGCTGCTTTCAATGCACGGTATTGAGAGCGAACAGTATCGCAATCCAATAACAACAAAGGCGCGCCGTATTGAGCAACTGAAGTTTCGATTAGGTGAGTTTCTTCTGCAGAAAGAGCAGAGAATGCGGAAAAATCCAATACCGAATGAGCCATGGCGGCCTCCCATACAAATAGCAAGCTTTCCCACAGAGTATGTGGGTGTGGAAAAGCGGAGCGAAAATAAAAGCGTTGAATAAACAAACGCCGTCAAAGTCACTCTTGGATAGTTGCTCTATCGCCTTGCCACAAAACAGCTTGTGATGTACTCGGATTGGCTATCATCAAGAAGCAGCGTGATATTATGACCAGAAGAAAAAATGCGCAATAAAAAATCTACCCCCAATCTGCAATTGTTTGACTTGCTTCAAACTTTTTGTGTTTTATTATTCATAGTAAAATTATAACTATATGAATTATATATTAATTATTTAAATTGTCGTGAATAGGTATTCTCGTTTAGTGAGATAAAAGGTATCCAGTAGCGCTCAAAGTCCATTATGGGTTATTGCGCTGAAATGACAGTAAATTGCACCAATTTTGACGCCAATTACCAGATAATCCATACACTATATCCCCTAAGTTGGTGATAGAAGCACAGTGCTTCGATAAAAGTCTGGGAAAAAGAATGGCTTACAAAACACAAATTGCCCCCTTCAAAAAAGCGCTCTTTGCTTTACTGCTCTTAGCCCCGTTTAGTGCCTACTGTCAGTCATGGCAACAGTATCTTGAGCAGCAAAAAGATGAAGCAAAAATTAACCTTGAAATGAAGGTAGACCAGTGCAGTAAAAATCGTGGTTTTCTCAACAAGATTGACGATGATTGGTTCACTTCTCTTACCAAAGAGCAAAAATACGCGGCCGCTTCTTATCTGGAATATATGGCAAATTCCACCTGCTATGGAGAGGAATTGAAGGAGTATAATTCAGCGTTGTTGGCTTACTCTGCCTATGACAAAAAAGGCTCTGAATTGAAACAATGGATCGATTTCATCCGCTTCAAACCAGAACAAAAATTCGGCAAAGCATTTGATACGCTCGATACCCGACCATTAACTCAATGGTTTCATCAGCAGCCGATTGTGTTGCCATTTGATAAACAAGAATTTCTTAAACAGTATCCTGAATTTCGCTGATTTTTAGGTGTATATCTCTTAAGTTCCCCCTGAACTGTGACGAAATATGTTTGGGGGTGATGATAAGGAACCCTGTCGCAGCGGTTCCTTTTTTATTCTCACTGGCAGCATTTCTAGTTTTTTACCGCTTCTTGTTCGCTAATACTTTACAAAGATCAATAAACTCCCAGTTTTGCTAAATCGATTAGAGACTTAGCTGATAGCAACGGATATTCTATGTATTAATTTGATCTCATCAGGCTAAGCTTTTTGCTTTGCCAAGTTGCATGAGGTCTTTCCGGTTTCAGTTAAGATTGATTTTACGGGTGCCCTTTTTTGTATTGCCAAAGAGAGGTATTGCCCCAAGAGAAATGACGCCACTATGACACACATACTTCATCATTATCAGGCTGCCGATGTGCAGCAGGTGAGTCGCTTAATTGCCACTCATGGCCAGGTATTGACGGCTATTCGCTTTCATCAGGTCAACTTTAGCCAACAAAGTTTGGTTGGAATGACTTTTCAGCAGTGTGAATTTGTCGAATGTTCTTTCATCGAAGCTGATTTGAGCGGTGTGCATTTTAGTGAATGTGTTTTTGTTTCGACGCCGACTCCGTGTGATTTTTCCAAGTCAAACCTAAGTGGTGCACTGTTCCAGCAGTGTGATTTAAGCCATACGGTGTGGCGAGATGTAGAGGCGATTGGCCTGCGCCTAGAGTCTTGTCAGCTATCACATATGGTACTCTCTAACGCCGTATTTGCAGGTACTGCGACAGCTCAAAGCCAATTAACATTGCGTCAATGTGATTGCCAAGGTATGGAGTTAAGCCACCTTGTGATCGATGGTGTCAACCTAACCGGTTGCCAGCTGCGTGATATTAAAGTGAATCAAGTGGTGATGTCGCACTGCAATTTCGCAGGGTCACTGGTTAATGCATGCGAAGCTGTGGATTGGGATCTGTCATACTCTGACTTGCGTGAAGCGGATGTGTTGCACCTGAATCAAGCTACCACTCAATTGGCTGGTGCTTATGTGAATGAGTATCAAGCCAAAACTTTGAATTTAACTAGCGTGGTACGAATTGCCTAATCATAACGCCCAATGATGGTCGGTGATTAACGGGTACGAGCCCATTGCTAAAGCGCAAGCAATTACGAGTCAGAGCTAGTAACAAGGGCAAGCATTGAGCTTGCCCTTGTCCATTTGGGAGGGAGCTGATTTATACCTTGAAATTGGCAATTTGTTGCTGCAATTGCTGCTGCAAATTCGCAATCGAGCGGGTAATTTGTACGGTCTCAGAGACTTGGCTGGCGGTGTTCGATGAGAGATCGTTAATGTGATTAACGTTCTGCGATAGATTATGCGCTTCCTGCTCTTGAGCGGTGACCGCATTGGCCGTCTGCACATTCATCGATGCGATGTGCGATATTTCTCTCACTACCATATCGAGCGCTTCTAGCGCTTGGGTGGTCGTCTCTGCGGTACTTTGACCTTTCTCTTGTGAGGCATTCATGACGCTCACTGCTTCATCAGCGCTTTGTTGCAGCTTCTGAATGCGCTCTTGGATCACCTGAGTGCTTTGTTGAGTTCGGTTCGCCAAATTACGTACTTCATCCGCTACAACCGCAAAGCCGCGCCCTTGTTCACCTGCTCGGGCCGCTTCAATTGCTGCGTTGAGTGCCAGTAAGTTGGTTTGTTCTGCAATGCCACTGATATCGGTCAACACAGTACCGATGTTGACGACATCACTTTTCACAAAATCTATCACCTCAGTACCGTGTTTAACCAATTCAACCAAATGATTAACCTCTTTGGTCGCACTCGTCACACTCGCTAAGGTGCGCTGTGTATTGCCTTCAATGCTTTTCACCAATTCGGCTGCACTACGGGCGCTTTGGGCGGCATCTGTTGCGTTGGCAAGCACGCCATCAATGGTATTCACCATTTGACCTGTTGCACTGTTTTGCTGCTTGATTAAGTTACTGGCTTGTTCGGAAGTGCGACTGAAGGTACTAATTTCGCCACTCACTTGGTCGATAGATTGCCGAGTCTGTTTCACTAGCGACTGAATTTTGCCGATGAAACGGTTAAAGGTATTACTCAATTCGCCCAATTCGTCATTCGATTCAATCTCGATTCGTTTGGTTAAATCACCATCACCGTCGGCGATGTCTTGCAGGCTGGATTGGACGCGAGCAATCGGTTTAAGCACTGAGCGTGTGAGCCAAATTGAACAGGCGACTGCGATAACGACAACGACGATGATGGTAAGCATAATCGTTTGTTGCAGAGTCGATTTCACGTTATCAATAATCGACTTATGACTGTCGACAGTTTCGTCGGCAATCGATTCGACTTTACTCATATCTTCAATGAGTGCGTTGGAATCACGGGTATAGGTTTGATTTGATTGCTGATAGTTAGCGAAAGCCGTCACTAGCTGATCCAGAGCGGTTTGATGCTCTTGACTGAGTGCCAAATACACTTCTTTGTAACTTTTGTTGCCCCATTTCCCACCCACATTACGGTTAAAGGTAGGAGTGGAAAACATCTCGTTGGCCGCATCCATCTGAAATTGGTTAGCTTCTTTAATGTCAGCACGTCCTTGCTCAATATCCCCCGAATCTAACAATGATTCGAGATGATATAGTTTCCACAATAAGCCGATATTCGACTCCATCCCACCATCAGCTGCCGCCCAGCGTGGAGCGATTTCATCGGCCCAGCTGTATTTTTCGTTGGGGTTGGATTCTAAGTATTCCACCGCTTGGTCACCGACTTCTTCCAACTCTTTGCCAAATTCAACAATCTGGTTAGATTTTTGATGGAAGTTCTCTTTGGCTTGAGCGAAGTTGCGATAAGTCTTAATCAGATTGTCGCGAGATTGCTGATAGCGAGAATAAAAGGCTTTAAGGGTGTCAATTTGCTGTTGAGGGATTAAAGCAGCACTGAACATTTCATTTAAGGCCGAGTCTGCGTTGCTAATATGCTCTTGTAACTCGCCATCGATTTCAGTGAAAGAGGCACCTTCAGTGAGTTTGTTCAACGCCAGCATCTGACCTTGGATTTCAATGGTGGTTTCCATCGCACCATCTGCCGTTGACCACGCCGGACCAATAATATAGTCGAGTTCCGCTTGCAGCGAATTAATCCCTTTTAAGGCGTTGAAGATGATCGCCCCCATGAGCAGTGTTAACACGGCAAAACTTGCCAATATTTTGGTCTTAATTTTCATGTGTTCCCTCAAACCTGTTCGCAACATGGCACAACAATGATGTGACTATTGACTTAAGTCTTTATTGAATTGGTCAATAGAAAAAATATAGATGGGAAATACCAATGTGTAAGTTTATTTGTGCTTCAGATGTGATGTTATCCGGCGTATAAAACAGGGGGAATAATTGCTGTAGTGGCAACAAGATACGTATCCGTACTGGTTGACATCGGTTATCAAAAGAATACACTCCGTATATGTTGTGTATATAAAGCGTATATTATGGGTATTGTAAAAATTTCTGATCAACTGCACGAGGAGATTCGCAAGGCCAGTGCAGTGATGCTTCGTTCAATCAATTCTCAAGCGGAATTTTGGATGAAAATCGGTATGTTAGCGGAGAAAAATCCGCAGATGTCGTTTAACGAAATCATCAATGAGTTGATGAAAAATGTCGAACTACCGATGGATTTCTCAGCAGAGGAAGTGGTTGATGAGTGATGTAGTGACCATTAAATCAGCAGAAGAAATTGAGCTGATGAGAGAGTCTGGCCGTTTGCTGGCTCAGGTATTTGCCATGCTTGATGACTTTGTTAAGCCGGGTATCACGACCATGGACATCAACGACAAAGTGGAAGACTTTATTGTTAATGAGCTGAAATCTCGTCCGGCGAGTAAAGGTCAGTACGATTACCAATACTGTTTGAATACTTCTCTCAATGAGGTGGTTTGTCACGGCATGCCAAAAGTGGATGAAGTGATCAAACCAACCGATATCATTAACTTGGATATTACTTTAGAAAAAAACGGTTACATTGCCGATTCCAGCAAAATGTACGTTATGCCCGATGCTAACCCATTGGCGAGAAAGCTTGTCAAATCGACTTATGAAGCGATGTGGGAAGGCATTCGCCAGGTAAAACCGGGCGCCCGATTAGGCGATATCGGTTACGCGATTCAAAAGTACGCTGAAACTCATGGTTACAGTGTGGTTCGCGAATATTGTGGTCACGGTATTGGTCAAGAGATGCATGAAGCTCCTCACGTACTGCACTACGGCAAAGCCAATACCGGTATGCTGTTAAAAGAGGGGATGACCTTTACCATCGAACCGATGATCAATCAGGGCACGGCAAAGATTAAAAGCAAACGCGATGGTTGGACTGTGGTTACACGAGATAAAAAGTTATCTGCGCAATCTGAGCATACCGTTCTGGTGACACCAACCGGTTATGAAGTACTCACTTACCGTACAGAAGAAGTAATGCCGAAAGTGGGTTAAGCCATTATCAGCAGCCCCGTTCTTAGAACGATAGGGCAAAGTTGAGTGATAAAACCAAGCAGCAAAGCGCGTGATGCCTTTGCTGCTTTTTTTATCAAATCTAGGTAGTGACGAGTCACTACCAAATCGCGCTAGTTAAGCGGCATAAGTTCGCTTGAGCGCATCAAACAACCATTGGTAAGCGGGACCGTAATTGGCGCCTTTTTTAAATACTAAATCCACGGGGACAGACCAAGGTTTGTGATCAAATGCCACTTGGATATTTTGTAGCTCTTGCTGCTCAATCGCCTCTTTGACCATAAAGGCAGGCAAATAGGCCCAGCCGATCTGCTGTTTTACCAAAGCCATGACCGCATGATAACTTGAACACCACCAGACTTTGGGTGAGAGAGTAATCAGCGACTGCGACTCTTGTTTCTTCTTACCACGCACCGCAATTTGTCGATATGGCGTGAGGTCAGACGCCGAATTAACCGCTAGATGGGCTAGCGGAAAATCAGGATGACATACCGCAATATAATCAATGCTACCCACATAACAAAAATCGACCTGCTTGATGGTTTCCACTTCGGAAAACATAATGCCTAAATCGGTCTCACCATGCACGATTTCATCGCTGATATCGGTCGAGGCAATGCTGCGCAAGTCCAACTGAATATAGGGAAATTGCGCCGAAAATTGATTGAATAGTTGCGCGAGTTCGGGCGTGAAAAGGCCATCATCATAAGCGACCATCAGTGAACTCTCTTCACCATGATGAATCGATTCGGCCATGCGTTCGAGATCATCAGATTGCGCTAATAAGGTCTTGGCACTGCGCATCAAACGTTCGCCCGCAGGAGTGAGCACCGGATTACGTGCGCTGCGGTCAAATAACTCCACCCCTAAATCGATCTCCAGGGTATTAATACCATGGCTAACAGCCGACTGAACTTTACCCATTTTTCTAGCACAGGCAGAAAAAGAACCCAGTTCAGCGGATAACACCAACATGCGGATCTGCTCTAGACTCAACATATGAAAATATTCGATAGTTATTAACTTTTACTCATCATAATCATTGATACAATAGTTCGCAATCTCACACGATAAATAATCTAAAAATATCCGATTATGTGAGCTAACTGTCTGACTTTTAATGAGGATGTGGATCTATGAGTTGGTGGTATTTGGTGTTGGCAGGATTAACGGAGATTGGTTGGCCAATCGGTTTAAAACTAGCGCAATCCGATTCGACGAAATGGATGGGAATTATTATGGCTGTTGCCTTTATGGTCATCAGTGGTTCACTGCTGTTTTTGGCGCAACGCACCATTCCGATGGGGACTGCTTATGCGGTTTGGACGGGTATTGGCGCAGCAGGAACATTTCTTGTTGGTGTTTTGTGTTATGGCGATCCGACCTCGATGTTTCGCTACATTGGGGTGATGTTTATTGTCGCCGGAGTGGCCGTTCTTAAATTGGCTCATTAAGCTTAAAGAGGTGCGAAGCGGCGACAAGGAACCAATCATGAGCAAAATGTCAAAGAAAGCCGATTTACCCAGCAAAATTTGTGTGGTTTGCGGTCGGCCATTTGTTTGGCGTAAAAAATGGCAAACCTGCTGGGAAAGTGTGCGTTATTGCTCAGATCGTTGCCGTCGTAACCGCCGCTCCACTTTGTAAAAGAGTCTCTTTTTGCTCTTCGCCACTTTTATTTATAACTCCCAATTATCAGAGTGATAACAATTGATAATGTCGGTTGTGTGAACTTCTCTTTATCCTATTTTTCTAGACGACAAAGCTTTCCCTATTAAAACGATGTGGTGATTCTCCCCATACTCAACTAGCTTTGTTGACGAAGGGAGATGGATGAAAAAGAGAACAAAAATGAAATTACACACACTGACCAAAGCTATCCTGATGGGGGTTTTTCTGACAGGAGCCCAATCTGCCATCGCGGCCAATATTCAATCTATTAACCTAGTTGGAGATTCTTTTGGTGATGGTACGCGTCTCACTAAAGTCGTGATTCATTACGACAGTATGATTAATGGCTCTTCGCTTGCGAACGGTTCGTTTGAGATTGCAGGGCAAACTATTACTCGCAGTTACACCAGCTCAGATAACCTAGGAGAGCACCCAGCAACAAATGGTGCTTATGTGGTCTTGGATGTGGACAGTTCAGCACGTAACGCGCTGATTTACAGTACCAATCCTCAGTTATCGACTCAGGTACTAAAAGGAAATCGACCATCGGGAGAGCGGCCGATGCAAAAGCCGGATGACAGTGCAGGTGGTCATCACCCAATGCAATTTAAAGCGCCTGCGATTGGGCAATTCCAAGTCACCTTGACTCAGCAACAAGCGATTAAAGAGAATTCTGGAGCGTTAGTCAAACCTGATCATCTCACTTATCGAGCGAGTCACGTTGAGCAGATAAGCGCAAAACGCTTTGTCACCAGAGTGTTCCATGATCCTGTCACTGGAAAAAGCCTCACATACAATCTTTATATCCCCAAGGATTACGGTGCAACGCGTACCTATCCTATGGTGTTTTTTGGTCATGATGCGGGGGCAACCAGCTCAGATCCTCGCGTGACATTATGGCAAGGTTTAGGGGCGACAGTTTGGAGTGAGCCTGCTAATCAAGCACGTCACGCGAGCTTTGTGTTAGCTCCGCAATTTGATACACAAATAGTTGATGATACTAACCAACATTCGGATGCGATGGACATCAGTGCACGCTTGATCAAATCGTTAGAAAGAGAGTATTCGATTGATCGCAATCGTGTCTACGCCACCGGGCAATCGGGTGGTTGTATGCTGTCGATTGCGATGAATATCGAATACCCCGAACTCTTCGCAGCATCCTACTTGGTTGCTGGTCAGTGGAACCCAACTCAAGTCACCCCACTGGTGCATAAACCCCTTTGGATTGTCGTGTCTCAAGGAGATACCAAAGCGTATCCGGGCATGAATGCCATCACACAGACCTTACAGCAGCAAGGATCAACCCTGACCAGTGCTGTCTGGAGTGGAACGGCCTCCGCGCAAGAGATCGCCGCTAATGCTAAAGCAATGCTCGCGACCGATGCCGATATTCATTATGTGGCGCTTAAAAAGGGCAGCGTTGTTCCAGTGAATCAGACGGAAGATAGTGGCAGTAATCACCTGAATACCTGGCGAATTGCTTATACCTATCAGCCGGTTATTGATTGGTTATATCAACAAAAAATGACCCACCAACATGGCCCAGACTTGCCATTTTCTCAACTTGTTGCGGCGGCCAAAAGTGGTGACCAACAAGCTCAATCACGCTTAGGTGAAAACTATTTCCGAGGTCACGGAGCAGAGCAAAACAATCAAGAGGCATTTCATTGGTTAAGTCTTGCTAGTGAACAAGGGAATGCACATGCCAAGTCGTTGTTGGGTCAGCTCTATTGGCAAGGATTAGGCACGGATAAAAATGAGGCAAAAGCGTTGGCATTGTTTAGTGAGGCCACTCAGCAAGGTGATATGAAAGCACCACGTTATCTTGGTTGGTTCTATCAACAGGGTATCGCTGTGCCAGCAGATCAGAAAAAGGCAGCCGAGTTTTATCAACTGGCGGCCAATCGAGGCGATATTACCGGGCAATATTATCTTGGTGGAATGTATTTAAAAGGGCTAGGGGTGAAGCAGGATTTGCGTTTAGCACGCTATTGGTTCAATGAATCAGCAGCACGAGGTGATTTAGTGGCTGCACCAGCCATGGTTGCTTTGGCGGATATGCTCGATAAAGGTTTGGGTGGCGAATTAGATAAAGCTCAAGCGAAAAGCCTATTGCAAGCAGCGGCTAAAGTTGGCTATGAGCCTGCGCAGAACGCGTTGAAATTGCAATAGGTTGAGAGCACGACTTAATTATCGATTATTGATGAATCGGCCAAGATTGCCTTTGCAGTCTTGGCCTTTTTATTATGTGAGCCGAAGATATCTAGATTAATGCGCTTTATAACGCAGGCCACTGACTACCGCGGCCACCAAGGCAAATGAGCCTGCGGTAATCAGCGAAATGTGAGTACCATGGTCAGCAAAAAGGTTAAACAGCAGGGCAACCAGCGCTGTGCCCGAGGTTTGACCTATCAATCGCGCCGTACCTAACATGCCACTGGCACCGCCGCTGCGATTACGCGGCGCAGCGCTGATAATGGTGTGATTATTTGGGGACTGAAATAGACCAAAGCCTGCACCGCACAGTGCCATGCGCAATGCCACATCAAGGTAATCGGGTGAAGTTGGTAACATTGCCAGTGAGAAGAGCCCGGCAGCGAACACCGCAAGGCCAATAGCGCCTAAAATTCCCGCATGGACTTTTTCAATCAAGCGTCCGGCAATCGGCGCTAATACCATCGTTGCCAGTGGCCACGGGGTCAACAGTAAACCTGTTTCTGTTTCGCTTAGCCCTAAAGTGCGTTGGAAATAGAAGGGGATGGAAACCATTGCCAGCATCTGGGCGCAGAAGGAGCAAATAGACGTACAAATCGACAACGAGAAAATTGGAATGCGTAGTAGATCGACGGGCAATAATGGGAATGGATTACTAAGTTGACGACGAACAAAAATAAAGCCGACGATCAACGTCGCCAGCAGCTCAAACCCGACATACAAAAGATCTTGTTGATGGGAGAAACTGGTAAACGCGATGAAAAACAAACCAAAGGTCAGTGCGTTAAGCACGCCACTTACTGCATCAAATTTACGACCGCCTAGAGAATCATTGGCTGGTAAGTATTTAAGCGCCAGTACTAAGGCGATGATCCCAACCGGAACGTTAATCGCAAACAGCCATTGCCATGAGGCAAAAGAGAGAATACCCGCTGCGACGGTTGGCCCTGCGGCAGCGGAAATGGCGACCACTAAGGCGTTGATCCCCATCCCTCGTCCCAACTTACTTTTGGGATAAATCAGTCGAATAAGCGCGGTATTGACACTCATTAACGCTGCTGCGCCAAAGCCTTGCATTACGCGCGCTAAAGTTAAGGTCAATAGCGAATCTGACAGGGCGCATAATAACGACATCGCAGAAAACAGCACCAAGCCAATTTTGTAAATGCGACGATAGCCGACAATATCACCTAGTGAAGATAACGAGAGCAAGGTCATGGTGATGACCAATTGATAACCATTGACGATCCAAATGGAGGCGCCGGCGGTGGTGTTTAATTCGTTAGCGATGGTGGGCAAGGCCACGTTGGCAATCGAGCCGTCAAGCACTGCCATAGTGATACCCAATGCAATGGTAAGCACCGCTCCGATGCGTTGTGGCATGGGTAAGCCGTCGTTTGTCGTCATGAAAAGACCAGTCTCATTTTTAACTAAGATAATATTATTTAAGTAGATGACTTTGAGTAACACGTAGACATCTACGTTCGAATTCTACTGTTGATACTAAGACTCATGTGAATAAGTGAAAAGTGATACTGGCCAAATTTGATGATGAGCAAAGAGTGGCAAACGGGATATCACTTGCGATGCCAACCGCATGCGTTTATGTTGGCTGTATCACTAGTCTGTATGCGAACATCATACCTTGTCTCTGCGATTTTCGTAACGCTAAACCCTTTGCTTATCCAGAAAATCGTTTGGCGTTAGGAAAGGCATTGCAGTTAGCAAAGGCATTGTTAATGGAGACATGGCTGTTGGCTTGCTTCACAGACTCAATGTAAGGATTCTATTTAAGTAAAGGAGTAGACCATGAAATTTGCCATGCTTGGTGCTGGTGGTATCGGTTGTTTATACGCAGCGCGCCTCATTCAGGCCGGACATCAATGTGTATTAGTCGCTCGAGGAGAGCATCTTCAAGCATTGCAGCAAAATGGCTTGCTCGTTGACCACCCCGATACGCAATTTCATGGCTCTGTTGATGCGACCGATGTGGCTGGGTTGATGAAACAGCACTCCTGTAGCAGTTTTGATCTTTTGATCCTCGGAGCGAAAGGCGGTGCAACTCAAGCTATGCTGGCTGAAATGAAAACATGGTTACAAGGGGCAACTACACCCATTTTATCGATTCAAAATGGGGTGACCAATGAAGCGTTGATTGAGCAGCAGTTAGGTGTGGAGCGTACCATTGGGGGATTAGGTATTTATGTGAGTGGGCATATTGTTAGCCCTGGACACATTAGTGCCCAAGGGGCTGGGCAAATTGATTTTGGCGCTTGGCCTACCGCGCAAGATAACCCTCAAATGGCGACCTTGTGTCAAACCTTAGCAGAAGTCTTTTCCGATGCAGGAATTCCTAACCGACTCTATACCGATGTGCGATACGCGCTGTGGCGCAAATTGGTGATCAATAATGGCGTAAATCCACTCACCGCCCTGACCGATCTCAAAACTGGCGCGATTACTACCGATCCCATTTTACGCCGCACGGTTCATACCATGATGGAAGAGACTGCGCGCGCGGCGAATGCTGCAGGTGTGTCGCTAACTAAAGAGGATGTTGAAGAGATGTTTGATCTCATCTGCAACTTTCACGACATAAAAACCTCAATGCAGGTGGATATGGAACGGGGCAGAACCCTAGAAGTTAATGAGATTTGCGGCCCAGTGATTGAGAACTGTCGCAAGATCAATCAGCCCGCAGAGACAACAGAGTTAATCTATAAATTGCTGGTTAATGCGACTCAAGCCCACCCCGCTGAAATCTAACCGCTAGCGTCGTTTTGTTATTTGCAAGTGAAGCTAAACGAGTTCATTATGGCATATGCTATTAATATGAATGGATTGAGGATTTCATGGAGAGAGTATTAAGTGACGAAGCACTAGCCCAACTGATGGCAGACGACGTACCGTTTGGCGACTTAACGACGGATTTGCTGATTAATGGTAACCAACCGCTACGCATAGAGCTTGGTGCAAGGTATGAAATGACAGTGAGTGGTGTAGAAGAGGTTGCTCGTATGTTCGAAATAAAAGGGGCAACGGTCACTGTGCATCAACAGTCTGGCGCAACCATTGCGGCGCATCAACCTATCCTAACGGCGCATGGTTCTGCCCATGCTTTATTTACGGTATGGAAATCGGCTCAAGTGCTGATGGAGTGGATGAGTGGTGTTGCTTCGGCTGCAAAAAGGATGGTCGATGGTGCTCAAGGGATTCCTGTCGCGTGCACGCGCAAGCAAGTTCCTTATACCAAAGTGCTTTCGGTTAAGGCGGTGCGAAGTGGCGGCGCCATCATGCATCGCTTGGGAACTTCTGAAAGCATTTTGGTGTTTGCTGAACATCGTCAGTTTAACCCGTTAGATCCGCAAGAGATGATCGCTTTTCTCGAGCAACGATCACCAGAGCATAAAGCCATCATAGAAGTACATTGTGTGGAAGATGCGCTCAACTGGGCGCAAGCTGGTGCTGCCGTGTTGCAACTTGATAAGTTTTCTCCCGCCGATATTGCTAAATGCAAAGCTTATCTGGTCAAGCATCAACTATCGACCAAACTGGGCATTGCTGGTGGAGTGACTCCGGAGAACATCACCGAATTTACGTCAGCTGGCGCAGATCTTATCGTGACCTCATATCCTTACTACGCGAAGCCAAAAGATGTTCAAGTGCGCTTCTTCGAGTCTTAGATGTTTCAAGTCTTAAATGCGCGGCTAAGCTGGTCTATCTGCTTCTGGTCTATCTACTGTTGGTAAATCTACTGATCGAATAGTGTGTCGCTGTTTTTTACAGCGACCACTTTTTGGTCGTGTTAGTTTGCCTTAGCCTTTAAAATACGAAATCGGACTCGCTTAAATATCCTATGAATTGCCCTGATTCATTTATCTGACTACCCACGGATTGCACATTTGGGTATGCTGTCCTTCAAAACAATTTAGTAATCGAGTCAAAAGGATAGTGATGCTGTTCATAACCAACGTTAGCTATAGCGAGGAGTATGCGCCACAGATTCGCGCCATACGTGATGAAGTCTTTATTCAGGAGCAAGGAATCGATCCAACACTTGAATTTGATGGCTGTGATGCCGATGCACTTCATGCCTTGATTACGATCGATGGTCAACCTGTTGCGACGGGTCGTTTGCTCAATGATGGGCACATTGGTCGCATTGCTGTTTTGGCAGCGTATCGCGGCCAAGGTGTTGGCGCGCAGGTAGTGCGTTCATTAATCAAAGAAGCTGAGCTACAAGGCTATGCTCGCGTCTATCTTGGAGCTCAGGTCCATGCGGTCGACTTCTATCGTAAATTGGGCTTTGTCTCTTTTGGTGACGAATTTGTCGAAGCAGGCATCCCTCATTTAGCGATGGAAAAGAACTTAAAATAATTCGCTTTTAAAGCAGCAATAACGTGACGAGAGAGATGAGATGACCACGCAGAAAATACGTTGGGGCATAGCTGGATTAGGCGCAATTGCGCACCGCTTTGCCACCGATTTAGTCAATAGTAGTCAATATGGTGTGTTGGGTGCTGTGGCGGCGAGACAACAGCAGCGCGCCGAGGATTTTGCTGACCAATATGGGTGTGAAGTGGCTTATGGCTCTTATGAAGCGTTGGCTAGCGATGCAGAGATTGATGCTGTTTATGTCGCTACCATACATCCCGCCCATGTGCCGCTGGTGGAACTTTTTTTGCGCCACGGGAAACATGTTCTGGTTGAGAAGCCAGCATTCATCTGTGTTGAACAATGGGATGCGATGGCTGAATTGGCCGTTAACAATGGCGTGATTTTGGCTGAGGCGATGAAATCAGTGGCATTTCCTGCTTATCAGCAGCTATGCCAGTTTTTGATAGAGCGTCAACCTGAGGTAACCTCGATTGAAGCGGCGTTTGGTGGGGCTCATTCCTACGATCCGCAACTGCGTATCTTTGATGCGACGTTATCCGGCGGTGCAACGCTGGATGTTGGCGTGTATGGTTTGTGGCTGTTTGCCGATTTATGCCGAGTGCTCGGCCACACTGTTCCTTTTCCGCGTACAACGATCACCCAAACCTATCCAGACCTAGCTGTTGATCAGACAGTGGAGTGTCTTTTTGATGGGGCAATTCAAGGTCGGATTGGCGGTTCAATTACTGAAGATTTGCCGCGCTATGCGGTGATCAAAGGGCCTGAACTTTTAATCACCATTGCAGAAAAATGGTGGAACCCTAAACGCATCGACATTGAATACCAAGGCCAAACGTACCGACTAGAACCCGAGGTACTGGGCGGTGGCTTTGAACACGAAATTGATCATCTTTCAACGCTTATCCTGCTACGGGAAACTCAATCTCCGCTGCTTTGTCATGCGACTAGTCGCAAAGTGATAGAGATCATGGAGCAACTGTTGAAAGCACACGGTTTTGCTCACCTTGTCACGCCCAACCCTGCATTCTTAATGCAGTGATTAAAAGTTAACTCAGTGACTAAAAGAAACACACATACAAGAATTTAAAGTTTAAGGAATAAGATTGATGGCAACGACGTTTTACTTAATGCGCCACGGGCAAACTCTTTTTAACGTACGACGTAAAATCCAAGGCTGGTGCGATTCCCCTCTAACTGAAACCGGTATTGAACAAGCTAAGATGGCGTCGCGTTTTTTCGACAATATCGAATTGGATCACCTGTACAGCTCTTCTTCTGAACGCGCTTGTGATACCGCTGAAATCGTGACGCATCAACAAATGCCTTATCAGCGCTTAAAAGGACTTAAAGAGATCAATTTCGGTACCTACGAATCAGAAAGTGAAGATTTGCACCCAAATGTCGATATGCGCGAAACCTACTACGTGCAATTTGGCGGAGAAGCGAAAGCCAAAGTGCGTGAACGTGTGGTAGCAACGTGTACTGAGATCATGCAAAAGCCAGATCACAACACAGTTCTAGCGGTATCTCACGCCGGTTCATGCAAACAGTTTTTGATGCATTGGCATGAAAACCATGAAGAAGTGCTTAAAAATGGCATTCCTAACTGCGCGATTTTTGAATACCGCTTTGAAAACGATGCGTTTACGTTTGTCCGTATGATTGATGTGACTAAGTAATACATCTTGTCTATTAAACGCCAGGAGGAGAGCGCGTGACTCACTTTATCGTAATAAAACCTTATAACGATGCGCCTGAATCACCCATTCGGGTTGAAAGAGGTGAGCGATTAGCGTGGGTTGAAGAGTCGAACCCACAAGGCGATTGGGCTAATTGGGTATTTTGTCGCGGCGAAGGCAAAGAGGGCTGGGTACCCAAGCAAATTCTTACCAAAGACGCGAAAGAAGCGGTGGTCACCGAAGATTATCACGCTAAAGAGCATAACTTAGTCTTGGGGGAGAGGTTAGTCGCTCACTCTTTCCTTAATGGCTGGCTGTGGGGACACAAAGTCAGTGATCCTACGGTATTAGCTTGGGCACCAATGAATCACTTAGCTGAGTCAAATGATGATAAGTGACGCTTCATGCACATTGTCTCTTCTTCATTTTTCCTAGGCAAAACGCTTTCACATTGAAAGATAACGATTTGCACTGTTTATTTTCGCTCTGACAACGTATTCTGCTTTTTTATTGTTTTTAAATAATAGGTTAGGAACTTATGGAAGAGTATTGGAACCCAATGGTTCCTGAGTTATCAGTGACCGATTTTTCCAAGTCACTGCATTTCTATTGTGAGATTTTGGGCTTCTCGATTCGTAACCAACGTTCAAATCCAGATTTTGCCTACCTAGATATGGAAAATGTCCAACTGATGCTGGAACAGATTCACGAATCGGGTTGGAACACTGGGGCGCTAGAGTTTCCGTTAGGTCGTGGGATCAATTTCCAAATAGAGTTAGCCGATATTGCAGCTGTACATGGCCGTTTGGTATCGGCTCAAATTGCGCTGTATTGCGAGATGAAAGAGAGCTGGTATGACGTTGGCGATATGCTATCTGGTCAGCGCGAATTTCTCGTGCAAGACCCCGACGGTTATCTGCTGCGCTTTAGCCAGTATTTAGGTGAAAAACCCAAATCTTAAAACCTTTTCAAATAACCCCAAGAGGTTGTAATGGAACAGATTACTTTTAAAGATGCGCAACCAGAGCACGGCGAGTTGCTTAGTGATATCGCCATCGAATCCAAAGGGTATTGGGGCTATTCTCGGCAACAGCTGGATATTTGGCGTAAAGATTTACGCATCGAGCCATCGTACATTGTGGTGAATACGGTCAAATTGGTTGTGGTGGGGGATAACATCGCTGGGTTCTTTGCTTTGTTGCAAGGTGAGACAAACTATCTCGACCACCTATGGCTGTTGCCAGACTATGCAGGCAAAGGGCTTGGCCGCGAAGTGTTCAACGAAATTCTTCATCAATGCCAAGCACTAGACATAGCCCGTTTTACGATTGTATCTGACCCCGACGCAGCCGGTTTTTATCTTCATTTAGGTGCCAAGCGCATCGGTGAGGTGTTTAGTAAACCACAAAACCGCCAGTTGCCCTTACTAGAATATGTCCTTCCTCTTCCTTAGAGGGACAGGCACTTTAATTTCGCCGCTGTGTCTTACTTTCTTAGAAGGACAGGCACCTTAACTCATCATCGTCTACATAGTGGTAAAGGAGAACCTATGTTTACACTCGATATCGACCAAGAATTACGTTTGGCTCTGATTCAGCCCTCATTTGCTAAAACCTATTATGACATTGTTGCCCAGCAGCGAACCTATCTTAGTCAATGGCTTGCATGGCCCGAACACGCTGATGGCGAAGGCTTTTTTCTCAGCTTTATCCAAACATCACTGCAAAACTATGCGGCAGGCAAATCGTTAACCTGTTCAGTGATTTTCTCAGGCCAGATTGTCGGCACGGTCTCTTTTAACTCCATCGATCATAATTTGAAGAAAGTGGAAATCGGCTATTGGTTACGTGAAGACTATCAAGGCCGTGGCATTATGACTCGAGTCGTCCGTAAGTTAATTGAAGTGGCTTTCGAAGAGTATCATATGGAAAAAGTGGAGATTGCAGCCGCTGAAGGGAACAAGGCCAGCCGCAGTTTGTGTGAACGGTTAGGGTTTACGTTAGAAGGCATCATTACTCGTGCTGAAAATCTCAATGGCCGCATTGTTGACCATGCGATTTATGGTTTGGCGAAAAGTCATGTGACTGATAGTAAGTAATCAGTGCCATTTCTTATAAGGACAGGCACCTTAAGAGAGGCGCACCATTTCTATTAAAAACAGGGCGAGAAGGAAGATGCTATGAAGATATTAATTGAACAGGAAACCGCTCTTCATCAGTATGAAATTCGTCACAATAGTATGGAAGTGAAGCGGTTGCTGCATCCTCAATTTAAAGAAGTTGGGCGCTCAGGGAGCACCTACGACTTTACTACGACAGTTCAACTTATGGAGATAGAGCAGCCCGCCCAAGGGCATCTTCATGCTCAAGACTTTGAGTGCATTACTTTGCAACCTTCTGTGCAACTGTTGCTCTATAAATCAGCCTGGATTGATGATGCAGGAAAGGCGAGTGCATTTGCCAAACGTTCTTCGACGTGGATTTTTACTGGTTTAGGATGGCAGATGATTTATCACCAAGGTACACCGTGTGAGGCATTTGCTATCGTAAAATCTTAGCAGGACAGGCACTCTAAATTGGTACAGTAAGGTCGGTTCCCTTTTGTTGACAAGTGAGAACGCTAGACAACAGAATGCTCAGTATCAAAGCAACAAATAGAAGGATATTACGTGGAAGACAAAATGCTGGTTTACGCAGGTTTTTGGATTCGTTTAGCGGCATCAATCATTGATACTGTGTTGATGTTGCTGGTGGCTCTTCCGTTTGCCGATTCTGCCTATAGCTATTTCAATTGGGAAAATGGCATGCAGATGCAAGCAAGTTCAAGTATCGGTATTAGTTGGATTTTCCCATTTATAGCCACCATGATTTTCTGGGTTTATCGCTCAGCAACTCCGGGGAAAATGATCTTGAAGTTGAAGATTGTCAACGCCATGACGGGTGAGCCGATTGGTATTGGTCGCTCGGTTATTCGTTATATTGGTTATTACATTAGCGCTTTTCCATTGTGTCTTGGCTTTCTCTGGATAGCTTTTAGCAGCCGTAAACAAGGCTGGCATGACCTTATCGCAGGTACGGTTGTGGTCAAGGCGGTGAAACCTTTTTACAAGGACAGACACTTTTAAATATTTAGAAGGACAGGCACGTTAAGTCTTTTGCTAGGAGTTTAATTTCTATGAAAATTGCCATATTGGATGATTATCAAGATGCCGTACGTCACCTTGATTGTTTTTCGCTCTTAGCGGACCATGACGTTCAGGTGTTGAATCAAACCTATAGCGAGGATGAGCTTGTTGAACGCTTACAAGGCGTCGAAGTTTTGGTCCTCATCCGTGAGAGAACATGTATTACGTCGACTTTGTTAGAACGTCTCCCATGTTTAAAATTGATTAGCCAAACAGGGAAGGTGAGCCAACATATTGACCCTAACTTATGTGCTCAATATGGTGTTGATGTCGCGGAGGGCGTTGGCTCTCCCGTGGCGCCTGCAGAGCTTTGTTGGGCTTTGATTATGGCTGCGTCGCGCCATATTCCTGCGTACGTGAATCAATTACAGCAAGGGCACTGGCAAAGTTCAGGTTCGCTAGGGCTGGGACGCACGCTTAATGGCCGAACTTTGGGTATTTGGGGATATGGGAAAATCGGGCAGCGCATCGCGAAATTCGCTCAAGCCTTTGGTATGAATGTCTTGGTGTGGGGCAGTGGATCATCAAGAGAAAAGGCAGTTCAAGACGGTTTTGATGCTGCTGAATCCAAACAAACGTTTTTTACTCAAGCAGATATTGTTTCTTTGCATCTTCGTTTAAATGAAGTCACAAAAGCGTGTGTGACGAGTGTTGATCTTGAATTGATGAAAGCTGATTCGCTGTTTGTGAATACTAGCCGCGCAGAGCTTGTAGAAGAGGGGGCTTTATACCAAACGTTGCTAAAACATCCCTCAAAACAAGCTGCTATTGATGTTTATGCTAATGAGCCAGCGACCACTGCTAACGAGCCGTTGTTGACACTAGAAAATGTTCTTGCGTCACCGCACTTAGGGTATGTAGAGCAGAACAGTTATGAACTCTATTTCGGCAAAGCCTTTGAAAATGTGGTGCAATACGCCAAGGGCAGTCCGCAGAATTTGGTTTTGTGAGTTTCTTAGGTCAAAGCATGTGGTTAGACAGCAATCCCTTGAATGCGCTGCCGGTTTAGCTGCATTTTAGCTTGATGCAATTTATCTTGGCTTCCAACCCATAAACAGCCACGTTGCTCTAATTAATTACAGATGTCCGGAAACTGAGGGGGGCTATCGTCTAATCGTTGCAAAATATTAGGTAAGTCTGCATCGATATGACCCAATTTATCGCTGCGTACTCGTCTGCCGATCCAATCCACCCATTGCAAATAATCGTCCAAATGAAAGGGGATACCCATAGGGGCCGATACTCTTTCATTCCCTATAAAAGGGAGTAGCGAATCAGGTGTTGTCTGGGCATTTTTCACCGCTTCGATTCGCAGTTTTATCGAGGTATGTTCTGACTCTTCAGGTGTTGCCGCCGCTTTTGCGCGAACGGGGTTGAGGTCGACATACGTCATAGCGGCAAGGAGTGCATTTTTGTCTAACAACGCCTGGGATTTATAACGACCCTCCCAAAAGTGTCCTGTGCAATCATCTTCTTTGTTGGCCATCATGGCGATCGACATATTGAGTTCTCGCATCATCCAACTGAGTGAGTAAAGCCTTTCTCGCCAGGTTTCGATGATTTCCTGACAAACCTGCACGCTAGTGTTATCTGTCATCCCGCCTTGTTGATAACGAGCGAGTAGCGGGTCGAGTTGGTGTTCCATCGACCATCTTTCCATTACCTCTTGCTCCGACAGCGCTAATGCCTTTTGTTTATTCACATGCACTACCAGATGGTAGTGATTACTCATGACTGCATAGGCGCAGATATCAATGCAGTACATTTGTGCTAAACGATGAATTCTCTGCTCGAGCCACAGGCGTCGATGTTCATAAGATTGTTGAGTTTTTTCGTCAAATCCACACAGGTATGAGCGCCTAACACAGCGTGAAACGCAGTGATAATAAGGGGTGACAGCAAGGTCAATTTGTTGGCTTCTGGCTGTGGTCATGATGCAAGGCCCGATGAGATAAGAATTTGCAGATTGCAGTAAAAATCACTGCATGAGTAGCGGTGATAGAGGTGAATGCGAGTGAATTCAAAAATTGTGGTGCCTGTCTTTCTAAAAATTATGACCTCTTAAGATAGGGAATTAAAATGCCTGTCCCCTTAAGAAAGGCAGGCATCTTTCATTATTTTTCATTAAATGGCTTCAAGGCGTTGCTTGAGTTTATCGGCAAGCAACGTGAATAATACGCACAGGCCGACCAATAATAGGGATAGCATACCAACAACTGGAAAATCGGTGCCGCCATCGGAGATTTTGCTGTAGATAGCCAGAGGTAAAATATTGAGCTGAGTTCCCGATAACGCCAATGCTGTTCCATAGGCGCCTAACGCGACGGAGACCATTACACACAGTGAAGTGATCATTGCTGGATAAAGCTGTGGTAAGAACACGTAACGATAACTCTGCCAGCGGTTTGCTCCGAAGCTTTCGGAAACCTTCATCTGTTGCCAGTCAAAACTAAGCATCACTGGGAGCAAAATAAACACGGCTCGTGGGATCAAGTAGTAGCAATATGCCATCGCAAGGCCCACTGGCGTAAAAATCACATTACCAAATTGTCCCTCGGGAATGCCAATCTGTCCCAACAGTTGGGTGACAAATCCCGCGCGACCAAAAGTAAGAATAAAGCCGTAAGCAACAATCAAACCACTGAACACGAGGGGCAGTGCAATTGCGATACTGAGCCACTGCCTCATCCGCGATGAAGTTTGACTGAGAAAATAGGCGATAAACAGAGCAACTATGAGTGACATCAATGACGCACTGCCAGCAAGTACCAAGCTTCCACCGATGCTCGAGAGTAGGTAGCTGTCCGATATCATTCGGTTAAAGGTTTCAAGAGGCGCACTGAGCGCCTCTGAAAAGACCAATATGACAGGAAACAGGAAAAACAATCCGTAGCCTAAGAGTCCAGGAAGCATCGGAAACCATACTGCCCATTTTGCCAATTTCATGCTCTGATTCCTTCTACTAAATCGTGGGTCATTAATGGCCTAGTACCTGTTGCGACCATGCTTTATCCAAGTCGGCTTTAATCGCTGCCGCCGCATTGAGATCCAGTGGATGGATTTGCGGTGCTTTGACTAACTTATCTTTTACCGAATCAGGCAAGGCCATGTTGGTGAGAACTGGACGAACATAGCCTTCGGCAAAGATCGATTGCCCTTGTTGAGACATAATGAAGTTCAGCCATAGTTTTGCTGCTTCTGGGTTGGGACCATTTTTGACCATTGATATTGCATAAGGAGCTGCCAATGATGCTTCTTTAGGAATCACCACGGCAACGTTGTCGCCCATGCCGTCTTTGAGCTCGGCTTTGAGACCGTCATTTTCGTAACCGATCCAAATAGGAATCTCACCTTTAACAAATTGAGCATAAGGTGTCGTGCCAACCACGCGCAGCACGTTGCCTTTTTTCTGCAGTTCACCAAAGTAGTTGGCACCTGGTTTGATGTTGGTCATGCTGCCTTTTTCGGCAAGGTTAGCCGCGAGCACTACGACTTGTCCTTGACCTGTGGTGCGTGGGTCTTGATAGACAATACTGTTTTTGTATTGCGCTTTTTGCAGATCAGCCCAAGAGGTAGGTACCTCTTTAACGAGCTTTTTATTCACCAAAAAAGCGACGTTAAGAGTATGAATCGTAAACCACTTTCCGTCTTTGTCTTTGAACACGTCAGGAATTTGCACAAAGTTTTCTGGCTTATAACCCGTCAGCAAATTCTTTTGCTTCGCATCAATGGCTGAGGCGCCAAAGTAATACGCTGTATCGGCTTGAGGGCGGTGTTTTGACTTATCTAATGCAACGACGGTCGCGGCAGAACCAAGGTCGTTATAGACAATTTCTACACCTGGATAGCGTTTTTTAAACGCACTAAACATGGTTCCCCAGTTTGCCCAAGTAGGGCCGGTGTCAAAAGAGACCACCATGCCTTCATCTAAGGCTTTGTCGTATTGTTGTTGCTCTCCTTTGTATAACTCAGGCCCTTGCAGCGCTTGAGCAAAAACAGAGGAAGAGGCAATAAGCGCCAGTGCCGCACCAGCGCAAGAAAGTTTATGCAGTTTCATGTGACGTCTCCGTGTACAGGACATGAATAGATTCAGATGGAATAGATAAATGTGTTAATGGGTGATTAAGGTGCGGGGCGCACGCTTGCAGAGTGACATCGCCAACTTGCAGCGTGTACTCCATGGTGTGGCCCACAAACTGTTGTTGGTGCAGGCGAGTAATCGTGAATTGATTGCTCGCGTGGTGATTGGTTTCTAATTGGATATGTTCTGGACGAACAATCAGATCCACTTTTTCCCCTGTGACTAAAGATTGATTCACAGTCAGTGGGCCAAGCTCGGTTAGCACCTGATGCTCTGCTATCACTTTACCGTGCAAAACATTGGCTTTGCCGACAAAGCGTGCCACTTCTAGGCTATTGGGCTGGTGGTATAACTCCAGTGGTGATGCACATTGCTGTATTTGTCCGTTGTGCATTACCGCCACTTGATTGGCCATGGTCATGGCTTCCTCTTGATCGTGAGTGATCAAAAAGGTGGTCATATTCAGCTCTTTTTGAATCTTAACAATCTCTTGGCGCATCTCATGGCGTAACGAAGCATCGAGTGCCGAGAGCGGCTCATCAAGCAGTAATGCCGCAGGCTCAAAAACTAAGGCTCGTGCGAGGGCAACGCGTTGTCTTTGACCGCCAGAAAGCTGGTGTGGCAGACGGTGCTCCATTCCGCACAGACCAACCAGTTCTATCATGCGCCGAGCTTTATGCTCAGCATTGTCAATCTTATTGATTTTTAATGGATAGATGACATTTTTAAGCACGGAATAGTGGGGAAACAACGCATAGTCTTGAAACACAATACCAAGGCGGCGCTTGGCACAAGGTAGGTTGGCTTGATTGACATTGTTAATCCAAATCTCGCCGCTGTTAGGCTGCTCAAATCCAGCAAGAAGCTTGAGTAATGTCGTTTTGCCACAACCACTTTTGCCCAAAATGGCGATCAGTTCTCCAGTATTGATCTGCAGAGAAATGTCATGGACACCAACAGTGCTATTGGGATAAGTGAAGTTTACCGATTTAAATTCGATCATGATGGACAACTCTTGTTTTTGGACCACTGCTGCGCGCTGGAGAGAAATGACATCACCATTGCAAGGAGTAGCAGAATCATGGTGGCAGCGCAGGCGAGACCTGTTGCGCCATAGAATGCTTGCAGTAATAAAGTGGGGTAGGTGCGGTTCATAAAGCCGGCAATCAGGTTACTAAGCTGAAATTCCCCAAGAGAAATGGCTGCTACGGTAATCAAGCCTGTCATCAGCGATTGGCTTGCTAATGGAAGAAACACTGTAATGAATCGTTTCAGACCGTTGGCTCCAAACGATTGGGCAACTTTGTCTAGCTGCTCAAGCGGCGATTTCTCACTATCTGCAAGAAGGCTAAAAAAGAAGTAGGGAAAGGTTAAAACCCAATGACCAATGATAAGTAGCCAGGTGGCTCCAAGCCACGGCAGTTCATCGCTGGTAAAGGCCAAAATAAAACCAAAGCCAATCACCAATTCCGGGACAGCGATAGGCAGTAAAGCGCTCAGCCTTAACCACTGTTTCAAACGAGAGGAACCGTAAACTTGTAACAGATAAACACAAGGCGTCACCGTAACAAGGTTTAATAATCCTGCGGCAAGGCATACTTCGACGCTAGTGATAAGTGCTCTGCGATAGGACGTTGAATTCCATATTTGCTGATACCACTCTAAGGTAAAACCTGTTGGCAGCAGGGTATTAACCCAACTTTGGCCAAAGGATCCTACCGCCAGCAAGGCGATAGGAAGAGCGAGATAAACAAGGTAGAGATAAGTGATCTTTTTCATGATTCTAAACAATCAATTTGATTGTTTGTGATCATGAAGTTTGGATGTGACACTTTGATTGCGTGTCGTTGAAGCTTTATTTATCGGTTTGACTTAACGTTGCAACAAAGCGTCAATGACACGATGTAGGATGGGGTCAATATCCTCATAGTATTTTACGCCATCGACTTCAGGTGCATTGGCTAAAGCAAAGACGGGTTTATTGTAATGCAGGCCAAATGCCATTTCTGTTAGCGTGCCGTAACCGCCACCCACGGCAATCAAAGCAAAAGCGGTTTGAGCTATCAATGAGTTACGCGTCGGCCCCATATTAGTAACAATAGGAAAGGTGACGTATTGGTTGGCTTCGGTCCAATGGTCTCCAGGCAAAATGCCGATCGATTGGCCGCCTGCAAGGTGCACACCTAAACATACAGCTTCCATCACCCCATTTCGCCCGCCGCATACTATGGTCAGCCCTAACTGAGCTAAGCGCTGGCCGAGTTGCTTAGCCACTTGATATTGCTCATCGGTGGCTTCTTTGGGACCAATCACACCGACGGGAGGGATTTGTACCTCGCGACTATGAGCAAAAAGCAGTGCGAGTAGGGCATATTCATCGCCACATTGGATGGCTTTGGCCGCGAAATCAGACTGAGTATTGATAACTCGAATGAGCGTTGGTTGCTGACGATAAAGTAAAGTATTGGTTGATTTATCTAAAGAAAACAATGTGTTCATGAATTTTTTATGACTCTTGAGTTGAAAGGAGCAACTTGTTGGTTGGCTCTGATAAACTTGATCATAAATGCTCAATATGACACTTTGGAGATCATCGCTTGTCCCAAGTTAGACACAATAAATTGCTCGAAATCGTACGTGAACAAGGCTACACCTCTATCGAGTTGCTTGCTCATGAGCTGGGTTGTTCTCAACCGACTATTCGCCGAGATATTAAAAAGCTCTGTAGCGATAATCTTCTGCAGCGTTTTCATGGGGGAGTGACACAAGCTGAACCAGAAGTTCGCCTTGGTCATAGTTTTAAGTCCTCGGTGATGGCTCAAGCCAAAGTGGCTATCGCACATGCTGCCGTAGAGCATATTCGATTGATTGATAGTTTATTTCTTGATACAGGCACGACCTGTGAGCAACTGGCTTGTGCCATGGAAGTGCTCTCACAAAAGCAAATTATTACCCATAATTTGTCAGCGGCTCTGTTGTTGTCTCAACTTGAAACGGACCATTCGGTTGTGGTGACAGGAGGCGTCATTCGCGGTGCTGATGGCTCTTTAACCGGAGCGAAAACGTGTCAAGACATTCAATCGTACAGCGCCGATTGTGCCGTGATTTGTGCTTCTGGACTCGATGCGAATGGTTATGTTCTGGATTTTGACTCAGAAAAAGTCGCGGTAAAAAAGGCGATGATGAAAGCATCAGATAGAGCCATTTTGTTACTTGATTCCTCCAAATTCTGTAAACGTGGCGCAGTTAAGGTGGGTCACCTCAAGGATTTTTCTCTCTGTATCACCGATTCTTCGCCAAATGATCCATACCAAGCATTGTTTGAAGAGGCTGGATTACGATTAGAAGTGGCAGAGGGGTAGAACTTTTTTGTGAGGCAGTTTGTGGTGCCTGTCCTTCTAACATTATCTCTTTAAATAGATATAAAAAAGCCGCTGCACTTTCGTGCTAGCGGCTTTTAATAGTGCGTTTAAGTAACGGTTTACTCTTACTTAAGAGTAAGGTTACTTAACTGCATCAATCGATTATTGGTCGTTCCAACGTTGGATTGATTCAGCGATAACTTCTTTTGCTTCAGCGATGTCGCCCCAGCTTTCAACTTTAGTTGTGCCAGCTTTCTTCAGATCTTTGTAGTGATTGAAGTGGAATTCGATTTGCTTGATAAGTTGTGCTGGAAGATCTTCTAGAGAGTTGATCGCGTTACCGTTGCTACGGTCATCAGCAGGAACGACAACAACTTTGTCATCAACTTCGCCGTCATCAACGAATTTCATTACGCCGATGATTTTAGCTTGTAGGAAGATACCAGTTGTTAGTGGTTCGCTAGTGATGATTAGTGCGTCAAGTTCGTCGCCATCTTCATCAAGAGTTTGTGGAATAAAACCGTAGTTAGTTGGTTTAGCAAAAATCTGTGGTTCAACGCGATCTAGTTCGAACACAGCAAGCTTACGGTTCCATTCAATTTTGTGGTTGCTACCAGTTGGGATTTCTACAACTACGTTCACTAGGCCATTTTCGTAATCGCCTGGAGTTAAAATTTTATTAAAATCTGCCATTTCAGCTTCCTTATCAATATTTCGCGCGCATTTTAACAGTTTTTGTTACTCAGCGGTAACGATAATCATCCACGGATGAAGCAACTGCTCAATATGGAGACACTTGATTTTAGAGAAATCAGCGTGTGAGTTTACGCTACCCAAATCAAAGCGCAATGCCTAAAGAGTAACGCCATGAAAATGACGAATCTTAAAGTGCCTGTCCTTCTAAGACGAGACTATGAAAATGATGTTTCTTAAGGTGCCTGTCCTGCTAAGGAGTGTAGGTATGCGATGAGGGGGACAGAGGTTTTATGTTGCACCCCCTTAAAGTGTCTGTCCTTGTATCCAATGGCCATTTTTGGTGCATTTAATTTCATATTGGTGTTTAATGCTGCGACCTTTTGTAGCCAAGCAATAAGTCACGCTGTTTTAGGGCTACTGAGGATAAAAATGATGCTAAGAATACAAGATAAGGATGTATCAAGTGAAAAAATGGTTGGTTATGGTTTTCGGTATTAACGTCGTCGCTGCTGCGGTAGTTTATGGCTTATCTCATTTTGTTGATCTTTTTAAGCCTCAGAATTTATGTGATTTTCTCTTCTTTATTGCTGTAGTTATCTGGTCATTGGCCGGTTTTGTATCGGATAAGAGTGCAAAAGCGCAAAGCACAATCAGTTGGTTCGATCGCTATACTGCACCAGTACGCGCCAATGGTGAATTTCGTCAGCTAACAAGAATTGGAAATTCCTCAGCGCATTTAGATGCTGGTACTGGCTTGATGCTTTTTATCTCCGGTATTCCTGCATTTGCTGCTGCATTTATGTTGTACCTCGCCTAGAAACGCTCGATCAAAAAGGGGAAGTTGATGAACTTCCCCTAACGAATTTATCTTTAAGCTTTAATATTACAGCTCTTTACCTAGGGCTTGGCGTAAATAAGCTCCCGCACCGAGCAATCCAGGTTCTTTATGAGTAAGTAAAAAGACCGGAATGGCATTTAGATAGTCGTTAAAACGTCCTTTCTCTTCAAATGCACGGCGAAATCCAGAATTGACTAGGAACTCTTTAAAGCGTGGCGCAATGCCACCACCAAGATAAACCCCACCAAACGTTCCCATATTCAAGGCTAAGTTACCTGCGAAACGTCCAAGCAAGATACAAAAGAGTGACAGCGTCGCAACACAATCCGGATTCTGTTTGGCTAACGCAAGTTCGGTGATCTCTTTGGGAGTTAACGCTTCTGGCTCGCGCCCTTGGGAAATTACATGATGATTGTAGATATGCACTAACCCTTGTCCTGATAAACAGCGCTCAGCCGAAACTCGACCAAATTGCTGGCGTAACCATTTTAAGAGTGAGTCTTCTTCATCGCTGCAAGGCGCGAAATCTACGTGTCCACCTTCACCAGGAAGGCTAAGCCATTGGTTATTGACTTGAATAAGGTGAGCGACTCCTAAACCAGTACCCGCGCCAAAAATGGCAATAGGTTTTCCTGATTGAGGCTGTTTGCCCCCAATTTGGAGATAATCTTGCTTAGAAAGGGCGGGGATGGCCATTGAAACAGCGGTAAAGTCGTTGATGACTTCGAGGCGTTCTAGCTGTAGCTGCTGTTTGAGTTCCTGAATGGAAAATGCCCAGCTGTGATTGGTCATTGATACCCAATCGCTATTAATGGGACAAGCGATAGCAAGACAAGCTGTCGTCACCTGTTGGTTTACTTCAGATAGATATTGCTTAATCACCACTTCTAGACTTGGGTAATCTGCCCCTGAATAGGTGAGTGGTTGACTGATTTCACCGCTATCGATCGCACATAACGCTAAACGAGCGTTCGTGCCACCGATATCGCCCACCAATGCATACTGCTGTGACATAAATCCTCCGTTACCTATGAATACTCAATACACCTTTGATCAGCTGTCAGTAAAAGACAATAGATTATTGTGCCGCGTTTTGAGTGTTCTCAAATTCATCGTCGTTAGCACGTTTAAACGCACTTTTGACTGGAATGTAAGGGCCAGACGAGAGTGTTCCGGTTGCGCTTTGTACAGGAACGGAAGGATCTCCAGCCGCAACTCGGCCTTGTGCTAACGGGCTGGTAGCGGGTTTGGCCACCGACACAGATTGATTCGGCTCTACGCCTGCTGAGCAACATGCGCTCAACAGTCCGCAAAGTAGTGATGCGAATATGACGTTATTCATAATAGATATTTGATTGTTATTTTGAGGCGATTGTACGCTAGACGACGGAGATTTGTTACGTTTTTTACCTCTAAATAGGGAGTTGATCAATCTATGACAGAATTTGGTCGCTGATAGCCAATTAATCGATGATATATTGAAAATTAATCGTGATTGATGCTCGGTTTTACTTTCGTCAGCAGTGTAATGGTTATTAGCATTGGATAATTGTAATCTTTTTAATCGTCGCTATGCTCAATCGCAAAGCCCAGAGCTGTTAGGGATATTGGGGACGTATGTTGAAAATGCTAAAGTTTGCCTCTTATTTATATGAAAATAATACCATTTGATTATTTTTTAACAAATAAGATATAATTTTTATTAAAATGTTAAGTATCAATAATGCATTAAAAAAGATTCTTAATGAAATATATTTGATGTATTTTTCATCAATCAATATTGCTGAGTTATTCTTTATATTGCTTTATTTTAATAGTGTTAATAATATGCCAACCGTCTATTTACTATACTAATTGGTTTAAAAAATGAAAAAAACAATGCTTTTAGGTGCTGTGCTTTCTTCTTTATTATTGACTGGCTGTGCACAACGTGTCGTTGACTTTACTTTGGCATCAACAAAAAATGTCGATTTGAATAATGGCAAGTTTATCAAAGGACAACGTGTACAAGGAACTGATACACGACCAATTATTTTGGTTCCTATCGGCCGTCCAGAAATTAAAGAAGCGACAGATGAAGCTATTGAAAAAGATCATTGTGCTGTTGCATTAACTAACGTTACTGCTGATTTTTCTTCTTTTTCATTACTATTTGGCTACAATCGATTCACTGTTGAAGGTGATCTAATTATCGATAAAAACAAACCAGGATGTGAAAACTGGTCGATGTAATTAGCGTTAGTAATAATATAAATTATCACTAATGTAATGAAAGGGGAGCTAAATGGCTCCCCTTAATATTACTAAGCTATATAACCGAGTAACTACTCATAGCTCTCAATACTTGGGCATGAACAAATTAAGTTACGGTCGCCGTAGACGTTATCGACGCGATTAACGGTTGGCCAGTATTTCATCGCTTTGCTGTAGGACGACGGGTAACAAGCGGTTTCGCGGCTATAAACATGAGCCCATTCAGCACTCATCAAATCCACTTGAGTGTGCGGTGCATTGACCAGAGGGTTATCCTCGAGAGGCCATTCGCCTGCTTGCACTTTCTCTATTTCTAAACGAATCGAGATCATGGCGTCGCAGAAGCGATCCAGTTCAGCGAGATCTTCTGATTCGGTAGGTTCAATCATAAGGGTGCCAGCGACAGGGAATGACATGGTTGGCGCATGGAAACCGTAGTCCATCAAACGCTTAGCAATATCTTCTTCGCTAATACCAGAGGCTTGTTTGATTGGGCGAATGTCGATAATACACTCATGTGCCACGCGCCCATGCGTGCCACGATAAAGCACTGGGTAATGAGGACGTAAACGTTCCATCACGTAGTTGGCATTTAAGATTGCCACTTCAGTGGCTTTGGTCAAACCTTCGCTACCCATCATGGCGATGTAAGCCCATGAAATAGGAAGAATCGATGCACTGCCCATATCTGCGGCAGAAACGGCGTACTCTTTGCCATCCACGCCTTGTTCAACGTGCCCTGGTAAGAACGCTGCCAAGTGTGCTTTTACGCCAATAGGCCCCATGCCAGGGCCGCCGCCCCCATGTGGGATACAGAAGGTTTTATGCAAGTTAAGGTGTGACACATCTGACCCAATAAAGCCGGGTGAGGTTAGCCCGACCTGAGCGTTCATGTTGGCACCATCAAGGTATACTTGACCGCCTGCTGCGTGAACCTTATCGCACACTTCACGCACTTGCTCTTCATACACACCGTGAGTCGATGGGTAAGTGATCATAATGCATGAAAGGTTTTCTTTGTGAGCTTCAATCTTAGCGGAAAGATCGGCCATATCGATGTTACCGTTATGGTCACATTTCACCACTACCACAGTCATTGAAGCCATGGCCGCCGAAGCTGGGTTTGTGCCGTGAGCGGAGCTTGGTATCAAACAGACGTTACGATTGTGGTCACCACGGCTTTGATGGTAACGCTGGATGGCAATCAACCCTGCGTATTCGCCAGAAGCGCCTGAGTTGGGCTGTAGCGAGAAGGCATCATAACCGGTAATGGCACAGAGCTTCTCTTTCAGATCTTCGGCCAATGCGGTATAACCTGCCGCTTGTTCTTTAGGAACAAATGGGTGCAATGCGCCAAACTCTGGCCACGTAATGGGTAGCATTTCAGCTGCCGCATTGAGCTTCATGGTACAACTGCCTAGAGGAATCATGCCATGAGTGAGCGAGTAGTCTTTGTTTTCCAGCTTTTTCAAGTAACGCATCATCTGTGTTTCACTGTGGTAAGTGTTGAACACGGGATGAGTTAAGAAGTCTGTTGTCCGCAGACATGCTTCTGGAATGGCAGAAAATTCATTTTCAGCGATACGACTAGAGAGTTCATAAGCTGAATCAATCGCACCAAAGGCGGTCAGTAACATATGCACATCTTCAATCGATGTGGTTTCGTCAAAGCTGATGCCTAAACGATCATCAAATTTACGTAAGTTGATGTCGAGCGATTGTGCTGTCACATAAAGGCTTTGGGTTCGGTTACGAGTAATGACGGTAATGGTGTCAAAGAAGTGATTATGCTCCAGCTCAAAACCGGCTTTGGTCAGCCCTGCAGCTAAAATCGCAGTCATATGATGGGTACGACGCGCGATGGTTTTCAGTCCTTTAGGACCATGATAGACCGCATAAAATGACGCCATATTAGCGAGCAACGCTTGAGCGGTACAGATATTCGACGTCGCTTTCTCGCGGCGAATATGTTGCTCACGAGTTTGCATCGCCATACGCAGCGCTTGGTTGCCTTTGGCATCAATCGAAACACCAATAACGCGACCCGGCATGGTGCGTTTGTGTTTATCACGAGTAGCCATAAAGGCAGCATGTGGACCGCCATAACCCATTGGCACACCGAAACGTTGTGCCGAACCAATTACGACGTCTGCTCCCATTTCACCAGCAGGTTTTAATAGGGTAGAGGCCAGTAAATCAGTAGCGACTGCCACTAAGGTTTTGTTGGCTTGCGCTTTCGCGATAATGTCGGTGAGGTCAAATACATCACCCGTGGTGGTTGGGTATTGCAATAGAGCGCCGAAAACATCTGCGCCTGCAAGGTCATCAATCGCTCCAACAACCACATCAAAACCTAAAAACTCAGCGCGAGTTTTCACTACTTCGATGGTTTGTGGGTGCACGCTGTCAGCGACGAAAAAACTCTGACTTTTGCTTTTGCCAGCACGGTGACAAAGTGCCATGGCTTCAGCTGCCGCCGTAGCTTCATCAAGCAGTGATGCGTTGGCAATATCCATACCGGTCAAATCAATGATCATCTGTTGATAGTTCAACAGCGATTCCAGACGACCTTGGGAAATCTCAGGTTGATATGGGGTATAAGCCGTGTACCAACCAGGGTTTTCTAAGACGTTACGTAAAATAACGTTTGGCGTGAAGGTGTTGTAATAACCTTGACCAATAAACGTTCTTTTCACTTGGTTTTGGTAGGCGAACCCTTTGAGCGTTTGGAGCATTTCTGCTTCGCTTTGGGCGCTCGCCAATGTAAGCGGTGATTCGAGACGAATCGAGGCTGGCACCGTTTCTTTAATCAACGCCGCCAACGAGTCGGCCTTGATGGTATTGAGCATCTCTTTTTGATCCTGCTCGCTGGGGCCGTTATGACGAGCAACGAACTCATTGGCAGAACTTAGGCTGTGAAGTAAATCAGTCATGTTTCCTTACCTTCTCAACAACGATACTGAGGTAGGTCGTTGAAAATTGTGACTTTAAAAACAACCCGAAGCGAACTTCGGGCCATCCAATCTAAACGAGGACGTTATTCGTCGTCTTCGTCTTCTTCCTCTTCCAGTGACGCTTCGTACTCTGCAGCGGTCTGCAGATCGTTTAGCTCACTAGGGTCTGACATTTTAATGGTGACAATCCAACCACCGTCGTACGGTTCAGAGTTCACTAACTCTGGGCTGTCTTCGAGGTCTTCATTCACTTCGATAACGACACCAGAAACTGGTGCGTAAATATCGGAAGCCGCTTTAACGGATTCTACGAGGGAAAAAGTATCACCCGCATCAATCTCACTGTCGACTTCTGGCAGTTCAACAAACACAACATCACCCAACATTTCTTGGGCATGTTCAGAAATTCCGATCGTTGCCGTACCGTCCCCGTTGTCGCGGACCCACTCATGGCTGTCTGTGAACTTCAGTGTTTTATCCATTACTCAATCTCCAAAAAATAAGCTTACCGATCTAAAGATGATTCATTCCAAGAAAGCGTAGACGTAACTTGTTTCAAACGAGGCATCGCGCCATAGAGCGTTTAATTGAGTTAGCTTTACGTTTTCCAATATCGTCTAACTGAAATACTTCAAAGTTTGGTTTACTAAAGGTAAACCGGTGACCTAAGTGCCTGCTCAAACTAAGCATAGGCGCTTCTGACCGAGATAAAGTGACCCTTTTGCGAAAGCGATAACATTCAGCTGAGTAGTTATCTTGAAATAGCTCAGATTAGCAAAAGAGAAGAGCGTCAGAAGAGCTGCCTCAATGGCAGTTTGCAACAGATATGCCACGGTGTTTGTGCCGCTGATCACTGATTGGATAGCACGAACTTTTTCAACTATAAGTTGCGTCAAAGAGAGTAAAGCAGCACTGAACGTGGCGAGTTTGTTGCGTAATAAAGATGAAACAGAACTTAAAAGAGAGGATGTAGACACCCATGACCAGCCACAGTGTTCACTGAATACAGCCGAAAGCGCCAATAGGACAGCGTGATTTCTATGAGAAATAACGGTGCAACGAACCATTTTGGTGAACACAGAACACGCTAAAATCCATTCGCTTAAGAGCGAACAGATACGATGTATTTTATGTATTGTGATAAGCCAATATTGCACTGAAGATAGTCCGTATCCATAAGGTCATGAGTCAATAACAAGGTATCTAATACACTCTGATCCCCCATTTTGCTGCACATCCCAATTCCATAAATCAGTGGGAGAATCCGCTCCCTAACATGCCGATAACATACTCTGTGCTTAGTAAATGATCAAACAAAAATTTCCTATAGGAAACAAAAAGCCCTGCTTTGATACATGGCGCACAGAATATTTCCGCAGGTTTGCTTTTCTATTGGGAGCGCTTCGTGCAACATTAAGAGAGCAACCGTTCAGGAAACATTACGTGCAGGAAATCATGTCCGAAGATATTTACGATGAATACCCATCCATGACCTTGGCTCGCGAAGCGAGTGAAGCAACTCACATCGAACCTTTACGTTTAGGTGAACGCATCAAAACCATCCGTAGCAATTTAGGTTTGACGCTTGAAGAGGCAAGTCAACGCACGGGGTTGGCGCGTTCTACACTGAGTAAAATCGAAAACGAACAGATTTCCCCGACATTCCAAGCAATGCAAAAATTGGCGCATGGTTTAGATATTGATATGCCACAACTATTTGAGCCACCTAAGAAAATTATTGCTACGGGGCGTCGTGACATTACTCGAAAAGGAACGGGAAAACCCCATCCGACTCAAACTTACGAACATGAATTACTCGCAACACAGCTTTCAAATAAGAAGATGATGCCATTTAAAAGCCGCGTAAGAGCTCGTTCTTTTGATGAGTATCGGGAGTGGATTCGTCATGATGGCGAGGAGTTTTTGCTGATTTTGGAAGGTGAGGTGATGTTCTATACCGAGTTCTATGAACCGGTGCGGTTAGCCGCTGGCGACAATGTTTACTACGATGCCAATATGGGGCATATGCTGGTGTCGGTAAGTGATGAAGATGCTCTAATTCTTTGGGTTACCGCTAAGTAAACACTTTCACTGTACTGCAGTATTCGCTTTTTAAGTTTCCTATAGTGAAAGCAAACGTTTGCTTTCACTGGCTTGAACATTTTGCTATTGATCTCTGAAGTAAAATAGTTCATCTCTCCCCAAAAATGGCTGTTTTCCCCATCAGTTAAGCTGTGTTGGCTTAATCTCTACCACTAAACGTGATCAATATTTGTAGATTTTGCTTGTCGGCAAGCGAAAAAATGAGCATTCTTGTTTACTATAGGAAACAAGGAATACCCATTATTGCTGTTCAATGTGTAAAACTGCGCTGGTGTCGTGGTTTTTATCTCATGCAGTTCAACAGTATAAAAGTAATGGTCACTCATTCTCGATATTGCCAGTGGCTCATTCATTACCCCCACATAACTCAGGTAATGATGAAACGTCGATTGATCACGTTGGCCGTATCATGAGTCGAATTAAAGGGAGAAAAGAATGACTCACGCGACAGAAGCTCACGAATCACTGCTTCACACTCCGTTACACGCTTTGCATCTGGAAGTGGGTGCAAAAATGGTGCCGTTCGCAGGCTATGACATGCCGGTTCAATATGCACTTGGTGTAAAAAAAGAACATCTTCATACTCGTGATGCCGCAGGGCTATTTGATGTCTCTCACATGGGGCAGTTACGTCTTCATGGTGCTGGAGCAGCAAAAGCGCTAGAGGCGCTCGTGCCTGTCGATATTATCGACTTGCCAGAGGGTAAACAGCGCTATGCGTTTTTTACTAATGAACAAGGTGGCATCCTCGATGACTTAATGGTGGCAAATTTAGGTGATCACTTATTTGTGGTGGTTAATGCGGCGTGTAAGGCGCAAGACATTGCTCACATCCAAGCTCATCTGCCTGCTGATGTCACATTAGAAGTGATTGAAGATCGCGCTCTTTTGGCGTTGCAAGGGCCAAAATCGGCCGATGTTTTGGCTCGTTTGCAACCCGCAGTGAGCGCCATGTCGTTTATGGACATTCAGCAGTTGAGTATCGATGGCGTCGACTGCATTGTGAGCCGCAGTGGCTATACCGGTGAAGATGGTTACGAGATTTCAGTACCAGCTGATAACGCTCAGGCTTTAGCTCGTAAGCTCACTGCGTATGACGAAGTGGAATGGATTGGATTAGGTGCGCGAGATTCACTCCGTTTAGAGTGTGGCTTGTGCTTATATGGCCATGATCTGGATACAACAACGACGCCTGTTGAAGCCAGCTTGCTTTGGGCAATCAGCAAAGTACGTCGTGCCGATGGTGAACGTGCTGGTGGTTTTCCTGGTGATGCGATTATTCTGGATCAAATCACGAATAAATCGGTTAACCGTAAACGTATTGGTTTAATCGGGGAAACCAAAGCCCCAGTTCGTGAAGGTACTGAACTTTTCTCAGCGCAAGGCGAGCGCATTGGTGTCGTGACCAGTGGTACGGCTGGGCCAACGGCTGGAGTTCCCGTTTCGATGGCCTATGTTGCGGTGGACTATGCAGAACTGGGTACCACGATCATGGCGGAAGTTCGCGGTAAGATGCTCCCGATGACCGTAGCGAAAATGCCTTTTGTGCCACAGCGTTATTATCGTGGCTAACTAATGGTGCAATAACTAATTGCAGTAACTCATTGTGGTGACTAACAGAATTAGTCATCGAGAAAATGCGCTGTAGCGAGTTATCACCTTAGTTCATTATTCAACGAAAAATCAGCTCCTTATTGGAGCTGATTTTGTTATTGTACAGAGAAAACCCCCAGCTTGGCTGGGGGGTTCCGTTGAGCTTATAGCTATAAGTCAGTTATAAAACCCCTTTCAATTTGTTAGAAATACCTTGTGGTCTGGCAACTACAAGAGTTAATCAGAAATTGAAAGGGGGTCCCAATATGGGGGACGAGAAGAGCTTAGCTCACACAAGATGGAACTGTAAATATCATATAGTATTCGCACCCAAATATAGAAGGCAGGTGTTCTACGGTGAAAAACGTCGAGCAGTTGGAGAAATCTTGCGAAAGCTATGTGAATGGAAAGACGTGAATATACTCGAGGCTGAATGCTGTAAAGATCATGTTCATATGCTTTTAGAAATCCCACCGAAGTTGAGTGTTTCAGGTTTTATGGGATATTTAAAAGGTAAAAGTAGTTTGATGCTCTATGAGCGATTTGGGGATTTGAAGTTCAAATACCGAAATCGAGAATTTTGGTGCCGGGGTTATTACGTTGATACAGTCGGCAAAAATACAAGCCAGATCCAAAGTTACATCAAGCATCAATTAGATCAAGATAAAATGGGAGAGCAACTGTCGATCCCATATTCAGGTAACCCGTTTACGGGTCGCAAGAAATAGTCATATGCAAATGTCAGATCACGATGCGCCTGCTAGGGCGCTGCTGGTAGGAGAGCCTTATAGGCGCATATGAAAAACCTCCGGCTATGCCGGAGGATATTTTTTTTCAGTACGACAACAATGAGTACCTTAATTAGCTGTGTAAATTGATGTAAAACGATTTAAATAGGCTACTTGATTCAGATAATCTCGAGCGATAAACAGTCAGGTTCTCATTATGAAATCCATTTTGATTTTCGCCTCTTTATTCTTGTCGACCATCACTGCTTATGCGGCTGATTTGTCTACCTATATTGTCAATGGCACCAGTACGACGGCGTCTTCCTATCCTGCTTTTGTCAACTTGTTCTACTACCGTCAATACAGTACGGGGTATGTTTATGGGATGTATTGTGGTGGCACCATGCTCGATTCCACTCACGTACTTACCGCGGCTCACTGTATTACCGATGAAGATAGCCAGAACAATGAGTCGTATATGCTGTATACCGTGGTGGCTCAGGTCGATAACCTATCTGATTTCCCAAGTAATGCCACTTATGTGCGTGCGAAATCCTTTTACTATCCCGATGACTACGAATATTCATCAACCGATCTATGGCCTAATGACATCGCGATCATTGAGCTTGAGTCCGAATTGAATGTCTCAGGTTCGAGCACCTTACCCACTGATGATTCTTATCGGCTTGGCAGTGATGGTACCGATGATGATGTCAATGACTATAGTTTTACTGCGATTGGTCATGGCAAAACCTCGACCAACAGCAGTGTCAGTGATGAACTGTTAAAAACCTCAATGGATTACGTTTCCAACGACACATGCCAAGGTGACCTAACTAATCTCAATGATTCCCAGCTCTGCTTTAAAGGCAGTGACACGAATACCTCCACCAATTTGAGTAACGGGATCTGCTCGGGAGACTCTGGCGGACCGATTTATACTGAGTATACAGGCAGCTTGGTTCAGGTAGGTATTACCAGTTTTGGCCCAAGCACCTGTGGCTCCGCAATAGGTTCATCAGGTGTCGATGCGGTATTTACAGAAGTCTATGATTACGAAGATTGGATTCAAGAGGTGATCGATGGCAATGTTACTGCCAAATACACCGCTACCGATGCAGAGCGCGAAGCCTATGCGGAAAGCAGTTCAAGCTCAAGTTCCTCTGATACCAGTTCTTCATCAAGCGATGTTTCCACAACGTCCTCGTCTTCTGGTGGCGGCAGTATCACCTGGTGGGGGTTAATTGCTCTTGGCATGCTTGCCGCTTGGCGTCGCAGTCGCCTTTGGTTGGCATAGACATCGTTGACGAGCAAGTGTTGGTGAAAAGAGTGAGGTGGAAGCCTCACTCTTTGGTTTCTAACCATCTCATTTTCGGTGGATGTACATGATTTGCATCGGCTGACTGTGCGAAAGCACTCAGTTTTCTATATATTGTTACCAATTTTTGCTCAGTTAATTGATTTAGTTATGGTTACTGATGGCAATTCTCCTATAATTCGACACGTTTACAGGGAGAGTACTGGTTCGTGCCAGACACTACTTCGATTGACTTGTTGCTATACAGAGAATTGACTTTGAAACGATTGCGCTCTTTATTCGGCCCTTTGTTCCCAATAGTGGGAACCGCCATTGTGTTGCTATGTATCTTTTCTATATCCAGAATTGCTTTAGGTTTATGGCAATTTGATCGAATTTCACAAGCGGATGGTTGGCTTCGCTTACTGGTAAGTGGGTTTCGCGTCGATATCGCCTCTGTTTGCTATCTGCTTTTAGTTCCCACTTTAGTCAGCGCACTGCTATTAAGCGACCGTGGTATTGGCTATGTGGTCAAGTTCCTACTGCGAATTTGGATCACCGCTGGGTTGTGGTTGGCGGTTTATATGGAAGTCGCGACGCCAGCCTTCATCGCCGAATATGACCTACGTCCTAACCGTTTATTTATTGAGTATCTGATTTACCCTAAAGAAGTGTTCAGCATGCTTTGGGTTGGCTATAAGTTGGAGCTATTTATTGGCACCGTAGTCACCATCGCAGTGATTTGGGGTGGCTGGAAGTTCAGTGGGTATGCGACTCGCAGCCTCCACTATCCGAAATGGTATTGGCGTCCAGTAATTGCCATTGTTGCTGTGCTTGTGGGCGTGATGGGGGCGCGTTCATCGTTTGAACATCGTCCGCTTAACCCGGCGATGGTCTCTTTTGCTGCTGATCCATTGGTTAACGATTTGGTGCTTAACTCATCTTATTCAGTGATGTTCGCAGCAAAACAGATGGAGTCAGAAGCCAGCGCGTTTGACTACTATCCTACGATGCCAAAACAGGCGATCATTGACCAAGTTCGCGCCAATATGAATGTCGCAAGCAGTGACTTTGTCTCTGATAAGCAGCCTTCATTAGCTAAGCATGAAGCGAGTTACCAAGGCAAACCGAAAAACATCGTGATTTTGCTGCTGGAAAGCCATGGTGCTCAATTTGTGAAATCCCTTGGCGGTGAAGACCTTTCGCCAAATATGGATCAACTCTTCAATGACGGTTGGGCGTTTACTCGTATGTACGCATCGGGCACGCGTTCTGTGCGTGGTATTGAAGCTGTGACCACAGGATTTTCACCAACGCCAGCGCGTTCTGTGGTTAAGTTAGGTAAAAGCCAAACCAACTTTTTCACAATTGCCGATTTGCTGAAAGGTCGCGGTTATCACACCCAATTTATCTATGGTGGCGAAAGCCATTTTGACAACATGAAATCGTTCTTCCTTGGCAACGGTTTTGTGGATATGCAAGATCAGCCTACCTTCACCAATCCCGTTTTTGTAGGCTCTTGGGGCGCGTCGGACGAAGACTTATATAATAAAGCCAATCAACAGTTTACCCAGCTCCATCAACAGGGTAAGCCATTCTTCTCACTGGTATTTAGTTCATCTAACCATACGCCATTTGAATTCCCTGATGGGCGTATTGAACATGTCAACGAGCCTCGTGCAACTCGCGAAAATGCGGTTAAGTACTCTGATTACGCGTTAGGTGAGTTTATTCGCCAAGCGAAAGCATCACCTTACTGGAATGATACGGTATTTGTTGCCGTGGCTGACCACGATGCACGTACTTTTGGTAATCAGCCAATTCCAGTTGGACACTTCCACATTCCAGCGGTGATTTTTGGTGGCGGTATTGCACCTAAGTTGGATAATCGCTTAGTCAGTCAGATTGATATTGCGCCAACACTTTTGTCATTGGCTGGTATCAACAGTGTTAACCCTATGATTGGTTATGACTTAACCAAACCTGTACCAGCGAATGAGCAACGAGCCATGATGCAAAGGGATAAGAACTTTGGCTGGCTAACCGCAGACAACCAGTTAGTAGTGTTACAACCAGGGCAGGGGATTTCGACTTATCGCTATGACCCCGCAGCAGATACCATGGTCGAAGCACCTGTCGATGACGCGGTGACCTTACGTGCGCATGCGAATGCCATGTGGGGCAGTTTGGCGTTTCGTGAAAATTACTATCAAGCTCAAGCAAAATAGTGCTTAACGATAGAAGGGGTGACGTTGGTCCCCCTTTTTTATTGTATGACTAATTCATTAACCACAATAGGAGTCGAAGGATAGCAAATTTGGTTTCTTCCCCGCTGTTTCGCCTCGTACAATAAGCGGTCCGCCTGCTTGATACACTCTTGCCAAGGGCAATTAAAGTGACATAGTCCCCCAGAAATCGTTACTTGAGGAGCAGCAGTGAAATATTCCACATCACTTCTAATGCGCTGGACTATTGCTAACGCGTCCACCAAATTGGCGACGTTCAAAATCACGATAAACTCTTCACCACCAATGCGAAATGCGTAATCTGTATTTCGGATTCGACTCTTCATAATATGCGAGACATGTTTAATCACTTTATCACCGACATCGTGACCATGTTGATCGTTCACTTGCTTAAAATGGTCAATATCAAACATGCAGACCCAATAGTGTTGTGGTGCGGAGATTTGCTCAATGATTTTGGTTAGATAGTGACGGTTATACAGCCCTGAAAGGGCATCACAGTAGGTCATTTGTGTGAGTTTTATGCGGGTTTTACGCATGTGATAAACGTAAAAACTAATTCCGACTAAAGCACTGCCTAGAAATAGAATCAGATAAAAATAGGTGGGTACTAGCTCATTGTTATCAATGACGCGCAATAAAAACAGCGTCTTATGTTCTGGTAGCGTGACTTTACGATAGGCCAAACTAAAGGTTTTATACTCAAGTAAACCCGCAGCTCTTTGCGTTGCTTGCAGTTCGTACCAAGCGCGCCTATGCAATTCGACAAACTTAGTGCCTTGAGTTATTTGTGGCAACGTACTCATGATGGCATTGCTCTTTTCATCAAGCACTAACGTATTAGGTGCTTGATAACTCGCGAACTTTGAGAGATCCAGCGTGACAGAAAGATAACCAATCGGATACCTATTGCGATAAATCGGATAATTTTGCGTAGGATGGTTAGGATTCCACTGATTATAGGGTGAGGACTCATGGACGATCTGTGCCATTTTTGCCGTAGGTTTGTCGACAAGCTGGATGGAGATATTTTGAATGAGATCTTGAGATGCTAAAAACTGTTTACGTAATTCATTAAAAGGTTTTGGGTCTTTGCGATAGGACTGAGCTATTTCCGTTTGCCCTATCGAGGATAATAATCTCAATATTTTGTCGTGGATAAGGTAGGTATGTTCCATGACAAATAATTGTTTGGCAATCGCTTCTTCGCGTCCTGATTTAATGTAATTCATCGGAGTATTGACTAAAAACACAATACATAGCGCGAGAAAAAGACATTTCCACTCCAAGGATGAGGAGGAGGTTTCTGACGTGTTAGTGATATAGGGTTGATTAAGAATCATGATGAAACACTTCCTTATGTCGCATCGATTCTAGAGATATTTATTGTTGAATTGCAGAGTAACTTAATGAATCTTTTATGAAACTTATATTGTTTATCATGCCATTATCTCTGATTAAGACCCTTGGCTTGATAACGTATAGTGGCTAGCACTGGCGAGTGAAAGCGGTTTGGATAACCAATATCCCTGCAGATACGACGCGCCCATACGTTGGAACTTTTTATACATCTCGCTGTTTTCGATCCCTTCAATGACCACTGCAATCGACTTGTGCTGACACATGCGAATGATGAATTCCAAATACTCATTTAAATCATCATTCTCCATCGTTTTACATGCCATGGTGCGATCGATTTTAATTTGATTAATAGGCAGATCAAAAAAGCTATTAATCGAGCTAAAGCCAGTACCAAAGTCATCCAAAGCAAGCTGAAAGCCCATCTCACTTAAGCAACGTAACTGCTGTAACGCGTTCTTGTTACCATCTAAAATTACGGTTTCAGTCAGTTCCAAAACGATGGATTGGGTAGTAATACCTGCCTTATCAGCAATGTCTCGAATTTGCTCAGGGAAAGACCGGTCAAGTAACTGCAGCACAGAGACATTGACGTTAACTCGAGTTGTCACTTGATTGTTTAGATTGTATTGGCTAATGAATTCACACGCTTTAGCAAATACTTGGTAACCCAATTCACCAATAAGACCTTTTTTCTCTGCAACTGGAATAAATTCATCAGGATAAATTTCACCAAATTCTTGGGTTTTCCAACGCACAAGGGCTTCAAAGCTGGCAACTGCTCCTGTTTCTGATCTAACGATTGGCTGGAATTTCACATTAAGTGACCGGCGATTCAATGCTTCTTTTAAACCCCGTTCAATAAAGAAGAAACGGTCTACTTTATAACCGGTCTTGCCACTGTAGATTTCGACTTTAGATTGCTTTTGCTCTGCCGCAAATTGGCATGTTCTTGAAGCGATATTCACGATCTGCTCTGCATCAACATCGGCGTTGATATTCGGATAAACGCCGATACTCATGTGATCGCCATACAGATGCCCATCATTTCTCATTGAGCAAAGATATTTGGCATAAATATCATGGCACATCGTCATCAGTTCATCTTGGGTGAATTCGCCAGTCAAAAGGACGGCAAAATCGTCAGAGCGCACTCGATAGCACTCGGTAAGATGATTAGGAATGGCTTGAATGGCGGAAATTAAATGATGAATTAAATGTTGCGCTACTTCGACACCATACTGATTGAGATAGGAGCGAATGTCGTCGATCTGAAAATAAATTAGCGTGGTATGAATGTTCTCTTTCTGCGCTTGTTCAATATCCGACAGAAGTTTCACGCGATTGGACATACCAGAAGCGTTGTCATAAAAGGCGGCTTGGCGTAGATACGATTCCATCAACTTTTGATCAGAGACATCACGATGTCGACCAATATAGAAACCATCACAATGATTGGTTTTTGATATAACGGTGGCTTCTACCCAGACATACTGACCATTGGTTTTACGCATCCGAAATTCATTTTTACGGTGCGTATCCTGAGATTCAGCAATCAACATATGATTGTCTATTTTTTGGCGCAGTACTTCTCTATCCATCGGATGAATCAGCTGAAACCACTCATCTAAGGAAAGGGTTGTCGAATCAATACCGAATTGATTATAGAAATCAGGAGTGTAAATAGTGATCGTGCGGCTGTTGTCCATGTGAAACAACCCTTCGGAAACAATATCCAAAAATTGCACCAAACGCTGATAGTGGCTTAACTCAGCAGGTAGGTGTTGTAGATTATTTTCATCATTATTTATGGACATCTTTAACTACTTAGTTACTCATCACTATGATATTTAGATTAAATTTCTATCATCAAATTCATCAATAAAAGTAGTGTATCACAGTAAAATAGAGCAATTAATCTACTTTTATGGACCGAATCATGTCGTTTTCCCAGAATGAGGCAAACAGGGAGTGTTGTTATAGCAATAAAAATGTTAATAAAACAGCCAGCTCATGGTGCATAATTGCGAAAAGAGAGTCAATGGTCATATTTGTTGTATCGATCTCAATCAGTATAAAGTGCTGGGACTCAATTGAAAGTCTATGCTATTTGCGCGAAAGGTCTGGGTGGCCTTTTATACGTTAGTAAGATTATCATGCCATTTTATGTTAGAAATCAAATAGAAAAAGAGCAGCGATCGCTGCTCTTTTGTCTTTATCGGTCCCAATACGCTTCTTCTAAGCTATCTTCTCGTTCAGGAAGGGCTCGAGATAGTCGTGGAGAGTGCTGAGTCAGCACTTCATAGCTAACTCGGTTAGCGTAACGACATACCTGCGATAGCGACGAATAAGTTAAAAATGGGTGCTGATGTTTGGCTGAATTAGGCACGTTTTTCGAGTGGTAGCTGTTCGCTGCCATATCGTGCAGCAGTGCAGATAACGCACCATCACCAGCACCATTTGTGTTTTTAATTTTTAACGGGCCACCAAGGTAAGGACCAATATGTGAGTAAACTTTAGTTGGCTCATCACATACCTCTTTTCTCATCGCACGGCTAAATTCGTATTTGTTGAATTCAGGAATGTTACCTGGCAAGAGTGGCGATTCCGTTTCGCGCTTCGCGGCGGCGTCAACGTAACCTGCCATATACAGACCGATTGGACCTGCGGTACATAAAACAAGATCAACCCAATCGAGCGCCTTATCAGCCGCCATGAGTGGATCGGAAAGACCAGTTAACGCAAGACCTTCATCTTCATTCATTGCCAATACAGAGACGTTCTCTTTTAGGTATTCTTGCCACCACTGTGCTTGACCTTCGATCACGTATTTTGTACCGAGCGTTAATACGACAGGTACCTGATACTGTTTAGCAAGATTGACAGCACGTTGCACGGCACTTGGCATTGGATCGGTAGGTTTGCCACGCATCAAATAAGATGAGATGACTAATGCCGATGCTTTTTCAAAGATGGTCTCTGGAATGCTCTCTGGATGAAGCTGGTTCATCTGGCCTTCGTTGATCGCAAACGTGCGTTCACCGTCTTCAGAGATCAGGGTGTAGCAGCGGCCAATCGGACCATCCACAGTTTGCAGATAGTTCATGTTCACCCGTGAAGAGGTAAGGCAAAGGTAACGGTATGCATAGGAACCGACCTCGATATTTTTCGACATCACGCCTAATAACACTGATTTACTGTCGGCTAAAACAGAATAGTTGTGTAGGGTGTTACCAATGGTGTCGCCCGGATATTGGTGTGTGATGAGGTCTTTTTCAACCAACTCAGCATACAGTGCATCGGCTTTGGATTCTTCCAACACCAAAGAGTGGCCTTTACTGAGTTGATATCTTTCTAAAAACTCAGAATCGACGCGAGCTTCAATGTCCACAATTGTCTGACCGATACCAATGATGGTCGGATGAAAAAGCTCTTGCGTTTGCTGCATTTGCTTAAGCAGTGGATCACGATTTTGGGTTGGGAAATAGTGTTTAGATTTGCGTTGTCCGGGAAACTTCATGTTGGGAGTGCGAGTCAAAAATTTTCGCGGATGATATCACAAAAATTTCAGAGAAGTTGCACTTTTATTAAGGGCACGATTTAAACAATGTTAAGCCGTGCCCTTAGAAAAATCTGAGACTATTTTTTCTCACCAATGTAAGCGTTATAGGCTTTTGTGCCCCACAGTGGCACGGTCGAAAGGCTATGTTTAAAACTGCCAGATGTCTCTTTGGTGGAGTAGGAGATGTACATCAAGGTCTGGTTTTTAACATCAAAAATTCGACGAATTTTCATTGATTTAAAGAAAATGCTCTTTGACTTTTTAAAGACGATTTCGCCAGATTCTGATTTATCAATGTTAGCGATCATCTCTGGGGTGATTTCACCTGTTTGACGACAGGCAATCGATGAGTCGGAAGGATCAGATAAACTCAGATTGGCTTCGATACTGGCCACATGGCAAGTAACGCCAGGGACGTCCGGATCGGTTAACGTATTAATCTTTATATCTTTGGTGGTGAAAATTCCCAAGCTGACATCGCCCACTTCTGAATTGTCGCAACCACTAAGTAGCAGGCCAAGCAACGCAACACTAAGTGTTCTTTTTAACATCATTCTAATTCCATGATTATTGATGCCTCATCATAACAGCTGATGATGACAGAACCAAAATATCCCTGCTCTCATCAAGTCACGCGAGCCAAGGCAGTTTGAATTAGCCAAAACAGGCCCTGTCAGTGGTATTACTGTCTCTGTAACGACGACATCAGGTGATAAAGAGCTTGAGACATCCAGGGATGAACAGTATGCTCATAGCCTCTCGGGCATCCTTTGATGCTCAAACTAACTGTGAGATGCCGTTTCAATAAGAATATCAACATGCTTTTTTCACCATGTTTAGCATTTGATTTTGAGAGGGAACAGGCGTCTCTATACAAGTGAAACAAAACTATGACTCAAGTTACCCCAAATGTGTTCCAAGTAAAAAATAGCTGGCTATGGCAACAAATCGAAGTGGAGTTTCCTACTGCGGAAAGTCTGCGAGGTCGGGCTCGTTATCAAGAGCTCTTGGATGCGCAAAAGGTGGTGTCGCTGTCATTAAGTGACGATGTCACTGACGAACAGCTCGATGGTGTGTTCCTTGTCGATTTCCACCGTTTAACCGTTATGTTTGCTTTGCTGCAAGCCAAGCGTGCAACCGATGAAGTTGCACAAAATGAGTTGGTGGAGTTTTTTACTCAAATCATCTATTCAGAACCTTGTGATCTCTACCTGGGCTTTGCTGATGGTCAGCCAATTGCTGCCGCGCTTCTAACGAAGAGCGATGGTGAAGTACTGGTTTCTGATGTAGTGATGTTGCCCAATTCATTGTACAGCTCGACGCAATCTTATATTCAAGCGCTGCTGAAAAAGAGCCAAGCGGTACAGCCAAACAGTCAACTTTGGCTTGAGCAACCCAGCGGTAATCCTCTTTTGGGGTAGTTTCACCTGTTTAGGTCACGTTCTTTAGCGAGAGTCACTGCTCGATAAAGTGGTTTTAGTGACTTGGGCTGAAATTATTTACATTGCCTCATTAGCCTAACAATATTCTGTTAAGTCCATCATTTCTCCTTACTTCTTGGCGATTACACTGCTGAGAGGGGGAGACCATATGACCAAAACAAAAAAGCAGTGTGTAATTTTTGATTGTGAGGGAACGCTGGTAGATAGCGAGCGTTTGTGCTGTCAGGTGTTACAGCAATTGTTGCGCGAGATTGGTGTTATTCTCTCGCTCAATGAGGTGATGAAGCATTTTGATGGTGGTAAAAGCGCAGATATATTAAATCAGCTACTTATGGCGACTCATGTTCACGCCGATGTCGATGCGCTAGAGATAGAGTATCGACGTCGTACTGATGCCTTATTTAAAAATGAACTGCAGGCGATGCCAGGCGCTAAGGCGCTGCTGCAGCGACTCAAAGAGCAGCGCATTGATATGTGCATTGCTTCCAATGCTCCCCGTGAAAAAATCGCACAGATGCTTTCCAATGCGGGCCTCGCGGATTATTTCCAAGATCATATCTATTCTGGGTTTGATGCTAACAGTTGGAAACCCGACCCCGATCTTATTCATTATTGCGCGATGAACATGGGCTATCGCCTTGATGACTGTGTCTACATCGATGATACATTGCAGGGAGTTACCGCTGGTGTCTTAGCGGGCGTTAAAACGTTTCATCTGCAGGGCTCTGCTCGAATGCATGAGTGTGGTTATCCAGAAGTAGAGTCTCTACAGAATCTAGCGGACTTAAGCCAATTTCTCGAGTTGCCCAAATGACTTCATTAGCCAACTTCGCTAGAATAGCGTCATCCGTACCATTGGAGGTAAAAGATGAACCCCCAAGATTTTTGTATCGTTTTAACCACAACGAACAAGCAGGAAAATGCCCAGCAAATGATCCAAGTCTTGCTGGAGCAAAAGCTTGCTGCATGCATCCAAACGATGCCCATCAGTAGTCACTACGTTTGGCAGGGCGAGATCTGTCACGAAGAAGAAGTGTTACTGGTGATCAAAACTCAACTTGAGTGTTACTCCGATGTGGAGCAAACACTAACTGCTCTTCACGATTATGACGTTCCGCAAATCGTGCAGGTGCCGATCACCGAAGGTTTTCACCCGTACCTCGCTTGGATTAAGCAAAATACACAAAAAAAATAAGGTGACGGATCACCTTACTTTGATATCACTCTACTGATATTGCATGCGCCACTTTAAGCTTGGAAGCGTTTAGGATTGTGGCGACATTGCCAGCTTAATAAACTCAATGCGCACAGTGCACCGAGTGTGTCACACAGCATATCTTTCTGTGCATCCCAAATATCCCCTTGAGATCCTAAGAAGGCGATTCCATTTTCGCCACCGGCTAAGTCGGCATACCACCACTCAATGATTTCATAGCCAGCAGCGACGCTCATAATCGCAAACAGAGCGAATGCACGCGCTAACCATGGGTGAGCTAAACGTCGACGTATGATGATTTCAGCGATGGGATAGGCATAAAGACCGATAGCGAAGTGCGCGACGCGGTCAAAATTATTCCTCTCAGAACCAATCAGTTGGTTAAACCAATGAAATGGCACTTCAGCAAAGGTGTATTTGGCACCTATCGTGTGCATTGCCATCCAAATGAACATAAGACAGTAGGCAGTTTTGCTTAAGGGCACAAGAGTTGAGCCCCACCACGTGAGAGCCAAAATCAGCATCACTGGGATGATTTCAGCAATCCACACCGATTGTGAATTTGGTGCAACGGCGGAAAAAATAAATAGCACGGCGTAGCCGAGCGTAAACCAAGTGAGTTGGCGAGGTACGGTCATGTTGCATTCAGTCCTTGATGGCAGTCAGTTATAGCGCATGGCGAAATCCATTGTGAAACATGCCATGCAAAAAACATCGACTTGCGATGTTATAAGGGTTTTGCAGCGAGTGGTATAGGGTAAAAAATCGTTCTCATCCGTGTGTCACTTTGCGCAAAAATCAGTATTATTGCAATTTGTTGCAAAGATATGGATTTTTGGGGTAAGTCGCAAAACCTAGTAACTCTTTAAAAATATTAATCATTTACCCTGATCTATTATCTACCTTGTCCTATTCTTATTGCTAGAGCCATGTCATACCTTAGTTAACTGTTTGAACGAGATTCTCTTTTTTGCTTCATCTAGGGGACAAGGAAGATGGAACGACAATGATGCGCTGGGATTTGGTGTCATTGAGAAATGGACTCGGGGTCAAAATCCGATGGCGTTGCCAAGGTTGTTACTCGACAAAAGCGATCGGATAGATTTGAATAGAATGACGATATTCGCAGTGGACGCACTATGTCAGAAACTCACCACCTCACAGCGACGTTTCAGGGCTACATGGAAAACCCATTAGTATGGCCGATTTTTGAAGTTCTGAAACATCAACCTTCCGGTTGGAAAGTGCATACCTTGGCGTCTCATTTGGGTGAGATTGGTTTTATGCCAACCCTTGATGATTCGTCGGAAAAAGATCTATTTAAACGCAATTTTCTGATGATGAATGCGCTCTTTCAACTGCAAGAAACCCTTTACCCAGAAAAGTGGTTACAAGTTGAAGCCATGGACATTGTGCTTAGCCCTATGTTCCAAAGTCAGATGCATTACATTGATACCGACAATCCACTACGTGATTACTATATGCAGTGGGAAAACTACGAAGCCAACGAAGGGGAAGTGAAGCGGTTATTGAACGAGTTTTGGACTCGTTATCGCAAGTTCGTTGGTGGCGATGAGGACCATAAAAACCTGAGCCGTTTGCAGGCCCTGCGACTGTTTGAATTAGATGAAACGGCCAGTGCAGCTCAAATTCGGAAAACCTGGCGACGTTTAGCGCTGCGTTGGCATCCGGATCGAGAGAACGGAAATTCGGAAAAATTCCGTATTCTTTGCGAAGCTTGGCATGTTCTGCGTCGAGATGAATTTCAGGACATGTTCAGCTAATTGAGTAACGTCAGTTAGTCAATAACTGACGTTAGTTCAGTATGTTAGGTAAAGCCTAAGTTTAACGGTTAGGCTTTAAACTGAGCTTGGCGCATGCGGTTTAACGCCGCCATCACATCGAGTACGCGAGGTAATGCCAAATCGCCTTGATTTGGCATTGTTTTATGCCATTCTTGGCTCAGCATCGCTTGAATGGTTTCTGCTGGTTTTTTCGCCCATCCTGGATTTTGTGCTAACTGGAACCACAGCCAACCAATCGCATTCACTTCACTAGCGGACTCTAGTTGTTCAAGAGCTGATAAATCCACAGTTTCACGACCAAAACGTAAGGTATGTGCTCCTTTGGCGCTCACGCGGAATTTGCCATCAGCAAGAATCTTCTGTAAGCCACCACAATGAAATTGACGAGCAGGAATTTGTTGTAACTCGTGCTCACACTCATTATTACGCGTTGACGGATGGTGAGTGATCACTTCTTTGGCTTTGTCGGTCACATCAATGGCTTGGTAATCGTGCATTTGAATTACAGTATCTGCCACATCAAGGTAGTCACCTGACCCACCCATAACAATCAGTGTTGAGATGCCCAACATATCGCGCAGTTGACCAATACGATCGACCAGCGGGGTGATTGGCTCATCGCCCTTGCTCACAAGAGCTTGCATGCGCTCATCGCGAATCATGAAGTTGGTGGCTGAGGTATCTTCATCGATAAGCAGAGTTGTCGCGCCAGCTTCAATGGATTCTTGCAGCCAAGCCGCTTGAGATGTCGAACCAGACGCATCTTGCGTACTAAAAGAGTGCGTATCACGCCCCATTGGTAAATGGTTGATATAATTTGAAATGTCGAGGTTGTGCACACAACGGCCATCTTCAGCACGAATCTTCATCGCTTGGCGATCGGTCACACAGTATTCACGGCCATCGCCAACGATGTGGTTATAGATGCCACGTTCAACCGCGGTCAGCAGGGTGGATTTGCCATGGAAACCGCCGCCAACGACCAAAGTGATGCCACTTTTGATCCCCAAACCCGTCACAGCGCCGCGGTTAGGCGTCATTAAAGTCACTGCAAGTGACTCTGGTGCGCTGAATGCGACCGCTTCTTTCATCGGTAAATCACTGTTACCGGCAAGGCGTGGGAGAATGCTGCCATTGGCAATAAAACCAATCAGGCCATGCTCAGCAAGTTGATTGCGCAGCGCCTCTTGATCTTCAATGACCACACAGTGTTGGTCTAATGCTTCTAAGTCCAATTCGCGCGCCATAGTCGCACGACGTACGAATTTAGGCAGATGGAAGGTTAGAAGGTTAATGGCCTTTTTCGCCAGAATTTGGCGAGCTTCAGCTGGCAAATTGACACGAAAACGCAGCTCAATCCCTTCATCGGTAAAGACCACTGAGGTGGAATCGAGCACAGTTTGACCGGTTAGCGCAATTTCCACATCGTTTTCATGCAGAGCAAATTGGGCAAAACTGCGGGCGATAAAATCACGGGCAGCAATTTGGTAAGCTGCCGATTTGTCGCGCAGAAAAGCCAATCCTGAGGGTGCCCAAGCGCGAAATGCGCGTAAACGCGATGCTGGCGCGTATGGATCGGACTGGATGTGATCGATAAACAGGGTGAAGTCACCGAAGTCATATTCACCTTTGATTTGCTGATAGGCACGATAATTCTGTTTTTCGAGTTTTTTCAGTCTTGAGGTTAATTGATCCATAGTATGACAGCTCGTCTCGTCTGAGGTAAAAGGAGGGGGATTATAGAAACCGCATTCTCCAGAGTAAAGTCAGGATAGCAACTTAGCGCAGCATTCGCTGTAGATTGATGGAAATGAACACAAAAAAGCCTGATTTTTCTGTCACACTTGGTGAGGAAACATCAGGCTATTCGTATTCACAGCGTCAAAACGAAGACATTATTCGTCGTCTTGGTTTACGTATTGGCTCAGGTCAACGTCTTGTTGGTAGTTCACTGCGTCAAAGCCAAAGCCGTTAAGCTGCATAAATTCTTGCTTAAATCCAGCGTAGTCGCCAAGTTCACGGAAATTCGCTTCGTTGAGTTCGCTTAGGATGGCATTCACTTTGGCCTGAGTTTCAGGAGCCAACTCGCGGTCATCCATGCGAACTAGACGCTCGCCATCGACACGTACTTTGTCATGTCCGTAGAGTTTCTCGCGAAATAGACGTTGCATTTGACCAATGGTATTTTCATGAGTGCCTGCTTCTTTCATCACTTTATACAAAGCGATCATATAAGGGCTCAGACCCGGAATCACCATACTCGCTTTAGTCACAACGGCTTTACACACCGTAGCGTAAGCTCCGCCGTCATAGTTAGCCAGTTTCAAATTCAGCGAGTGGCTGGTTTGATGCAGGTCGATTTTCGCTTGGCCAAGTGTGCCATCAAGATAAATCGGATGAGTGATCTCTGGTCCCATGTACGAGAACGCGATGGTTTTACACCCTTGGGCGATAGAATCAACGTTGATTAAGGCATCAACCCAGTTTTCCCAATCTTCTCCGCCCATCACTTTGATCGTGCTGTGCAGCTCATCATCCGTGGCTGGTGTGAGTTGAAGATTTTGCCAGCGATCATCTTCAAGAATGATCGTCGACCCCGCTACTGTGTCACCAATCGGTTTGATAAACGAATGCCAGAAACGATCGGAATTCGCCTGACGACGTTTGCCACTGGCAATACTGTAAATGATGAGATCGACTTCGCCTTCGAAATAGGTTTCGATGGCTTCAATGACTTGATCTTTTAGTTCTTGAGAGAACACATCGCCATTGATATTTACTGCAGTTCTACCAGCGTTTTCCGCGTGCTTCTTGAAATAGTAATTGTTGTAGTAGCCAGCGCTGCCAGTTTGCGTTTCTGATGGAGCTCTTTCTAACGATACGCCAATGGTATCAGCCTGAGCGCCACCAAACGTGAGAGCGATACGCGCTGCTAGACCGTAACCAGAAGATGCGCCGAGAATCAGAACTCGTTTTGGCCCTTGAGTGATAGGCTCTGCTTTTTTAACAAACTCAATTTGCTGCAAGATAGCTTGCTCGCAACCTAATGGATGGGCGGTTTTTGCCACCACACCCTTAATAACGGGTTCTATGTGCATTAGTGTCACCATCGTGTTGAACAGAAGGGACGAGAATACCTTATATTCCGCGGGGCTTTATTGAGCTAGACCATTAAAAGTGGTGATATTTGTTATAAATATGGGAGTAATTCGTTAGCCATGTAGTTGGCGATCCATGCTTGTGCTTCTGGCTTAGGGTGTAAACCATCGGCCATAATCCACTCTGGTTTGGTGATGATTTGTTCAAGATAGAAGGGAATAAGAGGAACTTTTTCCGCTTCACTTACCTTAGCAAAAACCTCATAAAACATAGTGGTATAGCGCTTGCCATAATTGGGAGGCATACGAATTTGCATCACAAGTGCTTTTGCATTGCTGGCCTGTATTTGTTGTACAATTTGGCGTAAGTTATTGGTAATCAAGGGAGTAGGAAAACCGCGTAGCCCGTCATTTGCCCCTAACTCGACCAATACAACATCAGGGTGATGTTTTGTTAACAATCCGGGTAACCGAGCTAAACCGTTACCGGATGTGTCACCTGAGATGCTAGCGTTAACAACCGTAACATTTTTTCCTTTTTCACTCAGTTCATGACTGAGTAAACTGGCCCAAGCCTGCTCGATTGGCATTTGGTAACCTGCGCTAAGGCTATCTCCGAGAATCATTAATGTTTGACTCGTAGCGCTGGTGGAACACAGCAACAGTAACAGCAAGGAAAGTCTTCGAATCATGCAATCATCCATTATTTCTGCGACATCGTTAACTCAAGTAGTCTCCACCAAACAAGAGCAATTAACAATCCTAAAAAATGTTAGTTTACAAATTCATGCCGAAGAGACGGTGGCTATTGTTGGGACATCTGGCGCGGGCAAATCCACTTTAATGACCTTGTTGGCTGGACTTGAACAGCCCACGCAAGGGGAAGTTCATCTACTAGGACAGGGGCTTAGCACCTTAAATGACGAGGAAAGAGCAGCGCTAAGAGCCAACTCTATCGGATTTGTGTTCCAGAGCTTTTTGTTGATCCCAAGTTTAACCGCCCTTGAAAATGTTACCTTACCTTGCTTGCTCAAAGGCGAAAAGGAAAACACTGAACGAGCCAAGGCGCTGCTTGAGCAAGTGGGACTGGGTCATCGCTTACATCACTCTCCAGCACAATTATCTGGTGGTGAGCAGCAGCGTGTGGCTTTGGCACGAGCTTTCATGATTCAACCACAAATTCTGTTTGCCGATGAACCAACGGGTAATCTCGATCAAGCAACTGCGCAAACCGTAATCGACTTACTGTTTAAGCTCAATAAGGATAACGGCACAACCTTGGTTTTGGTGACTCACGATCCAGAACTCGCCGCTCGTTGTCAGCGATGCTTTTACATGCATGCCGGCGAACTGGAGGAGCGAGTATGAGTCATCCTAATCAGCCGCAGTTAATGACCAAAGGTCAGTTAAATGGCCGCTTATTGCGTTGGAGCCTAGCCGAAATTCGCCATGGAAAACTCTGGCCACTTGCGCTTGCACTGATTCTCATCATCGCTTGCGTGTTTGCCTTGACCGCGTTGGCTACTCGTATGGAGCAGGTGGTGGTCAAACAAGGTAAAGATGCCTTAACCGCAGATACCGTGCTGGTTTCTGGCAATCCCATCACTAAGCCAACTTGGCAAGCTGTCAATAATCTGCCTCTGACTACGTCACTGTTAACTCGGTTTGGCACCATGGCATTTAGCGCCGATGACAAAATGCAATTGGTCACGGTGAAAGCGGTCGACAGTGCTTATCCTCTGCGCGGAGAGATGCGTCTAATTAGAGCCAATAATCAGGTTGATCAACACGTAAAGCCGGGTGAGCTTTGGTTAGATGAACGGCTGTTCTCTTTACTGGACGTCAATGTTGGGGACCGTTTGAGCATTGGTGATGCCGACTTTACGATCTCTGGGCGAGTCGCCGAAGAACCAGGGCTTAGTTTTAATCCTTTCCAACAAATGCCGGCAGTGCTTATTCATCAAGATGATGTGGCCAAAACCGGTGCTGTGCAAATGGGGAGTCGAGTTCAGTATCAACTGTTTGTTAATGGCAGCAATCGCGCGATTGAGGCACTGAAACAGCAAGTGGTGTTAACGCCAAGCGATCGCTGGCGTGATCAAAGCAGCACCAGTCGCACCAGTGATGTGTTTGAGCGCACTCAGCAATACCTCTCTTTGGCGGTCGCAATAGTGATTATCATGGCGGCGACGACCTTGGTATTGACCTGTCAGCATTATGTCGCTTCTCGCCAGCAAACCATTGCTATGTTGAAGAGTCTAGGGGCAAGTCGCACTTGGATTGTGCGTTGGCTGCTGATTCAAACCTTGGTGCTCTATGGTGTGGCAGCTGTTTTCGGCAGTTTAGTTGGGGTTGGGTTAGAAATGCTGCTACGTGTTCCGTTAACTGACATGCTCCCCAATCCGTTACCCAGTTATGGGTTGGCTCCATTAGGTTTTGCTTTACTCACAAGTCTTTTGATCGCCATACCTGCGCTAGGCATTCCACTCGATCGGCTGCTGATGATTCGTGCGGCTCAGGTGATGAATGAGGGAACGGCGAAAGGTCGCAAAAGAGCGTGGTGGCTTGCATTATTACCTATGGTCGCTTTGATTTATGTCTATCAGGGCAACACGCTGATTTGGCTAGTATTAATCGGTATGGTGGTGCTGTTTATATTGCTCGGTATTGTTGGGCTACTGATCACCAAATTGACGAACTACTTGCCGTTAAGCCCAACATTTAAACTGGCTATCGGTCGACTACAACGTTCTGGGTCTGCAAGTGCTTTGCAATTTGGCGCTTTGTCACTCTCATTGATGCTGCTTGCGGTGATGTGGTTGGTGCGCACCGATTTATTGGCCGATTGGCAGCAAACACTTCCGCCAGATGCGCCCAATGCCTTTGCCATTAACATCGCGCCTTATGAAAAAGAGAGCTATCTACAGGAACTGGATGCGGCGCATGTTGAACGATCTCCGGCGTATCCCATCTCGCGTGGTCGTTTAACGCTAATCAATGGGCAAAATGCGAAAGAGCGTGCAAATGGTCGGGAAGGGGAAGATGCGCTAGGTCGTGAGCTGAATTTTACATGGGGTGAAACCTTACCTGATTACAATCCTATTGTTGCAGGCAGTTGGCACGCTCAAGGCGCGGTTTCGGTCGAAGAAGATCTCGCGAGAGATCTCGGGATCAACATAGGCGATGAACTGACGTTTGTGATTAACAGTGAAACGTTTACTGCAAAAGTGAATACCCTGCGTCATGTAGAATGGCGTCAGATGAAGCCCAACTTCTATTTTATTTTTAGCCCTGATGTGATGGCATCGGTCCCTGCCACTTGGCTAGTGAGTTTTCGTCTTAGTGCCAAGGATGACCAGTTGCTAGTGACGCTTTCTCGCCAGCATCCAACGGTGAGCTTAATTGATATCCGCTCAATGGGAGCCAAAATTGAAAAACTCCTGCAGCAGATTGTGTGGTCCATGACTGTGTTGGCGGGACTAGGCGTTGTCGCGGGGATTTTGCTAATTTTCACACTCCTGCGTCTGAGTTTGAGCCAACGGCAACAAGAGATTCAACTCTATCGTACATTAGGGGCAAGCAGACAACGAGTGATTCGCACGATCTGGGCGGAATTTGGGTTGCTGGCGTTAGTGGCAGGTTGGGTGGCATGTATTGGGGCTGATGCCGTGGTCGGCGCGATTATGATCTACGGCTTTGATATGCAACCTAAGCTTCATTTTATGCTGTGGATAGTGCTTCCGATAGCAACATTTGCCATCTTAGCTGTGGTAGTGAGCAGTTTGCTTCGTCGTTTGTTAATCCCTTTAAATAAAGCGTTTAGCTAGCTTTTTCTTTTCTGATAAATTTAGTTATCCACAAAAACAGTGGATAAAGTTTTGGATAACTTGGGCTGTTGATAACTTGTACTATGGCGCTAGCCTTTATAGCACCGTTGGATCAGCCCAATTCGTTATGCACAAAATCGAAAAACTGACGATCACGAAGATCTCAGTCAAGCTTTTTTTTTGAAATATTTGGCTTGAAAAAAACGTATTCACGTATACGCATATTGTTAGTACCACAAGTCGATTCGCCATTCGTTTGCTTCGCTGTTACTATGGTGTAAGTTATGATGGATAAAGGCTAAGACCGCGTAAAATTTGTGATTTTTTTCACAATCGACTCGCTTTAGAATGGCCGCACAACAATGATGAGTAAGAGTGTAATGGTAAAGACAGACCTGCAAACCAACCGACCTAAGATCGCAATTATTGGCGGCGGTGTGGCTGGCGCTACGGCGGCAGTGCATCTAGGTGAATTAGGTCAAGACGTGCTTTTGATCGAAAAGGGCGAAGGTTTGGTCAATGGACCACCGATCTGCCACTTGCATGCGGGAGGCAATCTCTATCGCGAGATTTCTGAGCAGCAATGCATTGAATTACTTCGTCAATCATTAGAAACGGTACGACTTTATCCACACACCCTGAATAAGCGTCCAACCGTGATTGCAGTGCCACACAGCGATCCGGGTGATCCGTTGGAGATCTTACCGCGCTTAAATACGATTCGTTCGGCCTATCAACGCTTGGTCGATGAAGATGCTCGTAATCAACTGTTGGGTAATCCACAAGACTATTTTCGCACCTACAGTCGCACAGAACTTGAGGCACTGCAGCAATGCGTCCAGCCTCAGCATCCTAGCACCGTCGATGAATGGATGATTCCCGTCGTACAAAATATCGATCTTGATGCCATCAAGTATCCGCTGATTGCTGTGCAAGAATATGGCTGGAGCGTATTTCGTTTAGGCGCGAGCGCCGAGTTAGTGCTAGAGCGTTTACCTAATTGCGATGTGCGCACGCAAACCACAGTGATTGATCTCGAATACACAGGAACACAGTGGCAAGTCACGTTACTGAGTGAGCGTGGTATTAAAGAGCAGGTTCTGGTCGACTATGTGATTAACGCTTGTGGTTATCAGACCGGTTCTATCGATGACATGGCTCGTCACTATCGTAAGCGGTTGGTGGAGTTTAAAGCGGCCTATGTGACGCATTGGCCTGATTGCCAGCAGCTATGGCCAGAGGTCATTTTCCACGGTCAACGTGGTACACCTAATGGTATGGCGCAGCTTACCCCGTACGCTGATGGGGTGTTTCAACTGCATGGTATGACTGAAGGTATCACGCTGTTTAAAGACGGTTTGGTAAGCTCAGATTTACGCTCTGCCCAGCCAGTGTTACCTAGCTATTTGCAAGCGAAGCTAAATCAAGGCTGGAGCTTAGATGCTCAAATTGAACGTACCGATCGTGCTATTTCTCACATGAGCCAGTTTATGCCGAAGTTTCGTTCGGCGAGCATTGCGGGCAAGCCACTGTTTGGTGCGCAGCAGATCCCTGGCGACGATGCCACCCTACGAGCTGCTGACGTGAGTTTCGAAGACGACCATTATGCCCGTATTGAAATCGTCAAAGGCTCATCAGCCCTATCTGCAGTGCGAAAGATTGCTCAAGAGTGGTGTTTGGTCGCTGAAAACGCATCTCAAGATATCGAGTTAACTCATCCTGTGAGTATGAATCTCACCGCACAGCAGGTCGAAGCTAAAGCATTGGATATGGCGGATGAACGCGGTTATCCACAAGCGTTAGCACGAGTGGTGGGTGAATAACCGCTGCTTATCTTACTGGTAAACTGTGGTTTACCAGTAAGAGGGCGAAGGTGCGTTATGGATTGAGGTGGTAGCGTATCTTTTCGATTAACGCGATTGCCTCGTTATTATCACCATGCACGCACAGCGTGTCGGCTTCCATTGGAATAACGAATCCATCCGCGCTGGTAACTTTGCCATAGCGCACAATCTGTTTTACTTGATTGATAATATCTTCTTCTTTGGTCAAGACGGCACCCGCTTCGCTACGTGGCATTAAACGGCCATTACCTTGATACGTCCGGTCGGCAAAGGCTTCAAACAGCAGTGGTACGTCATACAAATCGGCGATATCCAAAAAATCTTGATTGTTAGCCGTTGCCATAATCATTAACGGGACATTAAAGCAAGAGACAGCATCGACCACGGCGCGAAACACATCGGGCTGTGTCATCATGTCGTGATAGAGCGCACCGTGAGGTTTAACGTAGTCTAGACGCGCATTTTTACTCTCACACAAGGCTTTTAGCGCCCCGATTTGATAGATCAATAGCTCACTGATTTCTTGTTCCGAAAACGCCATCGCTCTCCGGCCAAAGCCCTGTAAATCAGGGTAACTTGGATGAGCGCCAATCATCACTTCATGTTCAATAGCCAGATCAATAGTGCGGCTCATGACATGAGGATCGGAAGCGTGAAAGCCACAAGCAATATTGGCCATGTCAATCCAAGGCATTACTTGTTCATCTGCGCCCATTTTCCAAGCGCCAAAGCTTTCGCCCATATCGCAGTTTAACGTAATGTTTCGTATGGTCACTTAGCGTATCCTTTTGTCCAACCTGCGCCCATTTAAAGCCTAGTCATGAATGTTCGATTCGTGCAGAAAAACGCGTGGCGGATGTGCAAGTTTTTCTGTGTGCTTGAGTATTTCGCCTAAGCTAATACTTTCGACGTAATGCGCCGAGTGTAACCTAAGTTACTGATCACACGCTAACCCCTTTTCTAAGCCGAGATCAGGGTAATGTCAACGTGGGGTTAATCTCTCGGTTTGACTCGGTAAGGCCGTGATTTTCCTCTGATTAGCCGTTACAATCAGGCAAACATTAAATGGAGGCTAGGTATGAAGGTTTTAGTTACAGGTGGCATGGGCTACATTGGTAGCCACACGTGCATTCAAATGATTGAGGCAGGGATGACGCCTGTTATTCTTGATAACCTCTACAACAGTAAAGCCAGCGTACTCGAGCGCGTAGAGAAAGTCTCTGGTGTTAAACCTGTCTTTGTGCAAGGTGACATTCGTAATAAGGATTTGCTTGTCAGCACTATGCAACAGCATGGTATTGAAGCGGTCATTCACTTTGCTGGTTTAAAAGCGGTTGGTGAATCGGTACAAAAACCACTGGAGTATTACGATAACAATGTGAATGGAACGCTAGTCCTTGTGGCTGCAATGCGTGAAGCTGGCGTGAAGTCATTAGTCTTTAGTTCGTCTGCCACTGTGTATGGCGACCCTGCGAGTGTGCCAATTACCGAAGATTTCCCAACCAGTGCAACCAACCCCTATGGACGCAGTAAATTGATGGTGGAAGAGTGCTTAACGGATTTCCAAAAAGCGAATCCTGATTGGAGCATTACGCTGCTACGCTATTTCAACCCTGTTGGTTCTCATCCATCGGGTGAACTTGGGGAAGATCCTCAAGGTATTCCAAACAACTTGATGCCGTTTGTGTCTCAAGTTGCTGTTGGTCGTCGTGAATTCCTTTCAGTGTTTGGTAGCGATTATCCAACCAAAGATGGTACTGGCGTGCGTGATTACATCCATGTGATGGATTTGGCTGATGGCCATGTTGCTGCGTTAAACCGTGTTGGTCAACAAGCTGGCTTGCATATCTATAACCTAGGTACAGGTAATGGTTACAGTGTGTTGGATATGGTAAAAGCGTTTGAAAAAGCGTGTGGTAAACCGGTGCCATATAAGTTGGTTGAACGCCGCCCAGGTGATATTGCGGAGTGTTGGGCTGATCCAAGTAAAGCTCAGAACGATTTAGGTTGGAAAGCGGTACGTACCTTAGATGAGATGACTCAAGATACTTGGCGTTGGCAATCTCATAACCCACAGGGTTATCCAGAAGTTTAGTGCGCCGTTGCTAAGGTAAAAACTTGCTCTGGCAAACACTTGCACCGTAAAACTTGTTACGGAAAATAAATAAAAAAACCACTGAGTATTTCAGTGGTTTTTTTGTCAGTTGCAACCCATCTCATTGCTTTCGGATTGTGAGCCCTGGCGCGATTGTTACATCGCACCAAACGCCATGCTGACATCTAATGTCGCATTAAACGGTTGTCCTACAGCGATAGAGTAGGCAGAACTACCGATGGAAGAGGTGTAGTAAGTCTTATCAAAAATGTTGTTCAAGTTAAGCTGAACTTTGATCGGATTGGTGGTATGGAACGTGTACGCAGCAAACAGATCGGCTATGGCATACTCAGGTAAGTAATAGCTGTTGTCGTTGTCACCTGCGCGTTTGGATGCGCCATGCACACCACCACCGTAACGAAGATCATCGTTATCTTGCATTAGGTTACCATGGTCATACGACAAGAACAGAGACGCCGTATGTTTTGCTACGTTAGGTAATGCTTTACCTTCGTAATCTGGATCTTTGAGCACTTTGGTATCGGTATAAGCGTAGCTACCAATCGCTTGTAGGCGTTCCGTTAGCTGCGCTGTCATATCAAATTCAATACCTTGTGAACGAACTAGACCCGCGGTGTTGTATACAGTACTGTCATTAACCGTTTCTGAGTAAGCCACGTTTTTCTTACGTGCGTGATACGCGGCTAAAGTGGCATTAAAGCGCTCATTAATGTCGAATTTACTGCCGACTTCATATGAGATGCCTTCTTCTGGGTCTAAGTTACCGTACTCACTGGTGATGGAGCTGTTGGGTCTAAATGTTTTACCCACGTTGGTATAGAGGGAAACCATAGGATTGAGTTTCCACACTAAGCCAGCGTTAGGTAGCAGAGCATTACCATCTGTATCGGTATTTTCTGTATCGCCCCGACCAGCCACGATGTCATATTGTTGGTAACGTAAACCACCAACTAAGATCCATTCATCATTAAGGTGGAACTGATCTTGCCCGTAAACGGAAGCGGTGTTGATGGTTTCATATTCCAAAACAGAGCTTGAAGAGTCATAAGTACACCCTTCCATCTCGCCATAAGTAGGATCGTTGACATTAAAATTAGAGTTCTTATTACAGTTTTGTAGTTTTGAACGGCGAGTCTTTTCATTGTCGTATGATGCGCCAAACAACAGATCATTTTGTTTTTGGAACAGATCAACACTTCCAGTCAAATCACTGCGAACCGCATGTGTTTTCACTTTGTAGAAACCACGAACGTCCGCGCGACGAGTCACTGCGCCAGTCTCTGAGTTGTAACCTAAGGTACGAACTTGATTGGCTTTAAAATCGTCTTGCGAGTACGCGTAACGCGTATCGAGATTCCAAGTGTCATTGAGTGCCTGATTTAGCGTAACTTTTGCCATATCAGAATCACCTTCGTATTTTGAAAGTGCTTCGTCTAGGCGAGTGCGTCGGCTGACATCAACAAATTTATTTTTGGTTGTGTCATAGATGGTGCCACGATCGTAAGGAATCAGGTAATGCTGGTGGAAGTATGAGACAACCAGTTCAGTGCTGTCGGTACTCCACATCAATGATGGCGCGACAGTCCAATTACGGTTGGTGCCAAAATTGCGCCAGTAATCGCTGTCTTCATATTCGCCGATAAAACGGTAGGCAAAGTTACTGTCGCTAATGCCATCGGTAATATCCATACCGTATTTTTGACCATAACGACCAGCCCCCATCGCCGAGAGTTTGGACCATACTTTGGCACCAAATTCGGTTTGTGGCTTTTTCGTCACCACGTTCACCATACCGCTTGGATCTAACACGCCGTAAAGGGTGGATGAAGGACCTTTAAGCACTTCAACTTGTTCGGTCGTGACGTTAAATGAATGAGGTAGCGCAGTTTTGAGGCCGTCTGTTAATACTGAACCATCACGAGAGGAACCAAAGCCACGACGAATGATCGCGTCTTCTTTACCGCCGATATCGTTGGTCTGAGTTACACCACTGACGTTGGTCAAAGCATCAATCAACGAATCCGATTCTTGATCTTGCAATACCTGAGAGGTGACGGTAGTGACTGCTTTAGGAATGTCCATGATGGAGGCATTACTGCGTGTCGCCACCGAACTGGTTGGCATTGTGTAGGTTGTTTTATGCTGTTGCCCCGTCACAACGATGGTTTCTGTTGTCTGGGGGTTAGCCGCGGCCTGTCCGTCTTCAGCCAGTGCTGGTAAAGAGAGCATCGCAAGGAAAAGAGGCGAAAATGTAAAGTGTTGCTGCCAAGTTCGCAAAGTGTTACGGCGAACAATTAAAGAATCGAATGAAGTCATTGTTGTACTGCTTATTAACCAACGTCTCTGTTATGAAACGTATTGCAAATTGTAAAAATGTGAATACCAAAGGTCGTTTTTTCTCATATATGTAAGACAAATACAAATGATTTTCATTAGTAAGCTCAATAAAGTGAAAATTATCGATAACCTAAGTGAGTGTTCGATGATCCTAATGAGGTATTTGATGTGATATTGATCGACTGGATTGCGTGTCGTATTGAAATTGATCTTAAGAATGAATGAAAATTGCCAACATTGAGAATCGGAGGTGATATTGTGTCTGTCGGCAAAACCATTTTAAGTCTAGCGTTAATGAGTAGCTCTGCGATGAGCTGGTCTGCGCCTTTGCTTAATCTGAATTCATCAAATGAACGCTGTGAGCCGGCTGATCTGACATTTGACTCTCTTGCTATTTCTACATCTTATGTAACAGAAACAGGATGGGATAGAGCATCCTGTCAACCTTTGACGACCAAGCTTGTTCCGGTTCGTTGGAATTTAGCACCAGCCGCATCATCTCGTCTTTGGCAATGGTACTCCGTTGAGCCATTAGTTGATGCTATTCCTGCACTGGGTTCGGTTAGCTTTGCATTAGGGCAAGCCGTTTTAAAACAAGAAAAAGTCGATGAGCTTTTAAGAGTGCGCACTGAGCAAAGCTCTCGTATCAGCTTGTCGATGGAGTACAGCACCAAGCTTTTCGATAACGATTTGACCTTGGTTCCTATGGTGAGCCGCACCACGTTGTGGACTGAGTCTGAGAGTGGTTCTAGGCAAGCGCTGGATACCTATCAACAGGTTCATAAAGAAGAATTGACCCTTAGCTATGGCTATCCATTAACGTCCAGTCTTGGTTACTCAACTTATCTTTATGGGATCTGGAGTTCAGACCGAGTGGGTAATGCACCTGTTTCTGTGGTGAACGATTACGCTCTGCATGGCTTTGAGTTCGTGCAAACTACCGGAAGCGAAGGATACTTTTGGCGTAACGACTTTCATTATGATCTTGGCGATATCCAAGATGTTGGTACTGTAATGACCGTCCTCTCTGTCGATATGGGGCAAATTGGTCAAGATAGATTTTACACACTCGCGAATGACACTGTGGTTGGCGCGGCACTCTCAGTGATGTTAGCGCATCCACGTTATGAAACCACCTTATCATTAGGTTTACCGGTGGATCATCCAAGTGAGTTCTACACGGATCAATACACCCTCTACTACTGGTTCAAGTTCAAACTCTAAAGTACAAATTAGCTTAATTCTCTATAGACAAAGCCGTCTATTGCTTATGGCAGACGGCTTTTTGTTTGCGTTCTATTTTCTCATCAACGATGAACAATCATTGAACTGATTCAGGCGTCGGTTTGGTTTTATTCCAAAGCCAAGGCCAAACTGGGGCAGATTTGGGTTGAGGTAGCTGGGACAGGTCGAAATAACGCTCTGCGACCAAATAGCTAAGTAAACGCTCTTGATCGCGCTGTTTAAATTGTTCGACCCACAAGTTAGCGTTGGCAATGATCTGTTCTGCTTCCTGTGGGTGGGCTAGATAGTAGTCCATTTTTTCAATCAGGTCGGAAAAGTCATCTTTAAGCTCAACGTAATGGACTCCAGGAACCAGTTTCCCTTCCATAAACCATGTCTCATAGACCAGTTTAGGTGTCATCACCAGCGAATTAGAGGACATGATCCATTTGAGGTTGGTTGCTACATCTTTGCCTTCTAAGCTCAGAATAAACTTATAGTTAAGCTGATCTTTGATGCTCATTTTGGGCAAAACATAGTGCAGCTGATCTGCATCTTCAGTATCGGTGCGACCTACGTTGCAGCGAGGATGGTGAAAATAGTGTTCTAAAAGTAGACGTCGATTCGGGCGAAAACCACTGCCGCGCCAAACCACTTGATCCGACTTCTCGCTAAAGCTTAAAGAATCTCTTACAAAGCGATAGTGTCGAATTTCATTTAGCTTTAGCAAAATCGAGTTTTGATTGTTGCCTGCAATTGGGCGACTTTTCACAAAAGTAGGAGAGCTCGGGACCTCAGTGACATCACCATGAATAAAGTCAAAATCGAAATGGGGTGCAAACCCTTTGATCACTTTGAGCATGTCGTAATAGTAAGTGCTGCCACAATTCTTTCGAAATTCTGATACTGGTTTAGCGCTAGCGGTCGTGGTGAAACTGGATTGAACTTGATGGTAGTAGTTAAGCCGATGTTGTAATGACTGACGTTGTTCAGTGCTTAGACGGTTGAGGCGGAAATTGACATATCCGCGCATGATTGGATTGGGAACCAGGCTATACATCACGCTGGATAAGTAATAATTTATTTTGCGCATCCCAACTCTCTTTTTTCTTTCACCTTGATGACTTTGACTTTTTGATAGCGATGCAGGTGTAGCATGCAATCCGTCAAGTCGAACCCTATGGTGTTGAGTGTGCTGGGGGAAAATGACAGTTCAGTTGCACTAAAGCGACAGAGTGTTGAACTTTTTATGGATCGAACAAAAATAGGCGGTACTAAAAGCACTTACCCCAGTCGCACCGAATGATGGACTGGGGTAAGAGTAAAGAGGTGTGGTTGGTTGCGGCAGTGAGCGATTAACCCAGTGCTGGTAGAACACCTGCAGTGATGAGAAGTTGCACGCCAATGATGAGTACACCTGCGACACCGGTAAGAACAAGAGCTGGAGTACCACCACTGACTTGGTATTTCGCTGACGACGCTTGTTGGCGAACTTTTACTACCATAAACAGAGGTAGGAAAATCGCTAAAATCGCTAGTGCAATCGCCGCGTAACCCAATGCCATGATAAAGCCTTGAGGATAAAACAGAGCGAATGCGAGTGGTGGAACAAAGGTAATGGCTGCAGCAACCGGACGATTCATCGTTGCGTTACTGTTCTTACGCAAAATGTCACCAAGAAATTCAAACAGACCTAAGCTTACACCCAAAAATGAGGTGAGTAGGGCTAGGTCAGCAAAAATGCCAATCACATTGCTCAGATTGGAATGATGAACTTTTACCGCCAAAGTGCTGATCAGGGCAGATAGGCCAGAGTTATCCACCAACTCGGTTTGGCTGACCACGCCAAGCGTCACAAGCTGCCAGAATACGTAGATGATCAATGGAATCGCAGAACCCAAAATAATCGCTTTACGCAGTGCCGGAGTGTCGCCGTCAAGGTAGTTTACGATCGCCGGAATGCTGCCGTGAAAACCAAACGAGGTGAAAATTACAGGAATAGCGGCCACGATTAAGCCTTGTTGTAATGGCATACTCAGCAGGTAAGATTCGGTCACATTGGGCGCAAGGAAAAAGAGTACCAACACCATGGCAATGATTTTGCCAGTGAATAGGACGCGGTTAACGCGGTCAACTGTACTTGTACCAATAGTCACGACCGCTGCAACAATAATGGTAAATACCAGCGTACCCACATGACCTTGCAAATCTAACCCTAGCATATCGTGCATACGGTCGGTAAATTGCGCACCACCACCAGCGATGTAAGCGGCACATAGCGAATAGAAAAGAAATAGCATGGCAAAAGTAGCAATCCACTTGCCCTTCTCACCTAAAATTTGTTTCGCTAGTGTATGCAACGTCGCGTTGCTGTCAGCGTATTGATGGATCTCAACCATCAACAGGGCAGTAAATGACATCAGTATCCACAACGCGATCATGATCATCAGCGATGTAGAAAATCCAATTCCAGCAGAGGCAAGCGGTAGGGCTAGCATACCTGCACCAATGGTGGTGCCGGCAATGATCAAAGTACTACCTAGAAGCTTTGATTTCATCATAATGTAAACTTTATTATACGAATTAATGTGTTTGCTAAAGAGTATTGTTCGATTGTTAGTCAACTAACTAGCAGTTTGTTGTGTTTCTTCCGCTATTTTCTAAGACTTAATCTTGCCAGTCAATCTATTTGTAAAAATAAAAATCCAAATTTGTACAATTAATTTTACAGTTGCTTTTTGATGCAAAGTGGTGGTGACAGGGATGTCGAATTTGTGTTACACGTAGAGGCTCGCTTTGTGCTTGTCATCTATTTGACATAAAAGCGATATAAAAAGGACACAACGACATTGGTTTCGTTGCATTATCTGGCCAAGCTCTTGAAACTCGTGTTCGTCGACACGATATATAGGTTTAGCTAGGTAGTACCCAACGTATTGGGATAACTCAAATGAGCGTTTCATAACAAGTGAATGTGGCGATAGGCCAACCCATTGATAAGTGGTTATTACGAATACATCGGGGTTAATAATGATAAGAAGGAGGTCGACTATGAGTGACCAAATGAACAAGCAAGACGATAGTCTTGAACTGTTAGATGCAATGGAGATCGGTTTTGATCTTACTGAGTATCAAGAAACTCGTAGTGATGAAAGTGAATCATCACACGCATAACTCAAGTAGCCAGCGCCTAGCGCTGGCTTAAGTTTTTCTCCACTTCTGTTTTTTCTCTAGTACTGCATGAATTATCTCGCCCATTTGCACATCGCTGATCACGTTGAAAGTAATTTGCTTGGTAACCTGCTTGGAGACTTTGTTAAAGGTTCGCCACAAGCTCGTTTTAGTGAAGACGTCGTGCAGGGAATTTTGCTTCATCGTTGGGTGGATGCTTATACCGATACCCATGAGCTTATTAAACAAGCCAAAACTCTTTTTCCTAAGCCCTTACAGCGTTTTGCTCCGATTGCCTTGGATATGTTTTGGGATCACTGTTTAGCAACACGTTGGCAAGAGTTTTCCCAATTGGCATTGCTTGAGTTTGTCGTTTCTGCTGAGCAACAAGTGAAATCATCCTACGAGCCTGATTTACCTGAGCAATATCTGCGAGTGACCGAGCGGATGTGGTCTGGACGCTGGCTTGAGTCTTATCAGGAGATGGACAACATTGAATTTGCGCTAAAGCGTATTGCTACGCGCAGTGAACGTATCGCCCCCGTGGCGCGTTGTAGTGAGAGTTTATTGACTCACTATGCTGAGTTGCAGGCGCTATTTACCGATTTTTATCCGCAAGTGTTAAACGAAGCCAAACGGATTCAGTTCTGATACAATTCGCGTCCTTCACGGTAACAGGTAAACATCATGTCCGAAAAGACGCCAGACACCCCATCAACATTCGCCCAATTAGGCATCAATCCGGCTTTGATTTCTCAGCTTCAATCTTTGCATATCCATCAGCCAACGCCGATTCAAGCACAAGCAATACCGCATGTATTGGCCGGACGCGATGTGTTGGCTGGAGCACAAACCGGTACGGGTAAAACCGCAGCTTATGGCTTGCCTTTAATTCAGCGTCTACTTGATGATCAAGCGGCACAGCCTTTGACTAAAGGTGAAGTGCGCACGCTTATTTTGGTTCCAACCCGTGAATTGGCTCAGCAGGTGCTCGATAATCTAGAGGCTTACGCCCAAGGCACCTCTTTAAACATCGTTGCCGTTTATGGCGGCACCAGCATGAAAGTGCAAGTGAATAAGCTAGTCGCCGGAGCCGATATTTTGATCGCAACCCCGGGTCGTCTGCTTGATCATGCTCATGTTAAGACGTTGAGTCTTGCGACCACGCAAACCTTAGTGTTGGATGAAGCTGATCGCATGTTGGATATGGGCTTTATGCCAGACATTCAACGAGTACTGCGCCGCTTACCTAAAGAGCGACAAACGCTGTTTTTCTCTGCCACGTTTAATGCCAAAGTAAAATCCATTGCTTATCGAATGATGGAAGCGCCAGAAGAGGTGCAAGTCACGCCACAAAACTCAACGGCAGAAACCGTTGAGCAGAAAGTGTACCCGGTGGATAAAAAGCGTAAACGTGAGCTTTTGGCCTACTTGATTGGTTCGCGTAACTGGCAACAGGTATTGGTCTTTGTAAAAACCAAACAAGGCAGTGATGCGCTGGCGGATGAGTTGAAATTGGACGGCATTAAAGCGGTCTCGATTAATGGCGATAAAAGCCAAGGCGCACGTCAAAAAGCGCTTGATGATTTCAAAGCAGGGAAAGTGCGAGCTCTTATTGCCACCGATGTGGCGGCACGCGGGTTAGACATCGCACAATTAGAGCAAGTGGTGAACTTTGATATGCCGTTCAAAGCAGAAGATTACGTACATCGAATCGGTCGTACGGGGCGAGCTGGACATCCAGGGCTTGCGGTGTCCCTTTTGGCGCGCGACGAAGAGCCGATGCTTACTGCGATTGAGCGTTTACTCGATCAGCGTTTACCTCAAGAGTGGTTAAGCGGTTTTGAACCGACATTTAGTGAATCTGTGTCAGATGAGGGAACCACAAGACGCAACAGCCGTTCATCAGAAAAACGGAAACTCAAAGCTAAGCTGAAGATTCATGCTGGACGTGGTAAACACGGCAGTAAATAGCGAGTTTTGAGCACAGAGCGTAAAACGAAAAAAGGTGGCTAGGCCACCTTTTTTAATCTGTGTAACGGTTTACTACCATTTAGGCCGGTGTGATATCACCCCAGTCGCATTTCATGTCGTACACCAGTTCTTGCACACTTTGGGGATGTTCTATATAGGCTTCATCGACGTGATACTTGGCGACTAATGTTTGGTTAAACAAGTTGAGATGCAGCAGCAAACACTCATCAAGATTGGTGGTGACATGAGACCAGGTTTCTTTCAAGAAAGGGGTTAGGCTCGCGGCACTGTGTGCAAACATGAGTAATTGCCATTTCATTTCCCACACATTCAAACTCTTATCTGGGAATTGGTGATTATATTCAGTGGCTAACTCTTCAATAAGATGCTCGATTTCACCAGCGGTACCAATGTAATAATCGAACAGCGCTTCTTCTTGACGTACGGAATCAGCAATCAACTGAATCGGTTTGCGGTTGACTAAACTGTGCGCCAGTAAACGCAAAGTGAAACGATACAGGATAATGTTCGCGGGCGTTTCCTGCGGTATGTGCGATAGGATCAATTTCATGTACTGAGACATATAAGAATGCAAACCATCACTGATCGCATGCCAAATTTTCTCTTTGCTACCAAAGTGATGGCGCAACAAGCTGTGCGATACACCTGCTTTATCGCTGATTTGGCGCAGTGACACTTTGGCGTAACCAAATTCACAAAATAGGTCCGCCGCGACCGTAAGAATGATAAAACGGGTTTTCAGTGCGTCTTCTGCACTACGGCGCCCTTGTCGTTTTTCTGTCATGTTTACACTAAATTATTATCGTCGTTGTAATTAATTCGCTGGATGCACGAGCCTAAGTGGTTGTGCGCTCCAGATCAACTAGTGGCAAAGATAGTTGGGTTTATTTTAGTAAAAACTAAACCTAACCGTTTGTTTATTCGTCACTTGATTCATGAGAATACAACGCTTCAATGAAATCACAGAGTCTGATTATAGGATAAAGTCTTTACCCTAGTTTACAAAAAGGGTAACAAAAAGAGTCAATCCAAATATCCGCACAGTTTGGCTTTATAGAGACAAGCGATGGTTTTTGAATCGCTAATTTCGCCATTGATGACCATAGTTTTAAGCTCAGAGAGTGAGTAACAACGAACTTCAATAATCTCATCTTCATCACACTCATAACGTGCTGTTTTGTGTAATCCTTTGGCAATGAACAGATGTTGGATTTCATCGCACATGCCTGCCATCGGGGTGAGCTGACCTAATGCCGTCAATTCTTCTGCGCTGTAGCCGGTCTCTTCTTCCAATTCTCGTGCGGCACAGGTTAGCGGATTTTCGCCTAACTCCATGGTTCCTGCTGGAACTTCGAGCATCCATTTGCGCAGAGAGGGTCGATATTGATACACCATGACAATTTTGTTTTCTGCAGTGATAGGAATGATGACTGCCGCACCAGGATGCGCGATGGTGGTGTGAGTAATGGATTTGCCGTTGGGAAGAACCATCTCTTGCTCGGTAAGTGCGATGGTCTTTTTCCACTGATGAATGATTCTGTTCATGACGTTAATCTTATAATTTTCCCTTTAATGGGTGTGTACCATAGCGCAAATTGGGTTTTTAACCCAGATACATTTGGCGTTTTCGTTAAACTAAGGTTGCTATTCTGCCTATATTTGCAAACAATAAATAAAGAAACATAATGAAAAATATGGTCATTGAATTAAAAATTGCGCACAAATGAACAAAAGTACAAGTTTGCAGCGCAATGCAACAGAAGCATGACATGAAAATACAGACTCTATTTGCTAGCCAAGGAACCCACTATGATTTCATCGCCTAAGGCTAACCATGCAAGCAAGGCCTTGCTTTGTGAACGTATCAATAAACTAGCAAAAGCATTAAGTGAAGGGGTTTATGAGCGTGAACATACGATCAAACTCTGTTTGTTAGCTGCCCTCAGTGGCGAAAGTGTGTTCCTTTTAGGACCCCCAGGAATTGCCAAAAGCTTGATCGCAAAACGTTTGATTCAGGCTTTTGATCAAAGCAGCTATTTTGAATACTTAATGACCCGCTTTTCCACGCCTGAAGAGGTGTTCGGTCCACTAAGTATTCAAGAATTGAAAGATAACGGCCGTTATGTCCGTTTAACCGAAGGTTATCTACCTACCGCTCAGGTGGTTTTCTTAGATGAAATTTGGAAGGCTGGGCCTGCAATTCTTAATACGCTCTTAACGGTGGTCAACGAAAAGACGTTTAAAAATGGCAACATCATTGAAAAAGTGCCTATGCGTCTTTTGGTCTCTGCATCTAACGAGTTACCGGAAGAAGACAGTGGTTTAGATGCGCTCTATGACCGTATGTTGGTGCGTCTGTTTGTGAACCGAATTCAAGACAGACAGAACTTTAAGTCGATGTTAACCGTCGGAACTCCTCAAGAAGCTCGAGTACCACCAGAGCTGACTATTACCGATGAAGAGTATCACTTGTGGCAACAAGAGCTTGAGCTAATGACGATTAGTGACGAGGTCTTCGATAAACTGTATCGAGTAAAAACGCGCCTCGAATCCCATGAGAAAGAGGTAGAAGATCTTTATGTTTCTGACCGGCGCTGGAAAAAGGCCGTTAAGCTTATTAAAGCCAGTGCGTTCTTTAATGGCCGTGACAGTATCAACCCGCTCGATCTTTTGTTGCTTGAGCATTGCTTGTGGAACTCGCCAGAATCCAGAGAGATAGTCCAGTCTGTGCTCAAAGAGTATGCGTTAGAAGATGCCTTTGATCAGAAGCAGGTGGAGTTTAAACTCAATAACGCTAAAGAGTCGCTGAGCGACATTCAGCAGGAAATTGAAGAACAATTCGCGATGAATTTGCGTTTAGAAACCTCAACAGGACTGCGCAAGAAACAGTCATATCACTACGATTTTAGCCAAGCTAAACATTACCAAGTTGGCCCCACCAAGACTTTAGTGAAATTGGTGTTACTGCAAAGCAACCTTTCCGTATCTGAATCGGAAAAAGGGGATAGCCGCTGGGTATATGTGCCTCACAGTGAACTAGAAAAAGTCATGAAAGAGGGGCAGGGTGAGGCGTACGGTTATGTCAATCACAACACCAATATGTGTCGTTTGCGCTTTGAGCTGGATGCACAAGAACGTTTAGTGATCAAAGACATAGCAAACCGCGCTGTGCTAACTGCTTTGGTAACCCATCAGCCATTTGCCCAAGATGAGCATCAAGAACGGTTGGCTCGAGCCCAGCATGCACAAGCCGAAATTGCTGCCGCCGATCAACATTTGAAACGAGTAAGACAGAAATTCCATGCGGCATTACCACACAGCTTTATTGATCCAGCGTTACCAACCGCGATGGAAGCGCGCATTGTGCAATTGATGTCCCAGTTAGAACAAGCCGAGCAAGAGAGCGAAAAATCCGTGTTACGCTTAAGTCAGTTGGAGCAGTTCTTTGCTTGAGGTTAAAACATGCTAGGTGCGGATGGATTGAACTTAGCCTTGATGATCGCAGATTCCGGCATCATTGATGCGGCGGTGAACGATTTAATGGGGCGCTCGCAGGTCATGATGATGGCTGAGCACCGTGGGGTGGGGACCTCAGTACGTAAGCATCTGCTCAAATGGCGCAGCCAAGTGCGAGATCGCATCACCAAGGTGGGTCAAACTGAACGTCTACAGCAGGAAATTGCGCTGTACCAAGAGGTTATCCATTGGGATGAGGAGCAGTTTTTTGCAAAGATGCCAGAGCTCGTTAGTCAGTTAGAGTGGCATTCGCCGTTCTACCGAAAAGCACATAAGTTGATGGAGAAAAACAAGGGGCAAGATAACCCGATGTTTGCTCACTTCTTCTGTGCTGAATGGTATCAAGCCTTACAAGATTCCATTCGCCAAGCACAAGTCCTGGAACTCGAAGCCAATAAAGAGAAATTATTGGCAGACTTGTACCAGCGTATGGAAACCATGCGCAACATGAAAAGCGTGACGGAATCGGGTGATGAACAGAGCATTGGTCGTCTATGGGATATGGCCTCTGCTAAATTGAGTCGCACCGATTTATCAGTGATGAAACGCCACGCCAATTTCTTGATGAAGCAAAAAGGGTTACAGGAAATTGCCGATCAATTAGGAAGAATGGCGAGCGAAGTCGATGATCCCAGCTTGCAGCATGCTCCCACGGAAGATGTCTCTTGGGTCGAAGAGCAATCGGATCTGGCGACTGACGATATTGTTGGGGTTCATGAAAGTGACGATTTAAATAAAATCTTACCCAACGAAACGCTGTTTTTGACTTACCCTGAACTGGAAGTGGTCTTTTATAAGAGATTGATTGATAAAAGATTAATGAACTATCAGACCCAAGGTAAGTCCCGTACGCTACGCAAGGTAAAAACACGTAAGCCAGATCGCAAACATGCTGATGTGGAGAAAGGTCCGTTTATTCTCTGTTTGGATGCTTCGGGATCTATGAGCGGTTTTCCTGAGCAGTGTGCAAAAGCTTTGGCATACGCCTTGATGCAAATTGCATTAGCAGAGGATCGCGACTGCTATGTGATGCTGTTCTCAACAGAGTTCATTACCTACGAACTGACACGCCAAGACGGTTTGCGTGAAGCCAGTGACTTTTTGAGTTACTCCTTTCATGGCGGAACCGATTTTGAACCCGTCATTTTGCACGCTATAGAGCGAATGGGAAATGTTCGTTATCGGAATGCGGATTTGGTGTTGGTGTCAGATTTCATTGCGCCTAAGCAGCCGGATCAAGTGATCGAACAAATAGAACGTTTGAAACGTCAGCATAACCGCTTCCATGCTGTTTGCTTGTCACGATTTGGTAACCCAGAACTAGTGAGTATGTTTGATCACTGCTGGCATTATCATCCAAGTTGGATGGGACGTTTGATAAAACGCTGGTAGGTAAAATGTGGCAATAAGATCAGGTGCTTAACGTACGTACAAATTGCTGAACCTTTGAACGCTACTGCTGAAGATGCCAGCAATCAGCTGCCTTGATGATGATTTTTATTTGACTCAGAGAAAATAATCATTAAGGTAGCAGCTCTCTCGTAGCGAGAGACTCTATTGAGGCGCGTTGGCAGAGTGGCCATGCAGCGGATTGCAAATCCGTGAACCTCGGTTCGACTCCGGGACGCGCCTCCATTCTCTTAAGCATGCTCTAATTCAAGCAGCATGTCATTCCAGATAGCACCACCGTGTGTTGATGATGATACCCCTTGGCAAACAAAGCCGTGCTGTTCATAAAAGCCTACCAGTGGATCTTTGCAGGTAAGTACTAATCCTTTAGCACCACGCTCTTTACTCACCGCGATTAAGTGATCAAGCAGTTGATGAGCTATGCCTTGATGTTGGTAGTGAGGATCAACAGCCAACCCAAACACCGTTTGATAAGCGCCATCTTGCTGATGCTGGCGAGCATCTGCATAAAGAATATCTGGCAGTTCAGGGGCATGGTAGCGACAACCATTAATATGGCCCACCACTTGGTCGTCTTTCATAGCCACAAAGAAACATTCAGGAAACGAAGCAAAACGTTGTTGAAATGAGGTGAGTGATGCAGCTTCTTCTTGAGGAAAACCCATCAGTTCAATCGCGGCGATACGATCAATATCGAGCTCGGTCGCGGGGCGAATAGCGGTCACAATGACTCCTTGTATAAGTGATTCGTTTATCCAGCAAAATGTAACCATGCCGCAGAAATAGGCATAGCGATGACAAGCGATGGCAATAAGTTTGCCAACGGAAATTCAATACTGCCACAAATACGAAAACCTGTAGCAAAGACTAACATTCCACCGACAGCAGAAAAGTCACCAATCATGGTTGGTGTGGCAAGTGGCATAATGGCATTAGCAGAAAAATAGAGTACCACTTGAACGATGACTTGTGGAATGGCTAAGGTGGCAACAGGCAGGCCTAATGAAATCGCAAAAATGGCAGCGGTAAAAAAGTCGAGAAACGATTTCACAATCAGCAAGGATGGATCGCCAGTCATCCCTTCGTTCATTGCGCCAAAGATCCCAGTACCACTGACACAAAACAGAATCATGATCGAGATAAAACGTTCCATGTAGGCATTTTGAGTCATTGAGCTGTTGGGCGGAGAGACAAAGCGTGTAATCAGCGATTTTAGCGCGTTAGCCATGTGCTTAATGTTTTCTTCGAGGTGCACTAATTCACCAATCACCGCTCCCAAAATCAGCGATAACACAACGGCCGGCAGAAGCTGTACTTTGATGGCCATGGAGAGACCGATCCCCATCGACGCTAAGCCAAATACCATGGGCATTCGGTCTTTCATTTTGGTGGGAATTCTATTACCAAACAACGTACCCAAAACGCTGCCAATAATGATTGCCGACGCATTAACAAATGGTCCTACCATTGAATTAAATCCTTGAATGTATTTTTTACTAGGTTGTATAAACGGTGTTATACGAGAATGGCGTGTCGCGGCTGAATGACGGTGCGACGGGGGTATTGTGAACTAATGTTCACATTTGCGCAACGCTGATGTCGGTGAGCTAACGACTTGATGCCCGCTTGATTCATCGCATCGAGTACTTTATCCAACGGAGAAAAGTCAAATTGCCCCTCTTCGGGCTCCATGGTTGCCCAAGTCGATTCGCCAATGCGCACAACATTGATGTGCGCTGCTTTCATCATTTCGATGTCTTTGCTTAGACGTTCAAAGGGCATGTACTCGGTGTAGTATGCCACACCAAAATAAGGGGTATCCACATGGCTTGGTTCAACAGCATGAACGGTAAAACTACTACTAATTAATAGGGTAAGTAGAGGTAAGCGTGTTTTTATCATTGTGATTCTCTTAACCTTTAGACGAAAAAAAACCTGAAACGTAGACGCATGTTCGCTTACGCTTCAGGTTTTGCCTTTACAGTTACAATCCTGAGTGAGCTGCATAAAAGGATGAGATCCAAATCCGCATCATGATAATGCGCTCTTGCAACTGCCGCTTAAGAGTAAAGGGTTTTCGCTAGGCTATCCATGGAGCAAATCACATTGATGCATAAAGTTTAACCGAAGTTAAATCGGCTAACGTGTTTGCTGTAGCAACCATTTTGCGGTGAGTTCATCGGTCACTAACCCGTTGATCCATTGACCATGAATGGCCGCCAAAATGGCTGCTCTCTTCTCTTCTCCACAGGCAATGGCGATGCGCGGACAATCGGTCTCGCGAATATCAAAACTGGTGATCAAAGTATTGCTGTGGCAGTTGAGCACTGCCCCCTGCGAGTCAATAAAACGACCTAAAATCTCGCCAACTGCGCCACTGGATTCGAGTTGTTGGCTCTCTTGATAGGTGATAAAGCCATCATGAAGCATAGGTCCCGTTTTACCCATGCCACCCACGCCAATAAAAATGACGTCGGCTTTGTGTGCTTTCCCAAAGACATTGCGATAGATAGGGTGACGCTGCCAGATTTGATGATCTTCTAGGGAGAGTGCATGACGAGGTGCGGGCCATTGATAATATTTGGCTTGAATTTTTTGTGCGAGCAGCAGGGGCACATCGTCGTAGTAGTTACAGTGACCATCTTTCGCCATACCACTGATGAGCGCAACACACTCACAGCTTTCATGACTAAATTCAATGCGGTTGATGGTTCGTTTTAGCGTCATGCCTGAGCCAATACCGATGATTTTGCCAGGCTGCGGACTGAGAAGGCGTTGCATCAATTGATAACCGCCAAAAGTCACGCTCTCTAATACTTCCTCACTGGAATCGAGCACTGATGCTGGGACGATTTCGCACTCGCCAAATCGGAATTTCTCTTTCAGTGCCAGTGCGAGGTCTAAACAAGAGGCGAGGGGATGATTCACGTTGACAGAAATGATGCCCTCTTCTTTAGCACTGGCTAATAAGCGCTGAACGACAGGGCGGGAGGTGCCCAACAAGGAGGCGATCTCACTCTGATTTTTGCCTGAGATGTAATACATCCATGCGGCTCGAACCATTTGGTCGATCCGTGTTTCTTCGTCTTTCAATACTCACTCCTTCCTTTTGCTACGCGACAGCAGAAGCTTTTATTGGCGCTTGGCTTCATTGCGATGAAAGGTATTGTCGCGCGGAAGAAATTTGTCTGCAATCACAAAATTGGTCATTTGTTCCTTTGATGGGCAAATGTTTATGTTAGTGTGATTAAAGACTCATAAATGCGGTAGGGGTTTTTGTAGCATCAAGCCGTGATTCAAAAAGAGGATAACAATAATGAACTCTCTCTATACTTGGCTACATATCGGACTTGGGTCGTTTTACCGTGCTCATCAAGCATGGTATTTCAATCAATTACTACGTGCTGGCGAACACGATTGGGCCATCGCCGCAGGCAATATTCGTAATGACAGTGAAGATACGGTTGATGCACTCATCAAGCAAAATGGTGAGTACATTCTAGAAACCGTCACTCCTCGTGGTGAACGTCATCACGAAGTGATCAAATCGATTAAAAAGCTCCTGCGTTGGCAACCAGACTTGGAACCATTGATCAACGAAGGTGCGCAAGCTCAAACTAAAGTGATTGCCTTTACTGTTACCGAATCTGGTTATTATCTCGATACGGATTATCACCTCGACATCAATAACGCGAGTGTGAAACAAGACCTTAAAGGTGGGCATGAAACTATCTACGGTACGATTGCTCACATCCTAGAACGTCGTATTGCCAACCATGCTGGTCCAGTAACGTTGCTCAGCTGTGATAACGTGAGACATAACGGTGATCGTTTCCGTGATGGACTAAACGAATTCCTGCAGCTCACACAAAATTTAACGGTTTTAGAGTGGGTTAAAGACAATGTGACCTTCCCTAACTGCATGGTCGATCGCATTACACCCAAACCAGAAGCCAGTTTGGTTGCGCGTGTTGCTCAAAAAACGGGTATGCAAGATAACGCTCCGGTGATGTGCGAATCGTTTATCCAATGGGTGGTGGAAGATAACTTTATTGCTGGCCGACCTAACTTCGAGCGAGTTGGGGTTGAGCTGGTGAAATCCGTGGAGCCTTATGAAGAGGCGAAAATCCGCATCCTGAATGTTTCTCATGCATGTATTGCTTGGACCGGTACTCTGATTGGGCAAAAATTCATTCACGAAAGTACCCAAACGGGCTTCATTCGTGAAATAGCCTATAAGTATGTGACTCGTGACGTTATCCCATGTTTGGGTGATCAAGCTCTGGATTTAGAGCAGTACCGTGACGTAGTGTTGGATCGCTTTACCAACTCGCACATCAAAGATACCAACCAACGTGTTTCTGCAGATGGTTTTTCTAAAATCCCAGCGATGATTACCCCTACGCTGCGTGAATGTTATGCCCGTGGCGTTGAACCAAGCGCTACAGCGGTTCTTCCTGCCATGTTCTATGTTTATATGCAGGAGTGGCATAAAGGTCGATTACCTTACGAATACTACGATGGCGTGTTGGACAAACAGAGTTTGCACCAAATGTACGAAGCGGATGATCCCATTCATCTTTTCGCCACTAACCCGACGCTGTTTGGTGAATTGGCTAATCGTCCTGAGTTTGAACAACTGATGCGCAAGAAAATTCAATCAGTTTATACCCTGTTAAGTTAGCCAGTAACTTGAGAGGCGATCATTAAGCTGGTCGAGTGAAGGAATTTGTTCGACCAGCTGTTTATTTTTATCACCTTGGCAGTGTGCAATGCTGCGAATTAGATTAGAAAAAGAGTATGAAAAAACAAGCTGTTATTTTTGATATGGATGGAGTCATCATTGACTCTGAGCCGCTTTGGCAACGAGCGCAAGATGCTGCTCTGTCGGTGTATGGAGTTCACGTTACCCCCAAGCAGTGCGAACAACATACGATGGGTAAACGAGTTGATGCCATCGCACAAACCTGGTGTGAATTGTTCGAGTTAGACATTGATCCTAAAGATCTCGAAGTCAGTATTTTGCAGCATCTTCACCAGTTGATCGCCGCACAAGGTAAACCCATGCGTGGCGTGTACGAGCTACTGGAGTATCTCAAGGAACTGAAACTTAAAATTGGGCTAGCCACTTCCTCCAATCAAAGTGTGATTGAAGCGGTGTTTGATAAGCTCGACCTTTGGGATTACTTCGATATCACCTGCAGCGCCGAACATGAAAAGCATGGTAAACCACACCCTGATGTCTACTTAACGGCGGCGAGAAAATTGGATGTGCCGACCGACCAATGCATCGTGATTGAAGACAGTTACAACGGAGTGTTGGCAGCAAAAAACGCTCAGATGACCACGTTTGTCGTTTGCGAGCAGTGCCAAGCAGAAAAGTTCATGATTGGGGATGCTCATTTCTATCATCTTGATGAAGTGGTGACTTATTGCGAAGGGCAAGAAGAGCAACTGTTTTTGTAAGCGTTGTCGGTAACTAGTTAGCGCTAAATAAAGCAGGATGGTCAACCTGAGATATTGTGCTGGTAAGAGTAAAAAAGGGCGAGTCGAGACTCGCCACAAGTGTTGATTGGTTTTCTAGCGGATAATATCGGCCAGTAACTGATAAGACTTAAGCTTTTGCTCTTGGTCATACACTAAGCTATTGACCATGATTTCATCTGCTTGCGTACGCTCGACCAGATCGTTAAGGCGTGCACGCACGGTGCTAGGGGAACCAATGATTGATTCGCGCAGCTGGGTTTCAACATGCAGTTTTTCATGGTGTTGCCAAAGTGGCTCCATGCTGTTGACTGGTTTGGGCAATTTGGTGCGTTTGCCGCGGATCATGCCTAGAAACTTCTGTTTTTCCGTGGTCGCCAAGTATTGGGCTTGCTCGTCTGTTTCTGCCACGGTGATGTTAACCGCAATCATCGCGTAGGGTTTTGCCTGCGTTTCTGATGGAGTGAAACGTTCTCGGTATAAAGCTAACGCACGCATCATCGCATCCGGCGCAAAATGGGCGGCGAAGGCGAATGGCATTCCTTTGATAGCCGCTAATTGCGCGCTATAAGTACTTGAACCCAGTAACCATATTGGCAAGTTAGAGTAAGAACCCGGATAGGCCGCGACGGGTTGCCCCGCAGAAACTGGCCCCATAAAAAATTGCAGCTCTTCTAACAATTCATCAAATTCCGGATCCATTCTTTCAGGATCGCGTCGCAGTGCATGCATCGTGGCGTAATCGCTGCCCGGAGCTCGGCCTAGTCCAAGGTCAATCCGCCCAGGATAAAGGGCATTGAGTGTCCCAAACTGTTCGGCAATGACCAATGGGGCATGATTGGGTAGCATAATCCCACCAGAGCCAATACGCATCGTTTTGGTATGCGCAGCAATATGCCCAATCAGCAGTGATGTAGCCGCACTGGCAATATCCGGCATATTGTGGTGTTCAGCTAGCCAAAAACGTTGGTAGCCAAGTTGTTCTGTATGTTGAGCAAGTTCGACAGATCGTTGGTATGTCTGGCCGTAATCAGCGCCTTCAATGACAGGGGCTAAATCGAGCACGGAAATGGGAGGAAACGTCATTCGTTTGATTCTCCTTTTTATTGTCTGTACGGGCAGTATGCCATGATATTGTTCGTGTAGAAATGAGTCTCTTGATGAGCGCCATCAAAGAGAGCGTTAAACGCAAGCAAGCAGCGGATAAGTAGCACAAAAAGAAAACTGCCTAACCAATGAGTTGGGTTAGGCAGTGTGACATGCAGTGTAATATTGATGTCGAACACCTATTCGTTGATTAACGCCTTGGATTAATAAGGCTTACTACGTTATAGGCTGTTGCTGGTAGCGTGGCACCAGCAGTGGATTACGCCCTGCGCGACTCAAGCACAAGGCGTAAGAGTGGGCTTCAACTTCATAGCAAAATGATATTCGAGTGAAGTGGAAGCACAAACGTGTCTCACAAAACCGAATGATTAAGCCAGTTTAGTCAGAAGAACTTTAGCAACGCCTTCGGAACTGGCTGGGTTTTGACCTGTGACCAATTGCCCATCAGTGACCACAAACGGTGCCCAATCTGGGCCTTTCTGATAATCAGCACCAAGAGCGATGAACTCATCTTCAATCAAAAATGGCACCACATCGGTAAGCTCAACGCCTGCTTCTTCGCCATTGGTAAAGCCAGTTACCGTGCGACCTTTGATGAGCGGCTGACCATCGGTACCTTTCACGTTACGCAGTACTGCCGGAGCGTGACATACAAAACCCATTGGTTTATTTAACTCGTTAAAACGTTCGATAAGCGCAATCGAAGTTTGTGATGGTGTCAAATCCCACAGAGGACCGTGACCGCCAGGGTAGAAAACAGCATCAAAATCTTCTGCTTTGACTGAATCTAAAGTGACGGTAGTGGCCAACGCATGTTGTGCCTCTGGGTCTGCTTTGAAACGATGTGTTAGCTCCGTTTGAAAATCAGCTAAATCACTTTTTGGGTCTAGCGGTGGCTGACCACCTGCTGGTGATGCCAGCACCAGCTCAGCGCCAGCATCTTTAAAGGTGTAGTAAGGTGCGGCGAACTCTTCAAGCCAGAAGCCTGTTTTTGCACCAGTGTTGCCAAGATCGCTATGTGAAGTCAGTACCATTAAAATTTTCATGTTGTTCCTCGTTATTTATCTTTCTATCTATCTATGAGTTACTAATGGGAGTCACTAATGGGGGCATTAGCTGTGAGCCTAAAATATTGGGTTAAGCGTCCAAAAAGGCTTTTAGTAATCCTAAATTATCTTGATATGGTGCACGTAAACGTAGGTTTGAAGCACCATCTTCGCTTTGGCGTACTACGGCTTTAGCGTGAGTAAACTGACGGAAACCGTGTTCACCATGGTAAGCACCAATACCGGATGCACCCACACCACCAAATGGTAGGTCATCAATTGACGCATGAGTCATCACATCATTGATTACTAAGGCACCTGATGTGGTGTTTTGCACAAATTGAGTTTGATGCTCTTTATTGTCGCTAAAGAAATACGCAGCCAATGGGCGGTCATTTTGGTTAATGAAATCGATGGTGTCAGCCCAGTGGTCATAAGTCATCACCGGCAGCAACGGACCAAAGATCTCTTCTTGCATAATGGCCATCTCTTGGGTGGCATTGAGCACTAAATGTGGCGCGATTTTGCGGGTTTGAGCATCAAATCCTGGTTCATCTTGTGGACCTAAATTCACAATGGTTGCGCCTTTTTCTTGCGCATCATTGAGTAAGTGAATGAGGCGCTGATAGTGACGATCACTGATGATCGACGTGTAATCCGCATTCTCTTGAATCTGAGCAAAGCTCTGTTCGATAAACGCTTTAGCACTGCTGACCAGTTGCTCTTCTTTACCTTGAGCGATCATCAAGTAATCCGGTGACAGACAGATTTGACCCGCGTTAAACGTTTTGATGGTTAAGGTGCGCTCAATCGCTGTGCTGAGATCAAAAGCTTCGTCAACCACAACCGGTGATTTGCCGCCCAATTCCAACGTCACAGGAACGAGATTTTCCGCCGCAGCGCGCATCACGTGTTTGCCCACCGTCGTACTACCAGTAAAGACTAAGTGGTCAAAAGGCAGTGCGCTGAATTGACGACCCACATCCGCATCACCGAGCACCACTTCTAGCTCCATCGGGTCAAAGTAGCGACCAATCAGGTCTGCCAGTAACTCAGAGGTGAGTGGAGTCAATTCTGATGGTTTAAGCATGGCTGTATTACCTGCGGCAAACACACCTGCCAATGGACCAAACGCCAAGTTAATCGGGAAGTTCCAAGGGCTGATGATGCCAACAACACCCAGTGGTTGTTGCTCAATCCACGCTTCTGGACCGTCTAACCCTTCAATCACTTTAGGTTGCATCCATTGCTCAACATGATCATGAGCGTGTTGCAGCATTTTGACTGTGGTCACCATGTCGGCGAGCAGAGATTGATAGGTGCTGCGGTGACCAAAATCGTCGCTCATCGCTTGTGCTAGAGCAGAGTAGTTTTCTTTAATCAAACGAATGGAACGTTGCAGACGGTCTTGGCGCATAGCTAGGGTTGCAGGGCCATTTTGAATCGAAGCGCGTTTCATTGTGGTTAGAATTGTGCGCAGTTCGTTATGAGCTTGAGTGGCTGACATTTGCTCTCTCCTTATTGAAGGCTGTGTTTGTTGCTTTGTTTTATGGTTCATCTCATGTGAGCGGTGAAACGAATCAACAGAGCAATACTCATTTCATTGTCCAGCAGGATTACCCTGCTTGGCTGACTTGCTGCGTAGATTAAAGGAACTGGCGTTTGTTGGCTAACAAGGGTATTTTAGGAGGGGTATAAATAAATTTATGGGTATTTTATGTCGTTGATTAGATTGAGAACATTTGTTGAAGTCTATCGTCAGAAATCAATCAGTGCCGCTGCGCGCAACTTAAATCTTACTCAGCCAGCGGTGTCACAGCACATCAATGGCTTGGAAGTGGCGGTAGGTCGGCGTCTATTTATTCGTGAGACTGGTGGCGTGACACCCACCACCGCGGCGGATGAACTGGCCAATGACATCGGCGACAAATTGGATTCGGTAGAAAACGCACTGGCACAAGCTCGCGCGCGCAGCATGAATATGGAAGGGGCTTTGCAGGTGATTGGTCATGCCGATTTTCTCGCGGAAGTCGTATCACCTAAGTTATTACCTTTGCTCGAATCGGGGATTCGCGTGCGTATGCACAGTGGTGATGGCGATATGATCCATACCATGCTGGTGGAAGGGCACTGCGATTTGGGCTTTACTGCCCATCCGATTACCGATAAACGCCTGCGCAGTGAAACCTTAATGACGGTGCCTGTGTATGCGGTTGCTTCACCCCAAGTGGTTGCGCGGCTAGAGCAAGCCGATAACTTCGCCGATGCACTGTTGCAAGAGCCTATGTTAACTTACAACTTAGAACTTTCTGTGATGGACAGTTGGCTTAATAAAAACAAGATCCGCTTAGATATGGCGAGTCCGTCCGTGGTGAGCCAAGATTTGCGGGCGCTACGCAGTCTGCTTATTAGTGGCTTTGGTTGGACCGTTATGCCTGCTTTTCTGTGTGAGACACAGATACGATCTGGTGAGTTAAACCTCATTAAAGCGCCTGTGGGAAACACGCAGTTGAGTTACTACATGGCATGGGCACCAAGTGCGCTGCGTCAACCACGCATTGCGCATGCGCGGCAAACCTTGCTGTGGAGTTTAAAACCTGCGCAAGACTAATCAATGTCATGGTGACTAAAGCGAGATAATATTTCTTTTTGTCTCTCGGCTACTTAGGTAAATCGTGGTATAAACGACTCGCTGTAAATTATGGGCAGCGTGATTAGTTATCCAAGGAAGAAATATGTCTCTTAAACGTGGTGTGGTTTTATTGTTGTCGTTGCTGTCACTGGCTGCGCATGCCGATCTTCTTGATGATATCCAACAGCGGGGCACAATCCGCGTGGGTACGACAGGAGATTACAAACCGTTTAGTTACTATGACGGTGCCAATTACAGTGGTTACGATATTGATGTCGCCAAATATCTTGCTCAGCAACTCAATGTCAAAGTGGAGTTTGTACCGACCACTTGGAAAGGGCTGGTCTCGGACCTCAGCTCAGGTAAATACGATATTGCGATGGGCGGGATTACGCGTCGTATCGATCGCCAACTGGCTGCGGAGCAAACACAAGGTTACATGACCTTTGGCAAGCTCTTCCTAGTGCGTGTTGGACGTGCAATGAAATTTGATACGTTAGAGAAAGTAAACCAGCCAAATGTGCGCGTAGGTTACAACATTGGTGGCACCAACGAAGCCTTTGCCAAACAGTACTTGACCAAAGCAACTCAAGTCACGTTTGAAAATAACCTTGATGTCCCTGAAGCCGTATTAAGTGGCAAAGTGGATGTGATGATCACCGAAACACCAGAAGCGCTGTTCTACCATACCACTAATCCAAAATTTGATGTGGTACGTAAAGACAATCCATTTACTAAAAGTGAGTTCACTTATCTGATCCCAAAAGGCGAACAGCGTTTGCTGAATACCGTGAACTTTGTGATGGATGATATGAAGCTTAAAGGAACAGATAAGACATTAATGGAACAAAACCATTTAATGTAACTTATTGCTCTAATTAGAAAAAATGCAGCGGTTATGCTGCATTTTTCGTTTCTATTGGCTTTGATTACGCGTAGTTAGTAATCGGATTCGAACGCACCGAGATCAGGTGCGGTGCCATTATAGTCATCACCCACATCCGTCCCTGCATCAATCAGGTCACTGCCTTCTTTGAGTCGCGCATATTTGATATCGGGTAGTGAGCCATCAGCCTGACGAGCGTACATCAGCTCACTTTCATCGAGACGAACAAAATCTTTCGAGGTAATGGTCACGGGCAGGTTGAAGTAGTTGTAGCTAATGTCGTTTTCGGTACTGTCACCCAGGTTGATCACTTCGTTATAGCCATCAAACCCTAGATTATTGCGCATGTAGTGCCCGTAGCCATCCACATCGGTGTCGTTATCATCGAGGGTCGATAACATGTTGTAGTTCGAACTTTGGTTACGAATCGAGGTGTTGTTGATCCACGTTTGTCCGCCAATATGGTGGTTGGCGTAAAAGCCTGCGGAGCGGTTACGTACCGCTAGGTTATAGCGAATGGTGTGTTTGGGAATCACGCTCGGTGGCGTGCTGCCATTACTGCCATAGCCGCCAGCTTTAAAGCCATTACCGTCGCCCACTTTATTGAAGTCTTGATCATAACCGTTATAAAACGCCCAACTGTATTCAATGGTGACGGCAGCATCAGCGTTGATTAAGTCAAAGCCGTCGTCACTATTAAACCAAGCACGAGAATGGCTGATGACATTACCCGTATAGGATGAGGAAGTAGGATGAACGCCAAAGCCATCGACATTGCCATTCGAGTAACTGTTTAAGCCTTGGTTGTTATAGGCATCCACATTGAGCACATAGTTATTGCTCCCCGCAACGAGATACCAACCAATCGCCATCCCGTCATGAATTGCCAAGTTTTCGAAGCGGTTACCACTGCCTTTATTGACCATAAACGCTTCGGATTGCGTATGTTCATCATCGATAGTAACCTGCACACCGACAACATCAAACCCTTTAAACACACAGTTATCAGCTCGGATCATAAACGCCGTGTTGCGATAGGCTGCGGGTTTAACATTGGAGAAGTCGAACACCGGACGTTCTGAGCCGTAGTTGATATAGGTAATATTGTCTTTGGTAATATTATTGACGATGGCACGAATGCTTTGATACTGAGTAATATTCGAATCATCTAAATAATAAGTGCCGCCACGAATATAAACGGTGTCGCCAGATGAGGCTGCTTCTTGTGCCGCCATAATGGTCTTTAATGGCGAAGACAGTGTGCCTGAATTGCTGTCTGAACCATCAGGTGAAATATAGAGATCGGCAGCAATAGAAATATTGCTGCACGCTAAAAGCACAGTTAGTGATAGTAATTTTATCTTCATAATTGACCTAAAAGTTATTTGTTTTTTATAAGATAGAATAGTAAATAAACAAGGTCGAACAATTAAGAACCGATGTTTCAATTTCTGGATCGCTATCACTTTTGTATTAATGACAATTCTTGGCTATGACAATAATATGAAGTCTGGATAACGTATTTGTTGCAATACAGGATGTGGATGCTAAACAGTTAGGTTAGTTAGAAGGAGTGAAAACGAGGTACTGGGAAGTAGCTCCCAATACCTTCAACAGCGGTGATAGTGATATTTAGTCGTTGTTTTGCGCTTGATACTCACGACGATGTTGCAATATGGTCGGTAGATTATCTTCAATCCAACTTGTTAATTCTTGCACGCGTACGCACACTTCTTCGCCAAGCGGTGTTAATGAGTATTCAACATGTGGTGGAACGACAGGATAGGCAATTCGATTGACAAAACCATCGGCTTCTAAAGCTTGTAAGGTTTGTGACAACATTTTTTCGCTTATGCCACTGATTTTACGACGTAATTCGCTAAAACGCAGCGTATCACCTGTTAACGCCAAAATGGTTAACACACCCCAGCGGTTGGTGACATCGCGTAAAATTTCCCGAGAAGGGCACTCTTTCTCTAGAACATTGCCTTGTTTGACTTGTTCAAGGAGAGAGGAACGATGATGCTTTATGGGCAATTTGGTGACGGAAGACATGATTCCATTCCTAACAGAAAGTGAAGAAAATGACTGCATCAGTATACCTCGCTGCTATTAAGTGGTCACTCAATGATTCCATTTTTCTCTGATTACTGTGACGCTGTCACCAGGGTGTTGATGGCAAGCCTCGATTTGACGCTTGTTCAAGAGATAAACAGTGCGATGACCGATAATGTGATCTTGTGACAAGAGCTGATGCGCAATCAGTTTGTTCCACAGTTTCACCTTGACCTATTTCTTCTATCTATGTTTCTATCATCGCGTCGATTGTAGATGGATCAATGAGTTACGTGATGTTGATTCCAACCTTATCGACAAATTATCACAAACACTGTGCATATTAGATTTCTCAGCTAAGGTGTTTTTGCCACCTTGAGTAAGACCTTGCAGAACAGGGCCGAAATGAACATAAGTGCATAGTGTAGGTGGCAACCGCAATGGCGCTGCCCATTTTTATGATATTTGTAAGATAACTAACACGGAGATATTCAGTGGCTAAGATTCTAATGATTACCGGTGACTTTGTAGAAGATTACGAAAACATGGTACCTTTCCAAGCGTTAATCGCGATGGGACACGAAGTTGATGCTGTATGTCCGAACAAGAAAGCGGGTGAAGCGATTGCAACCTCTATCCACGATTTTGAAGGTGACCAAACCTATTCAGAAAAGCGTGGCCATAACTTCACTTTGAATGCTACGTTTTCTGCAGTGAATCCTGCCGATTATGACGCGCTGTATCTACCAGGTGGTCGTGCACCTGAATACCTGCGTTTAGATACGAAAGTAATTGAATTCGTTCAACATTTCTTTACTGCAAATAAACCTGTAGCGGCGATTTGTCATGGTGCACAAATTCTTACTGCGGCACGCGTGATTGAAGGTAAAAAAGTCTCAGCATACCCAGCATGCCGTCCCGAAGTGGAATTGGCTGGCGCAACTTACGCAGACATCGCCGTTGATCAAGCGGTAACCGATGGACAACTGGTCACCGCTCCAGCATGGCCAGCACACTCTGCCATGCTAAAACAATTCGTTGCACTGTTTTAATCGCATTACGCATTGAAAAAACGGGCTGCTTAGCCCGTTTTTTATTTTCGTTATATTTACTAATAAACGATTAATTAATTTAGAAATTCCTCCAAAAGGCTTATTATTACCTGCTTCAATTTGGGTCATTATATGTCTTCATTACTGACTTTATTTGTCTCTACTGCGATTTTAATTGCTATGTTGAAAACTTTCCTGTCTTCTTTCTAATTAATATAACTATTTTTAAAATTACTCGGTATTTATACCTGTTGGTAAAAATTAATAATTTCATTTTAAAAATAAAAAAGTAGTCAGATTTTGGCGTTACTCTGTTTATGCATAATTGACAAACGGAAGAATAGGATGAAAACAGTATTTAATACGATATGTTTAAGCATGATAGGAATAAGTGTTCATGCTTTTGCACTCGATAATGGGGTATATACCATTACCTCTAAAGTCAGTGGTAAATATCTCGAGACAACCAGTGCCTTAACTACCGATGGGGCGAATGTGGCTGTCTGGGGGTCAACGGGTAATGACACGCAAAAATGGCTCATCACTAATCAAGGCGATGATCAATATTCATTGATTAACCTAAATAGTGGCAAAGCACTCGAGGTGTATGAGTACTCAACCCAAAATGGCGGTAACGTTGAACAATGGGAGTACAGTGGCGGTACCACACAGTTGTGGACGATAACAACCAATGGCAACTACGTGAGCTTTATTAACGTCAACAGTGGTAAGGCGCTGGACTTGTATAACTTTGACACTAGCGATGGTGCAAACGTTGAGCAATGGACTTACACCGGAAATGACGCTCAATTATGGAGCTTAACCAAAACAAAAAGTGTCGAATCGACCCCTTATGATCCATCAGAAACGGGAGGCGCTACGGATCATTGGAACCTCAGTGGCAGTTTAGTCACTCACGATCCCACTCTTGCGTATGAAGATGGCACTTGGTGGGTATTTCAGACCGGTGATGGCATCGCTGGAAAATATTCCACAGATGCATTGACTTGGCAGGATGCGCAATCGATCTTTCCCAGTGGTTTAAGCTGGTGGCAAAACTACGTGCCGCTCAATGATGGGCTTGATGTGTGGGCACCTGATCTGCGCTTTTATAATGGCCGAGCATGGATGTACTACGCGATCTCTTCGTTTGGCGATAATACCTCGGCGATTGGGTTAACTTCTGCGAGCAGCATTGCGACTGGCGATTGGGAAGATGATGGTTTGGTGATCAATACCACCGCATCCGATGACTACAACGCTATTGATCCAGACTTGGTGGTAGCGAAAGATGGGGCCCCTTGGTTGGTGTTTGGTTCTTGGTTCTCCGGTATTAAATTAACGCGTATTAACCCCGAAACCATGAAACCTTTCGGTCCCATCTATTCGATAGCGGAGCGCTCTGGTGGGATTGAAGCGCCGACCATCGTTTATCGGCAAGGTTATTACTACCTATTTGTTTCCATTGGCAAATGTTGTAGTGGCGTAGACAGTACGTATCGTATTGCCTATGGTCGCTCTACCAGCATTACTGGACCTTACGTGAGCAAATCTGGGCTAGCGATGACCAGTGGTTACGTGTCGATTCTTGATTCAGGTAACTCACAATGGGTTGGACCCGGCGGTCAAGATATTCTCAATACCGATGTGATTGTAAGACACGCTTACGATGCCACGGATAGTGGGACGCCAAAACTCCTAATCAGCAAGTTGAACTGGGATAGTGACGGTTGGCCAACCTACTGATTGCCGTAGCTCGGTTTACCTAAGGACAAGGTTAGTTGATCGGAAGATCAACTAACCTGTTGAATATTTTCTGTTGACTTACCGCACCGTTCCAACTTAATAATCGTTCACACTCTTAGTCAAGGAAATCATTATGTCTTTTCCCATCGAGGTTTCTTGCCCTTGTGGTCAAGTTCATTATCGTTTGTTGAAAGCACCAAAAAAGGTGATGGCCTGTCACTGTAAAGCGTGCCAAGCGTTATCCAGTGCGCCATTTAGTGTCACCGCGATTGTTGCCCGTGAAGATGTGCAATTTAGTGGTGATATGGCATCGACTCAGCGTGTTGCTGAAAGCGGTAACGTGAACCAAGGCTATTTTTGCACCGGGTGTGGGGTACGTATCTATCATTGGAACCCAGAGCAACCGGATATTATTAAACTGAAGCTCAAACCCTCGGACAGTTCGGTGGCCGACTATTTTACTCCGCAAGCGCATATTTGGGTGGGAGAAAAGGCACCGTGGTTCACCTTACCAGATAATGTGCCGACGTTCGTGAAACAAGCTTAAATCTAACGGCGAGATGAGTGTCGTTCATCTCGCTTTTGGCTCTCTATTTACTGAATTTTTTCAATAGGTTCAGTTACCCTTCATCACTAATAAAAAATACTGTGATCGTGGTTAAATCTGCCATATCAACGCTGTCTTTTTTTCTCTCTATTCAACACGTTTCGCAAGGGAGTTCACTTTTTTTTCCTTAGATATGCGTCAGTTTTAGTATTGGCGGGTTCAATTATTGCCCGCACTAAGGGAGAGTATGATGAATCAATTGGCTTTAATTGCTGTACTCACTGGCCTATGTATCAGTTCAGAGGCTGCGTGGGGTATTGACCCTATTGAGCAGGAGCGTTTGCCTGAGTTAGGTGCACTTGTTGACCAAAGCTCGGTGTCTGGCTTGTCTTCGGGTGGTTTTATGGCGGCACAGTTCCATGTTGCCTATTCTCAATCGTTAGTCGGAGCGGGGATTGTTGCTGGTGGGCCATGGGATTGTGCTGGCGCGAATGTGTATGCTGCGCCGCTGTTTAACGCGATCAGTCAGTGCATGAATCCTGACAAATATTCTACCACTTTGCCGGATGTCCACTATTTGGTGGATCTTGCCAAAGTGAAAGCCAAAGATGGCCTTATCGATGCACCGTCCAATTTGCGTGATGATCGTATTTATCTTTTTTCCGGTAAAAACGATAAGGTAGTGGTTCCCGGCGTCGTGCAAGCGGCAGTCGATTTTTATCAACAGTTGGGTGTGCCAAGCAGCCAAATTCGCTTTGATGACAGTACGCCAGCAGGGCACGGCTTTATTACTGATCATAAAAAAGATGTGCAATGCAGTTTAACCAAAGCGCCTTACATCAATGACTGTCAGTTTGATCAAGCAGAGCAAATTTTGCAGCAGATCTACGGACACCTCAATCCCGCCGTGACTGAAGATAAGCTCTCCGGCAAACTTATTCAGTTTGACCAGCGTCCTTTCTTCAACATCGATGTGAGCTTAGATGATCACGGTTATCTCTATGTGCCTAAAGAGTGCGAAACCGAGCAGTGCCGCGTCCATGTTGCCTTTCATGGCTGCTTACAAAGTGCCAGCATGATGGGCACGGAATACGTGAAAGAGACGGGGTATATGGAAGCGGCTGACGCCAACCGTGTTGTGGTACTGTTTCCTCAAGTGAAGAAAGAGCAGATGAACCCTTATGGGTGCTGGGACTTTTGGGGGTATACCTCAGGCAATGTTCCTCCTTATAACTATTACACCAAACAAGCGCCGCAAATGGTCGCAGTTAAAAAAATGATGGATAGATTGGTGAGCCAACGAACCTTAGTTCAAGTAGGCGAGTAACCAAAGCGCTGTGACGGCAAAGATAATGTGCTTGAGTGGATAGTGATCAAATTGCTTTGATAACCATCACTTGGGCACATTAATTAACCGTTTGGCATTAAAAGTGCAATTTATGGTTGACCCAGTCTGATAAATCAGTAAAGTACGCGCCGTTGCCACGGAAAAGTCGCGGTAACAGCGTTACGCAAGTAACCAACAAAGGCGCGTTGGCAGAGTGGCCATGCAGCGGATTGCAAATCCGTGAACCTCGGTTCGACTCCGGGACGCGCCTCCATTCTCTCCCAGCTTAGGCTGGTTTTTTATGCCTGAAATTTCCCCATCGACCTAATCATTCCATGTTGTCATGATGCTCTGCACTTTGGCTTGGATTGTTACATCCGTTCTCTATTTCCGTTGGCCTATAAACATTACTGTTTACTTGGCGAATGTGCAGATATGTCGTGATAACTCACCAAATTGGCTGTGTGATATCCGTGTATGTCGCAAATCGACCTTCCCTAGACGCTAACAAACAGTTCTCGCTCCAGTTCAATGTATAACATCTGAATTACACCAAGGGAGAACGCGACTTCACTTAGCAAGTCAGCATGGAGAGAGAAGATGTTTACGAAAGAAGATTCGATCGCGGGTTTTGATGATGCCGTATGGGCCGCCATGCAGTTAGAGGCCAAGCGCCAAGAAGAGCATATTGAGTTGATTGCCTCAGAGAACTACGCCAGCCCACGTGTTATGGAAGCTCAGGGGTCGGTATTAACCAACAAATATGCTGAAGGGTATCCAGAGAAGCGCTATTACGGTGGTTGTCAGTTTGTTGACCAGATTGAAAAGTTGGCCATTGAACGTGCCTGTCGTCTCTTTTGTGCTGATTACGCCAACGTGCAACCTCACTCAGGTTCGCAAGCGAATGCCGCCGTGTATGCGGCACTTTGCCAACCGGGCGATACCATTTTGGGTATGAGCTTGGACCACGGTGGCCACTTAACGCACGGGGCGAAAGTGAGCTTCTCCGGAAAAATCTACCATGCCGTTCAATATGGTATTACCCCCGATACTGGCGAAATTGATTATGCCCAAGTGGAACAATTGGCATTGGAACATCGCCCTAAAGTGATCGTCGCTGGATTCTCTGCGTATTCTCGCAAAGTCGATTGGGCCAAATTCAGAGAGATTGCCGATAAAGTCGATGCTTATCTGTTTGTCGATATGGCTCATGTGGCGGGACTGGTTGCTGCACGTCTCTATCCCAACCCTGTGCCTTGGGCCGATGTGGTCACGACGACGACCCATAAAACCTTGCGCGGTCCGCGCGGTGGCTTAATTTTGGCGATGGAGAATCCAGAGCTGGAGAAAAAACTCAACTCTGCCGTGTTCCCCGGTGGTCAAGGGGGCCCATTAATGCATGTGATTGCGGCCAAAGCGGTGGCGTTCGAAGAAGCGCTGCAACCCGAATTCACCGCGTATCAAGAGCAGGTCATCATCAATGCGCAAACCATGGCGGAAGTGCTTGGGGGGCGCGGTTACGACATCGTCTCAAACGGCACCGATAACCACTTATTCCTCTTGAGTTTGGTCAAGCAAGGTTTGACGGGCAAGGCGGCAGACGCGGCATTAGGGCGCGCCAATATTACCGTCAATAAAAATGCCGTACCGAATGACCCTCAATCCCCGTTTGTCACCTCAGGATTACGCATTGGTTCTCCGGTGATCACCACACGTGGCTTTAAAGAAGCACAGTGCACCTTACTGGCTGGATGGATTGCCGACATTTTGGATGTCCTTGCCGATCCTGACGCCTTAGAAACAACGATCGAACAAGTGAAGTCACAGGTTATTGCGTTATGCGCAGAATACCCTGTGTACCGCTGAGCCTGGAAAGGAAACTAGGAGAACAAGTATGGAACGTTACTCTGGATTTGGGCTGTTAAAACACAGCTTTGGGTATCACGAAAACTGGCAACGTCTATGGCGTAACCCACAGCCAAAGAAAAAATACGACATCATCATTGTGGGCGGTGGCGGTCACGGCTTAGCAACGGCTTATTATCTGGCGAAAGAGCATGGTATGACCAATATTGCGGTCATTGAAAAAGGGTATCTTGGTGGCGGGAATACCGCACGTAACACCACCATCGTGCGTTCTAACTATCTGTGGGATGAAGCGGCAAACCTGTTTGAACACTCTTTGAAATTGTGGGAAGGCTTATCACAAGATTTGAACTACAACGTGATGTTCTCGCAGCGTGGTTGTTTGAACGTGGGGCATACACTGCAAGATATGCGTGACATTGAGCGCCGCGTAAATGCCAACCGAATGCAAGGTATTGATGGCGAAGTGCTTGATGCGAAACAAGTGAAAGAAATTGTACCCGCGATGGATATTTCGCAAAACCGTCGTTATCCGGTGATGGGCGCTTCTTGGCAACCTCGCGCTGGGGTAGCGCGTCACGATGCGGTGGCATGGGGATTCGCTCGCGGTGCGGACAGCATGGGCGTGGATCTGATTCAACAGACGGAAGTGCTAGGTTTTGAAATTGAAGATGGCGCGGTGGTCGGCGTGAAGACCGATCGTCACGGCGTGATTAAAGCGGATCGTGTTGGCTGTGTTACGGCCGGTCACTCTGGTGTGATGGCCAAACGTGCGGGCTTTGAAATGCCATTAGAGTCACACCCACTGCAAGCGTTGGTGTCTGAGCCGATCAAACCGGTGATTGATACCGTGGTGATGTCGAACCATGTGCATGGTTATGTTAGCCAATCGGACAAAGGCGATTTGGTGATTGGGGCCGGTATTGATGGCTATAACGGGTATGGTCAGCGGGGCTCTTTCCCTACCATCGAACACACCATTCAAGCCATTGTGGAAATGTTCCCGATGTTTAGCCGAGTGCGCATGAACCGCCAATGGGGCGGAATTGTCGACACCACCAATGATGCCTGTCCGATCATTACGGACACGCCCGTGGAAAATCTGTTCTTCAACTGTGGTTGGGGGACGGGGGGCTTCAAAGCGACACCCGGATCGGGAAATGTGTTTGCTGCGACGCTCGCCAAAGGTGAGTTACATGATTTAGCCAAGCCTTTCTCCATGTTCCGTTTCCATGATGGATCGTTGGTTGATGAACATGGGGCTTCGGCGGTGGCCCACTAAGCTAAGGAGAGCGAAATGTTTCATATTTATTGTCCCTACTGTCAGGAAATGCGCAGTGAAGAGGAATTTCATCCCCACGGCGAAGCGCACATAGAACGCCCACTCGATCCTGATAACTGTACTGATAAAGAGTGGGGCGAGTTCCTGCACTTTCGAACCAACCCTAAGGGGCTGCATCATGAAATGTGGCACCACTCGGCAGGATGCCGTAAGTATTTCAACATCGCGCGAGACACGGCGACCTATGAGATCAAACAGGTGTACAAAATGGGAGTGAAACCCGAAGACGTCGAACATACCATCCAAGGAGCGGAACTATGAGCCAACCCAATCGATTAGTGTCCGGTGGGCGTATTGAACGTACAAAACCGGTCTCATTCACCTTTAATGGTAAACAATATCAAGGTTTTGAAGGAGATACTGTTGCCTCCGCGTTACTTGCTAACGGGATAGATATTGTCGGGCGCAGTTTCAAATACAGCCGACCACGCGGCATCATTGCTGCAGGCCCTGAAGAGCCAAACGCTATCCTGCAATTAGGGGCGACGGAAGCAACACAAATTCCCAACGTTCGTGCCACTCAGCAAGAGCTTTATGACGGTTTGGTCTGCACTTCCACTAATGGTTGGCCAAATGTTGAATCCGATTTAATGGGCATGGTCGGTAAAGTCGGGGCCAATCTTATGCCGCCGGGCTTTTACTACAAAACCTTTATGTCGCCCGCCAAAATGTGGCCAACCTATGAGAAATACATTCGTAAGGCAGCGGGCTTAGGCCGTTCGCCAACCGAAGCAGACCCGGATATTTACGACCACATGAATCAGCATTGTGATCTGCTGGTGGTCGGGGCAGGGCCGGCTGGATTAATGGCGGCCTTGTGCGCTGCTCGTGTTGGGGCTCGCGTGATCATTGCGGACGAACAAAATGAATTTGGCGGCAGTTTATTGGCCAGCCATGACATTATCGATAACAAACCGGCTCTGGAGTGGGTGGCAAGTGTGGTCGATGAACTGGCGCGTTATCCCGATGTATTGATGCTCAGCCGTGCTACTGTCAATGGTTACCATGACCACAACTTCCTTACCATTCATGAACGTTTGGCGGATCACCTTAAAGATTTTGTTGGCCGCGACCAAGCCAGACAGCGTTTGCACCGTGTGCGTGCGAACTGGGTTGTATTGGCAACTGGCGCACATGAACGCCCATTAGTGTATGGCAATAACGACGTACCCGGATGCATGTTGGCATCGGCGGTCTCTACCTACATCAACCGTTATGCCGTGGTTCCAGGTTCAAGTTTGGTGCTAATGACCACCAACGATAACGCATACCAAACTGCGATCGATTGGTTTAACGCAGGAAAACTGGTCAGTGCCATTGTCGATACTCGTGCTCATGTCGCAGGGGAGTTAATTGATGAAGCGCGTAAGTTAGGCATCAACGTTCTCACGGGCAGCGCCGTGATTGATGTGAAAGGCACAAAACGCGTGCAGGGTGTCATGGTCGCAAAAATTAACGAAGCGGGCGATGAGGTGGTCGGTAAACCGCAGTTGATTGCTTGTGATACCGTGGCGAGTTCTGGCGGTTGGAGCCCAGTAGTGCACTTGTCTTGCCACACAGGCAGCCGTCCGGTGTGGGATGAAAAGGCGATCGGCTTTGTGCCGGGCGAGAGCAAACAGCGTCAACTTACCGCAGGTTCCATCAATGGATTGCAAACGCTCGCTGAGGTCATTGAGCAAGGTTACGAAGTTGGCCAAAGTGTCGTTACTCGTCTTAACTACACCAACAGCGCGACCAGTTGCCCGAAAGTGGCGCAACAGCAAGTGGGTGAGCCGATGGCACTGTTCCATATTCCGCATACCAAACCGACGTCGCGCGCACCGAAGCAGTTTGTCGATTATCAAAATGATGTCACCGCCTCAGCGATTGAGCTGGCAACATTGGAAGGTTTTGAGTCGATTGAACACGTGAAGCGCTATACCGCGCTCGGTTTTGGGACCGATCAAGGCAAAATGGGCAACATCAATGGGATGGCGATTGCGGCGAAAAAACTGGGTCAAACCATACCGCAAACAGGGACGACCATTTTCCGTCCTAACTACACCCCTGTGACGTTTGGTGCGATTTCTGGCCGTAACTGTGATGAATTGTTTGATCCACTACGTTATACCGCAATCCATGAATGGCATGTCGCCCACGGTGCCAAATTTGAAGATGTGGGTTTGTGGAAGCGTCCTTGGTATTACCCCAAATCAGGTGAAACCATGCAGGAAGCGCTGAATCGTGAATGCCAAGCTGTGCGCAACAGTGTGGGGATTTTGGATGCTTCAACCTTAGGCAAAGTCGATATTCAAGGTAAAGATGCGCGTGAGTTTATTGGGCGTGTTTATTCCAACGCTTGGGCAAAATTGGGTGTCGGTAAATGCCGCTACGGTGTGATGTGTGGCGAAGATGGCATGGTGTTCGATGACGGGGTGACCTCTTGTTTGGGCGAAAACCATTTTCTGATGACTACGACCACGGGGGGGGCAGCGCATGTTCTCGAATGGCTAGAGCTTTACCATCAAACTGAATGGCCTGAATTGGAAGTGTACTTTAATAGCGTTACGGATCATTGGGCAACGATGACCATTGGTGGGCCAAACAGCCGTAAGCTTTTGGCTGAACTCACGGATATTGATTTAAGCGCAGAGACCTTTAAGTTCATGGATTGGAAAGAGGGCAAAGTGGCGGGCGTTCCGGCACGGGTGTTCCGAATCTCCTTTACCGGTGAACTCTCTTTTGAGATCAACGTGCAAGCGAACTATGCGCAGCATGTGTGGGATAAGCTGTTTGAACACGGTGAAAAATATCAGCTGACGCCGTATGGCACGGAAACCATGCACATTTTGCGTGCTGAGAAAGGGTTCATTATCACCGGTCAAGATACCGATGGTTCTGTTACGCCTTACGATTTGGGGATGGATTGGTGTGTAGGTCAAAACAAACCGTTCAGCTTTATCGGTAAACGGGGTATGGCACTCGCAGCCAACGCACGTTCTGCGCGTAAACATCTGGTGGGGTTAAAAACAGTCGATCCAAAAGTGGTGATTCCTGAAGGCGCACAAGCCGTGGCTAACCCGAAACAGCCTATTCCTATGACCATGTTAGGGCACGTGAGCTCGAGTTATTGGAGTGCCAACTTAAATCGCAGTATTGCGATGGGCTTTATCATCGATGGGCAAAATCGTATGGGTGAGAAAGTATACTACCCATTGGTCGATGGCCGTGTCATTGAAGCGGAAATTTGTAGCCCTGTCTTTTTTGATCCAAAAGGAGAACGTCAACATGTCTGATGTACTTTCACCTGCAAAGCAATCTCTAACACCTGCCAACTTAGTGGCCGTAATGGACCAGTACGCAGAAGCACCTGCGCATTCGCCGATTTTTGATAACCTGAAGCATCATGTGGTGAAACCCACCACCAATAAATCGGGTGTTGTGATGAAAGAGTTGGCGTTGATGGGGCACCTGATTATCCGTGGAAACGCAGAAAACGCAGCCTTTGTTGAGGGGGTGTCTCGTGTGCTGGGATTAGCCTTACCCACTAAGCCATTGACGGCTGAAACGAATGACGTTACCAGCATTTTATGGCTCAGCCCTGATGAATGGTTAGTGCTGTCGTCAGCCGACATGATTTACGACATTGAAGTGGCGCTGCGTGAAAAACTGACGGGCCATTTCTCTATCGTCAATCAAAGTGGTGGGCAAACCGTTATTGAACTAACGGGGGTGAATGTGTTGGATGTGCTGAAAAAAAGCACCTCGCTGGATGTGCATCCGACAGTATTCCCGGTCGGAAAAGTCGTGGGGTCGTTACTCGCGAAAAGTTCAGCCACCTATTATCACTGTGGTGAAAACCAATGGCGCTTAATCGTACGACGCAGTTTTGCCGATTACATTTGGCGTTGGTTGATGGATGCCGGTAAGGAATTTGGCCTCGTTATCGAAAAATAATAGGAAAGCCGAGCGCATGCGCTCGGCTATTTGCTATGGAGCAGGTTATGCATACCACCCATTCAGGTTCTTGGATTTTTACCGGTAGTTGTTCGAGTCAACTGGGGACTGTTGATGTTGTGACTCGGTACATGGCGCAATCGGGCAATTACATTAACGAAATTCATTCGTTTGATGACAAAGTCCAAGGGATGTTCTTTTTACGCATTGAGTTCACGCCAGCAACGGCAGATTTCTCTGTCGCTCACTTTAACGATGAATTCGCCACTCGTGCCGACACTTTTGCCATGAAGTGGAACTTGTCCCCGGTGACACAGAAAGAGCGCGTGGCGATTTTGGTCTCGAAGTACGACCACTGTTTAAATGATCTGTTGTTTCGTGTCCGCACTGAGCAACTCAACATCGAGATCCCGCTGATCATCTCGAATCATCCCGATCTAGAACCGCTTGCCAAATGGCATGAGATACCGTATTACCATTTGCCTATCACACCAGAAACCAAACTCGATCAGGAAGCACAGATACTGGCCTTGCTGGATGAATACCAGATTGATTTGACGGTTCTGGCGCGCTACATGCAAGTGCTTTCGCCACAAATGTGTCAACAACTGGATGGTAAAGCGATCAATATTCATCACTCTTTATTGCCTGGTTTTAAAGGCGCACGACCTTATCATCAGGCATGGGAAAAGGGGGTGAAGATGGTTGGTGCGACCGCACATTATGTGAATAACGATCTTGATGAAGGCCCCATCATTACCCAAGGGATTCAGCCAGTGAATCACGCGCTGTATCCAGAACAACTGATTTCCAAAGGGCAGGATATTGAACGTATTACGTTGTTCAATGCGGTTCGCTATCACGTCGAAAAACGCGTCTTTCTAAGCGGTAAACGCACAGTCGTGTTCGATAACTGAGCTTATAGGTCATCGTTATCATTGAATCAGGGAGGGCGAGCCTCCCTTTTGTTTACCTGAAGTGTAAGCCAGGTCGACATTAGTGGTACAAATGTCGTTTCGAAGCTCTCTCCCTATCGTTTGTTCATCGATAATGGTGAGGTAAATAAGGATATCTTTTGTCGGGGAGCGGCTATGAGCATCAGTGTATTTGATCTGTTTAAAGTGGGTATTGGTCCATCGAGTTCACATACGGTCGGGCCAATGAAAGCGGCTTATCTGTTTGTCCAGGAGTTGCAGAAAAATGACCTGCTTGGACAGGTAGAGACGATCAACATTAAGCTGTTTGGCTCATTAAGTGCCACAGGGGTTGGGCATGGTACGGATAAAGCCGTCGTGATGGGCCTAATGGGGTATCAGCCCGATACGATTGATCCTTCGCTCATTGATCCTGCAATTCAAGCGGTACTCGAAACGCACTCGCTACTTCTTGCTCATACAAGGGCCGTTCATTTTGACTGGAAAAGTGACCTCCTGTTTGACGCCCAAGTGCTTGATTACCATCCAAACGCCATGATGCTGACGGTATACGACCATGCGCAACACATGCTCAAGCAGAAAACCTACTATTCTGTTGGTGGTGGTTTCGTCCTTGATGAGCAAGATGTTGCTGACTTGGCGCAAGAGCAACATCAAACCACGCTTCCTTATCCCTACCGCAGTGGCCAAATGCTGTTGGATATCTGTGCCAAAGAACAGTTACGCATCAGCGATGTAGTGTTGCAAAACGAATGCGCTTTACGCAGTGAGTCAGACGTCAAAGCCGCGATTTATCAGTTGTGGAAAGTGATGCAAGAGTGCATTGCCAATGGCATTGAAAACACGGGTATTTTACCTGGAGGGCTGAATGTGAAGCGGCGTGCGGCGTCACTGCATAATGCCCTAATTCAAGCGTCTGAACACGACGTAATTTACTCCACATTAAGTGGCATGGATTGGGTCAATCTGTTTGCGTTAGCCGTGAATGAAGAAAATGCAGCAGGAGGGCGAATGGTGACGGCGCCCACGAATGGTGCAGCGGGCATTATCCCTGCGGTATTGATGTATCACATGCGTTTTCATACCAAAGCGAAACCCAAAGATGTGGTGACGTTTTTCCTTGCGGCAACCGCGGTGGGCTCCCTGTGCAAAATGAATGCGTCCATTTCCGGTGCCGAAGTCGGTTGCCAAGGGGAAGTGGGATCCGCTAGTGCAATGGCGGCAGCGGGACTTGCTGAAGTGTTAGGTGGCACACCTGAACAGGTTGAAAATGCCGCGGAAATTGCCCTTGAACATAACCTAGGTTTGACCTGCGATCCGGTCGGAGGATTAGTGCAAGTGCCTTGTATTGAACGCAATGCCATTGCCGCAGTAAAAGCGATAAACGCAGCGAACATGGCGTTACGTGGTGATGGTCAGCACTTTATCTCACTTGATAAAGTGATTCGAACCATGCGTGATACGGGATTAGACATGCAAGATAAGTACAAAGAGACTTCCCGTGGAGGGTTGGCGGTGAATGCGATTGAATGTTAAAAAAATAAGCAAAAAGGTTAACTTGGTGCGCTTAGTGTTTTATATGTGTTACTAAATAGTGCAATCGATCAAACATGGTGCGATTTGGGTGGATTTTTCATCGATCCAGAAGAGGGTAAAGAAAAAAACAGTAGGGAAAGAGAGAGGTAACTCTATGATTCTTTAGTGGTATGAATGTCAAGATGTGCGGTTGGTTTAATTAGTAACAAAAAATTCACAGGGAACGAAGATTAGGCGCATTAATTGCAAAACTATTTATGCTCAACGTTATCAATAAATGCTGAATAGTGATGTTATAAAAAAAGATCTCCACAATCTTAATAATGCAATGGAGTGTGCCATGTCAGAGTCGCTAAATATACTCGATGAACGAGTGAATAAGGAAGTCAATCGTATCGGTTTTTTATTGTTGAATAATTTTACGATGTTAGCGTTAGCGTCTGCGGTCGATCCGCTGCGTATGGCGAATCAATTAACCGGTAAGACTTTGTATGACTGGTATATTATTAGTGAAGATGGATTAGGGGTGAAAGCCAGTGATGGCATCACGGTTACTCCCGATATGTCCATGAGCCAAGCGCCTCAATTAGATACCTTAATTGTGGTGGGCGGAGTTAATATTGTGCGCAGCTATACAAGAAAGCAAGTGAGTTGGCTGCAATCATTAGCACGTAAACATATTCGCCTTGGTGGAGTATGCACCGGGCCTTACTTATTAGCTGAAGCTGGATTGCTCGATGGCTACAATTGTAGTGTTCATTGGGAATGTTTAGCGACGCTTCAGGAGCGGCATCCGCGTGTGAATTGTCTAAATCATCTATTCGTTATTGACCGTGACCGCATGACATGCAGTGGTGGTTCAGTGCCTTTGGATATGATGATCACTATGATTCAAAAGGATTTTGGTAGAGAATTAGGGTCGAGTATTTCCGAAATGTTTATCTGCGATCGTGTGCGTGGAGAAAACGATTATCAACGTGTGCCGCTCAAACATATGTTGGGTACGGCCCAGCCTAAATTGGTTGAAACGATCACTCTTATGGAAGCGAATATCGAAGAAGTGATTGAATTAGATGAATTAGCCAGTTACGTCGGATTATCGCGTCGTCAGTTGGAACGACTATTTCAGAAATATTTACAATGTTCACCATCGAAATATTATCTCAAACTGCGTTTATATCGCGCTAGACAATTATTACGTCAAACAACTATGTCGATTATTGATATTGCTACCGCGTGTGGATTTGTCTCTTCACCACATTTTAGTAAGTGTTATCGCCTACATATTGGCATTTCACCCAAGGCTGAGCGTATCGGGTCACAAGTGGGTGTATTGGCACAAAATAATCCAATAGCACCAGTAATCAATAACGGTAAAGTGATGCAACTCATAGATGATAAAATTCCTCTGTGGCGCTCTTCTAAGGCACTTTTTGAAGCGCAATATGAACCAACTTATGGCTCTGTTTCTATTTAATACCTGATTCATCATTAAAAGAACACCGCTCTTTGGGGCGGTGTTTTTTTATATAGAAATGACGTAATAAGTTGCGCAAAGGGGATTTCAAATGCCGTTTTCAGAACAGTTTTAAAACGAGTGAATACCTATTCTGGTACTAACAGAAAACAGAGAGAATAGGTGAGTAGATGAACGCAACGGATTTGCATAATGATGCCATCGTCATTGACGGATTGGTCATCGCAAAGTGGGAACGCGCATTGTTTCAAGATATGCGTGAAGGTGGATTAACTGCCGCCAACTGCACCGTATCAGTGTGGGAAGGCTTCCAACACACTGTGAATAACATTGTTGCAATGAACAATCTGTTGGAAGAAAACAGTGACTTAGTCTTAAAAGTTAACAGTACCGCTGATATTCGCCGCGCCAAGCAGGAAGGCAAAACTGGCGTAATGATGGGATTTCAAAATGCCCACGCTTTTGAAGACCAAATTGGTTATGTTCAAGTCTTTAAAGACCTCGGCGTCGGTGTCGTGCAGATGTGTTATAACACCCAAAACCTGGTGGGGACAGGGTGTTATGAGCGTGATGGTGGCTTATCGGGGTTTGGCCATGAAATCGTCGCGGAAATGAATAAAGTCGGTATGATGTGCGACCTCTCTCATGTGGGCGCGAAAACGTCCCAAGAGGTGATTCTCGCCTCACAAAAACCAGTATGTTACTCGCACTGCTTACCGAGCGGCTTAAAAGATCATCCACGCAATAAATCCGATGAAGAGATCAAATTCATTGCCGAGCATGGTGGGTTTGTTGGCGTGACCATGTTTGCCCCTTTCTTAAAAAACGGCATTCACTCCACGATAGACGATTACGTTGAGGCGATTGCTTACATCTTTAATCTGGTTGGTGAAGACCACATTGGTATCGGTACCGATTTTACCCAAGGTCAAGACCAACCTTTCTTTGAATGGCTGACACACGACAAAGGCTACGCGCGTCGTTTGACCAATTTCGGTGAAATCATCAACCCAGAAGGCATCCGCACATTGGGCGAATTTCCTAATCTAACTGCTGCGCTACTGAAGCACGGTTTCAGTGAATCGCAAGTGCGCAAAATCATGGGTGAAAACTGGTTACGTGTTTTAGGCGAAGTGTGGGGCGAATAGCCGCACTATTGGCTCAGTAAAGAGCACATCATGTTATGGAAAGGGAGAATTCGATATGACCACACATGCACCTGAACTGCCGATCGTCGTGGACGATGAGACCGGTGTTTGGACCACCGATGCACTGCCAATGCTTTATGTGCCTCGCCATTTTTTCGTTAATAACCACATTGGCATTGAAGAGGAGTTAGGCGCCGAACGCTATGCAGAAATCCTCTACAAAGCCGGTTATAAGTCGGCTTACTACTGGTGTGAAAAAGAGGCGAAAGAGCACGGATTAGTCGGCCGTGAAATTTTTGATCACTACATGAAGCGTTTATCACAACGTGGTTGGGGATTTTTCATCACCGAGCATTTGGATATTGAGAAAGGCGAGGCTCGTGTGCGTTTAGAGCACTCCTGCTTTGTTTACCAATACGGCAAAGTCAATCGCAAAGTGGATTACATGTTCACCGGCTGGTTCGCTGGCGCGATGGATCAAATTGCGCACAGCATGGGTCTGACGGTGAAAACACAAGCCGTTCAAACTCAAAGTGGTGCTGAAGAAGGGTGTGATGTTGGACGATTTGAAGTCACACCTCTCTAATAAAAAACGCATTCATAACGATTAGTAAAGTAAGCATTGTCAAGGAAGACAGCCTTACGCTTTGATTGAAAAGGTAAGGCTGGTGCAGAGGTGAAGCATGTCCCAGTTCGATATTCTGTTCCAACCATTAAAGATTAATAAAACGACCATTCGTAACCGTATCGTCAGCACCGCTCACGCAGAAGTGTATGCCACGGAAGGTGGGATGACGACCGACCGTTACGTCAAATATTACGAAGAGAAAGCCAAAGGTGGCTGCGGCTTGTGTATTTGTGGTGGCTCCAGCGTGGTGTCTATCGATAGTCCGCAAAGCTGGTGGAGTTCGGTTAACCTTTCCACCGATCGCATTATTCCTCATTTTCAAAATTTGGCCGATGCCGTGCACAAGCATGGCGGTAAGATCATGATCCAAATTTCTCACATGGGACGACGTTCGCGTTGGGATGGGGAAAATTGGCCAAACTTAATGTCGCCTTCGGGCATTCGTGAACCAGTGCATCGTGCGACATGCAAAACCATCGAAGTCGAAGATATTTGGCGTGTGATTGGCGACTTCGCCAAAGCGGCGGTCCGGGCTAAAGAAGGCGGCTTAGATGGCGTCGAGCTGTCGGCTGTGCACCAACATATTATTGACCAATTCTGGTCACCTCGCGTCAACAAGCGTACCGACGAGTGGGGCGGCTCATTTGAAAACCGCATGCGTTTTGGTATGGAAGTCGTGAAAGCGGTTCGTGAAGCGGTCGGGCCAGATTTTGTGGTGGGGATGCGCATCAGTGGCGATGAGTTTCATCCCGATGGTTTGACACACGATGACATGAAGCAGATTGCCGCTTATTACGATGCCACAGGCATGGTGGACTATTTTGGTGTCGTTGGGTCAGGTTGTGATACTCACAATACACTGGCGAACGTGATTCCTAACATGAGCTATCCACCAGAACCGTTCTTGCATTTAGCGGCGGGAATTAAAGAAGTGGTGTCAGTGCCAGTGATTCACGCGCAAAACATCAAAGATCCGAATCAGGCTAAGCGTATCCTTGAAGGAGGGTATGTGGATTTTGTGGGGATGACCCGTGCGCACATTGCTGACCCGCATTTGATCACCAAAATCAAACTGGGTCAGACGGATCAAATTCGTCAATGCGTTGGTGCGAACTACTGTATTGACCGTCAATACATGGGGCTTGATGTGCTGTGTATTCAAAACGCAGCCACCTCACGAGAACACATGGGGATGCCGCACATCATTGAAAAATCGAAAGGTCCTATTCGCAATGTGGTCGTTGTCGGTGGTGGTCCTGGTGGTTTAGAAGCGGCACGTGTGGCGGCGGAACGAGGTCATAAAGTCACGTTATTGGAGAAAGCGCCGGAGTTAGGTGGCCAAATTAACATTGCTGCTAAAGCACCGCAACGCGATCAGATGGCGGGGATTACGCGTTGGCTAGCGATGGAAGTCAACCGGTTAGGTGTCGAAGTGCTACTCAACACCACGGCTTCCGCTGATATGATTCGCGAGCTCAATCCGGATATCTGCATTTTGGCGACCGGTGGCACTCCTTATCTTGAGCAAAATCCAGATTGGGGGGCGGCAGAAGGTCTAGTGGTCTCCACCTGGGATATTCTCAATGGCACTGTTGAACCCGGTAAAAACGTGCTGATTTTTGACTCGATCTGTGAATTCTCTGGGATGTCGGCGGCGGATTACCTGTTGTCCAAAGGGGCGAAAGTGGAATTGGTGACGGACGATATCAAACCGGGTGTTGGTATCGGCGGCACGACGTTCCCCACCTATTACCGTAGCCTCTACGAAAAAGACGTCATCATGACATCGGATCTTGGGCTGATTAAGGTCTATCGCGAAGGGGAAAACCTCATTGCAGTGCTGGAAAACGAGTATACCGGTCGCAAAGAGGAGCGCGTGGTGGATCAAATCGTAGTGGAAAATGGCACTCGCCCTAATGAAGCGTTGTATTACGAGTTGAAAGCCGAGTCGGTTAATCGCGGGCAAATTGATAACGAAACGTTGTTTGCCGCCCAACCTCAGCCAGTGTTAACCCAAGAACCAAGTGGCATGATTTTGTGGCGTTTAGGGGATTGTGTTTCACAACGCAACACGCATGCGGCGATTTATGACGCACTTCGCTTGTGTAAAGACTTGTAGGGGAGGTGCCTATGTTGCTTGAATCGGTGATTCCTTATCTGCTCTTGACGGTTGGACTACTGACCGTCATTGGCATGCTGCGGCGCATCGCTTTGTGGCGTCAGGGACAACCTGAAAAAGTGGCGTTCCTCAAAGGATTGGCCTCTATGCCTCGGCGTTATTTAGTGGATCTGCATCATGTTGTTGACCGCGACAAAATGATGTCGCATACCCATGTGGCGACTGCAGGCGGATTTGTACTGTCGATGTTACTGATCATTGCCGTGCATGGTTTTGGGCTCGCCCCCCACATTCTCTCGTGGGTTTTAATGGCCTCGTTGGTCATGATGTTCAGCGGCGCGCTGTTTGTGGCGCGTCGTCGTCGCCATCCGCCAAGTCGCCTCTCCAAGGGGCCGTGGATGCGCTTACCCAAAAGCCTTCTGATGTTCTCAGTCAGTTTCTTTATCGCCACATTACCCGCTTCTGGTGTGTTGTCTGGCACAGTATTTAATGTGCTGGTCACGCTGGTTTTGTTGGCTGCGATGGTTTGGGGCGTGGGTGAAATGCTGTTTGGAATGGGATGGGGAGGACCAATGAAACACGCTTTCGCTGGTGCATTGCATCTGGCATTTCACCGGCGCCCGGAACGCTTTGGGGGCGGTCGTTCAACCGGACTTAAGCCGCTCAATCTCGAAGACAAAAAACTCGGTGTTGAAAATCCAGCAGATTTCAAATGGAATCAACTGCTTGGGTTTGATGCGTGTGTACAATGTGGTCGCTGTGAAACGGTGTGTCCTGCGTTTGCAGCAGGGCAACCACTCAACCCGAAAAAGCTGGTGCAAGACATGGTCGTAGGGCTGGCAAGCACCACGGATAAGAAGTACGCCGGTAGCCCTTATCCAGGTAAAGAAGTGGGGCACGCACAAGGGAATGCGCATCGTCCTATCGTTGATGGTGTGCTCAATGCGGAAACTTTATGGTCTTGTACGACGTGTCGCGCCTGTGTTGAAGAGTGCCCGATGATGATTGAGCATGTGGATGCCGTCGTGGACATGCGCCGCTTTCTCACCTTAGAAAAAGGGGCGACTCCGGCCAAAGCGGTTGATGTTATCGAAAACATCATTTTCACCGATAACCCCAATGGTCACACGCCGCATAAACGCGCTAACTGGGCTGCGGACCAAGAGTTGGATTTGATGGCAGATGTGAAACGAGCCGATGTGCTGTTTTGGGTCTCTGATGGCGCTTTTGACATGCGCAGTCAACGTATTCTCAAAGCGTTTGTGCAGATCTTAAAAGCGGCCAAAATTAACTTCGCCATTTTGGGTAATGAAGAGCTGGACAGTGGCGATGTTGCACGCCGATTAGGCGACGATGCGACTTTTCAACGCATTGCCAAACGCAATATTCAAACTCTAATGAAATACGAATTTGACTGCATTGTCACCACGGATCCTCATGCCTTCCACTGCCTAAAAAATGAGTATCCCGATTTTTATCCCGCTGATGCGAAGCCAACCTACCAAGTTTGGCATCACACCACCTTTATTAACCGCTTAGCAGAACAAGGCTTGATTGAGTTAGGCCAACTGGATGCTGGGACGGTCACTTATCACGATCCCTGTTATCTCGGTCGCTATAACGGTGAATATGACTCGCCACGCGCGCTACTTAAACAGCTCGGTATTCAACTGACCGAGATGGAACGGTCTGGATTTCGTTCTCGTTGTTGCGGCGGTGGTGGTGGCGCACCGATTACCGATATTCCGGGAGAACGCCGGATTGCGGATATGCGCATGGACGATATTCGTGAAACAGGGGCGCAATTGGTCGCCGTAGGATGTCAGCAGTGTACCGCTATGTTGGAAGGGGTTGTGGGTCCTCGCCCTGAAGTGAAAGACATCGCCGAATTGGTGGCAGAGGTACTGCTGGAGAAGCAAGGCCCTGCGCCAAAGGCTGAAGTCTGGGCACCTTCGCTAGAGTCTGAATTGTCGTAGGAGCAAGGTATGAGTGAATTTATTGTGCGCCGTGATCCCCACACAGAGTGGATATTGCGCAATCGTCTTCATCCAGAACACCAAACGCTGTGCGTGCCCGTGATTGAAGAGCGCGGTCCAAATGGCTTGCTGCGTCGTTATCCGCATCGGGTCGGTTTTATTGGGCCTAATGGCCTAAAGCGGATTGATCGGCTTAATCAGGCAACGGGCAATTCAGTGCAACGTTTACGTGCGGTGGGGCCAAGCGAAACGGTCTTGCCACTGCACAAAGTGGAGGCTCCAGACTTTTATATGGTCGTGGTGCCTGACCTGACGGGTGGGCGTTTAACCAGCCATGACAAAGATATTTTGGGCCAAGCTCATCAATTGGTTAAGCAATACCCTGGACAGGGGGCTGTCATGGTGGTGGCCTTTGGTGAAACCAAAGAAGAACACTTTGATCTCGCGGGGGCTGATCGCCTGATTGTGGTCTGCGGTGAACGCTTTGAACACTACGACCCTGAAGCGAAAGCTCACGTACTGGCACAAATAGAGCAAACGTATGTACCACGACATTGGCTCTTTCCTGACAGTATCCAAGGTGGGTTTGAAATTGGAGCGAGGTTGTGCGCGTTGGTTGGGGAACGTCCTGCTACGCAAGCTTGGTCGGTGGATGCAGAATTTTCGGTGTGTCGTGCGTCAGGTGGCCGCCACGATATTAAACGCAGTACGCCGCGCGTGCTGTTGCTCGCGCCTGAATGTGCTCTACCTGTCGATGAAACTCGTCATGAAGCGATGCTAATGGATTTCGCGGTTGAGCTGACTCATGCCAGTGCGGTGCGTGATCTTGGCGCGGTGGCTGTTGACCCTCAAGCGGTGCCATTAACGGAGGCGGAATTTATCCTCTCTGCTGGTAACGGTATCCATGATTGGGAAACCTTTCATGCAGCTGCAGCCGCACTGGGGGCGACGGAAGGAGCAAGCCGCGTGGCGGTGGATGATGGATTTATGCCCCGTCATCGCCAAGTGGGCGCAACAGGAAGTTGGGTTACCGCTCGGGTGTATGTAGCGGTGGGCATTTCGGGAGCAATTCAACATCTGCAAGGGATTGGTGCCTGTGACAAAGTAATTGCAATCAATACCGATGCTGGTTGTGACATGGTCAAACGCGCAGATTTGAGTGTGATTGCCGACAGTAATGCATTTTTGCGTGCCTTGATGGCACTGATCCAAAAATACCAAGCAGAGGAGCTAAAAGATGCCGCTTAATCAAACTTCGACATTGAAAGTCAGCACGCTCGTGTCTATTGGGGCTCATCCAGAAACTGGACGAGCTCGCCGCTCGATGACAGATGCTCGTGCGATTGAATTGGCACTGAATCTTAAAGGCAGTGCGGTGGAAGTGGTGCATGCTGGTAACCCTCATGACCCGGCACTGGCCTATTACTGTGGGATGGGGTTATCGCAACTGCGTGTGCTTGAACAAGATGCACAGCAAGATGCATTGACCACCCTCTCATCCTATTTTCGGGACAACATGCCAGACATCGTGCTCACCGGTATGCGCGCTGAGCTCGGTGAATCCTCTGGCATGTTGCCTTTTTTTCTTGCGTATCAACTGCAGTGCCCGATTGTGATGGGCATTGCGGAGATTTTGTCGGTCGAAAATGGCAAAGCGCAGGTGCTGCAAGCACTACCGCGCGGTCAACGGCGAGCGATCAGTGTGTCGCTTCCGTTTGTCGCGAGTGTTGATTTAGCCGCACCAGAGCCAAGGCAAAGTGCCTTTGGCCGAGCAAGACATTGCGGCATCGTGGCTCAAGCTGTGGATGATGTGGCATTGGATATAGAAAAAGCCCATTGGGAGGAGAGTCCCGCTAAGCCTAAGGCGAAGCGTTTGAAAGTGGTGAAAGCAAAAAGTGCCGCAGATCGTTTTAAGGCTGCGACAGCAAAAGCAGAGTCTTCAAGTGGCAAGGTCATTAAAGATCAACCTATCGCTGAAATGGCACAGACGGTTTTCGACTTATTACTTGAAGAGGGAGTTGTTCATTAAATTTAGATAAACCAATGACATAGACGAGTCAGATAAGGATGTTCTGGAACCGTTGATATGTAACCTAATGACATGATTATGCGTTTATAAAGAGGGAACGTATGAAGAGCATAGCAAGCAGTCCACAGAGATATAAACCTGTATCTGAGGTGAATTATGATACGGATTATTGTACTGGCCAAGATAACGTCAAGATTATGGGGATGGATATTCATAATCCGGTATTTGGCATCAGTGCAGGTCTAATTATTCTCTTTGTTATTTTGGCATTAAGCTTTCCAGATCAAGCCAAAGATAGCTTGATGTTGGCTAGAACTTGGTCGATTGACAATTTCGATTGGTTCTTTATGGTCGGTTGTAACATCTTTATCCTATTTTGTGCTTTCCTACTGTTGTCGCCTGTCGGGAAGATTCGCTTAGGCGGTGTGACGGCTAAGCCTGATTTTTCCTATGTATCGTGGTTTTGTATGTTATTTGCTGCGGGCATGGGAATTGGTTTGATGTTCTGGAGCGTCGCCGAGCCAGTTGCCTATTATACCGATTGGTATGGTACGCCACTGAATGTGCCAGCTCGCACTGAAGAAGCCAAACAACTCGCGCTCAGCGCTACCATGTACCACTGGGGCTTACACCCTTGGGCAATTTATGCCGTGGTCGGTCTAGCGTTGGCCTTCTTCTCGTATAACAAGAAACTACCACTCACGATTCGTTCAGCATTTTTTCCTATCTTTGGTGAACGCTGTTGGGGCTTTATCGGTAACTTTATCGATATTCTTGCGGTACTAGCGACGATCTTTGGTTTAGCTACGTCGTTAGGATTTGGTGCACAGCAAGCCGCTGGAGGGTTGAGTCATCTATTTGGGATCTCAAGTGGTTTAACCACTCAGATTGGCTTCATTATTGTGGTGACCAGCATTGCGGTGATTTCTGTTGTGCGCGGTTTAGATGGTGGTGTGAAGATTCTTAGTAACATCAATATGTTTATTGCTGCAGCGTTGGTGGCCATTTTAGTGGTGGTTGGTCCTACATTAAGCATCGTGCATACCTTTGGTAATATCGCTGTCGGTTATGCGGAAAACTTTGTGCCTCTATCCAACTGGATTGGACGCGATGATACGACATGGTTTCACGGTTGGACTGTCTTTTACTGGGCTTGGTGGGTGTCTTGGTCTCCATTCGTCGGTATGTTCATTGCGAGAGTATCGAAAGGTCGTACAGTGAGAGAGTTTATTATTGCAGTTCTGTTGGTTCCAACCTTAGTCACCATGATCTGGCTTAGCATCATGGGGGGGACAGCAATGGAACAAGCTACACATGGGATTGGTGAATTAGCGAATGGTATCAGTGACGTATCACTGTCAATGTTCCAGATGTTTGATCATTTGCCCATGAGTGGCTTGCTCTCTGTGGTTGGAATTGCGTTGGTGTTGTTGTTTTTCGTCACGTCATCTGACTCCGGTTCGCTTGTAATCGATAGCATTACTGCAGGAGGTAAAGAGGATGTTCCCGTCGTTCAACGTGTGTTTTGGGCGGTAATGGAAGGCATTATTGCTGCAGCGTTACTGTTTGGTGGTGGTTCTGAAGCGTTAACTGCGCTCCAAGCAGGTGCTATCGCAACGGGATTACCGTTTACCTTGGTGCTGATTCTCATGTGTTGGAGCCTATATAAAGGACTGATTACAGAGAAACACCTGTATCGATAATAACGCGAAAGAAAAAAAGCCACTTCCAATAGGGAAAAGGGGGAATATTCCCCCTGATAAGGAGAAAGAGTCATGATGCATGCTGATTTAGTCGATATGGTGGATTTTATTAATACACTATCTGACCTAGGGATAAAATGTCATTCCAACGCCCCTGACAGTGTAAAAAACAGTATTGAAAATTGGTTGAAGGCAACACCGAATAATACCCCTCTATGGGATGCGGTATATGCTGTGGATTCAGATGGTATTTTACTTCCAGATGTAGAAGATGTGATTACTTGGGCACTGAATAAAAAACAAGTGGCATAGCCTATCCCAATTCATAAAAGCCAAAGCGGTCTCCAGGGAGACCGTTTTTTATGGGGCTGATTTCCATTTGTTGTTATCAAAGAGCGAACCGACGTCAGTTAGATTTCTCATGAGAATGAAAAAAGCCTCGAGAGACGAGGCTTTAGAATGCGATGAAAAATAGCTGCGATTATAGCTTTTCGCTAACTCTGTCGCTGTACCAATTAATAAAATCAATCACACCAAACTCATAGGTGGGGGAATAGGGACCTGGCTGATAGCTGAGTGAGTTGATACCACGTTGGTTCTCCTCACCGAGTTTACGGTCTTGATCGTTGGTCGCATCCCACACGCGACGTAAGTTTTCAGGATCGTAATCAACGCCTTCAATCGCGTCTTTGTGCACAAACCATTTTGTCGTGACTAACGACTCTTGGGCGGAAATGGGTAACACACGGAACACAATAAAGTGATCACTTTGCATGTGGTTCCATGAGTTAGGCAGATGGAGAATACGCAGCGAACCAAGGTTGGCATTTTTAATCCGGCCGAGCATTTTTTGACAGCCACGTGAGCCATCAATAGTCATCACTGATGTTCCCTCTTTGAGCGGCATACGGACTAAGCGGTTACGCTGACCAAAACTTTTGTGTTCGTGCAAAATGCCTTCGGCATCCCACTCAGAAGAGAGACGTTCACAATAATTAAGAAACTCCGGCGTCGCACGTGGATCGGTCGTATCGTCCCATTCCAGTAGCGTATTGAGCAGCTCTGGATGGCTGCCGCCACAGTGGTAACACTCACGGTTATTCTCAATCACCAACTTCCAGTTTGCTTGTTCATACATGTTGGATTCGACCGCCAATTTGGTGTTTTCCACATCGTACGGTTCCATATACTCATCCAACGTCGCTAGGAACTCATCGAAATCGGAAGTCGGGGGTTCATCACCTAAGCAAATAAAGATAAAGCCGCCAGCGGTTTTGCAGTGTACTTCTTTGAGTTTGTGCTTTTGCATATCAAACTCATCGCCCATTTCTGTACCTGCAAACAGCAGGTTACCTTTGGTGTCGTAAGTCCATTGGTGATAAGGGCACACCATGTTCGCCACTTTACCACGATGCTCTAAACAGATACGTGAGCCTCGATGACGACAGGTGTTGTGAAACGCGTTTACTGAGCCATCGGCGGCACGCACAATGAGCACGGGGTTTTGCGCGATTTCCACAGTGAAATAATCCCCTTTGGTTGGGATTTCACTGGTCATTCCAACGAATAACCACTCTTTCTGAAAAATCTCTTCAACGTCAATTTTGAACAGCAGGGGATCATTGTAAAGCGGACGGGGTAACGAATAGTTTGGCTGGCGCTCGGTCAGCAGTTTTTTCATCTCTGCGCGAGCGATCTCCAAACTAGGGTATGTCATGTTGAGTATATCGTTTTGTGTCATTGCTCTATCTTCTTCTCGAAAATGTGGACGATATGCCCTGATAGGGCTTCCTTGCTCTTAGTCAACCACCTACTTTTTATGGGTAATTGGCCTTCGGCTATCCTGCCATTATTGGTATAGAGAGAAGAGGTCTAAACGCGACATGTACTTAGTCTATTTAAGACACGGAAGAAGAAAGTTGTTTGATGATGACTGTTTTAGATAAGGCTATGTCGTGAATAGATAATTCGGCGAATGGATATCAACCAACAATACAGCTAACCCATGGAGGGACGCTTTTACATTATACCGTTGCGGAGAAGCCGAATATGAATACCCCAACCCATCCCGTCGTTAGTAGTGGTTCGTTTATTCCTGTAGAAACTCAGATTTGGGACAACGGTCGTCACGCAGTTCGTTGTGTGAAAACGATTCAAGAAACCTGGGATACCAAAACCTTCTGTTTTATGGCGCATCAGCCATTGATGTTCTTCTTTAAACCTGGGCAGTTTGTCACGTTAGAGTTGGAGATCGACGGTGAACAGGTGTTTCGCTCTTATACCATCTCTAGTTCTCCTTCAGTGCCGTACAGTTTTTCTATTACCGTGAAACGTGTGCCCGGTGGTGTGGTCTCGAATTGGATTCACGATCACCTCGAAGAGGGGGCCGAGCTGGCGGTGCATGGTCCGGTTGGGGCATTTAACAGCATCGATTTTCCGTCAGAAAAACTGCTGCTGTTATCGGGTGGGGTCGGAGTGACGCCCATGATGTCGATGGCGCGCTGGGTGTATGACACCAACACCGATGTGGATATTGCCTTTGTTCATAGTGCGCGTACGCCACGGGATGTGATTTTTCAGTCGGAGCTGGAATTTATGTCGTCTCGTATTGCCAATCTGCACTTGCATGTGATCTGTGAAAAATTGGAATCGGGGCAAAAATGGAGTGGCTATCGGGGTTATTTAGATGAGACCAAGCTACTGATGATTACCCCGGATTTACACGAACGAGAAATCTTTTGTTGTGGCCCAACGCCCTATATGCGCGCGGTAAAAGGTATGTTAGCCAAACTCGGCTTTGACATGGACCATTACCATGAAGAAGTGTTTGGTGCGACACCTGATCATGTTGAAGAGCAGGCAGTACAATCAGCAGAGATTGCAGCAGAAGAGGCTGAGGCACTGACACCAAGTGATCTGATTGATGTTGTGTTCCTAAATAGTGACAAGAAAGTACAAATTGCGCCGGGAGAAACGGTGCATGCGGCCGCAGCAAAAGCGGGTTTAACCATTCCTAAAGCATGTGGTATGGGCATCTGTGGAACGTGTAAAGTCAAGAAAACCAGTGGTAATGTGGCAATGAATCACAACGGTGGTATTACTGATGAAGATGTGGCAGAGGGATACATTCTGTCGTGTTGCAGTGTGCCTGATGGCAATGTTGTAATTGAATATTAAGTGGTGATTGAGGCAGCGTCGAATGGGCGATGCCTCAAATCAATAGCGACCGAATGTCAATTATGACACGAGGCGATACAGCCGGCGAGGGCGACCGCCGGTGTTGTAGTTCAATACGAGATTCACAATCCCTTCTGATTCCAGAAATTCCAAATAGCGCCGCGCTGTGATGCGACTAACTTGCATACGCTCACCAATGTCTTCAGCTGAAAACTCTTCAAAGCGAGATTCCATTAGCAATGTCTTTAATGTCGCTAAGGTGGTTGCATCAATGCCTTTGGGGGTTTGGCGAACCTCTTTTTGTGGGGTTTTACGCAGCAGAGCATCGATATCGCCTTGATCTACTGTGGTATTACTTTGTAGTTGCTGACGATAGAGTTTGTAATCGTTTAACGCTTGATGCACCCGAGAAATGCGAATCGGTTTGACCAGATAATCACTCACCCCTAATTGCACTGCTTTGGCAACGGTAGAGGTCTCACGGTCGGCGGTAGTGATTATAAAATCACATTGCGCCCCTTGCTTGCGCATCCGCTGGATAAACTCAATGCCATGACCATCGGGTAGGGTAATGTCGACAAAAATCAGGGCAGGTTGATAGATAGAGTATTGCAGCAATGCTTGTGCATAGCTTTCGCTGACAGCGACCACAGAGAAGTCACTGTCTTGATTCACAGTTGATTCCAGCATATAGCTTGCCCTTAAGTCATCCTCAAGGATCATTACACTGATTTTAGTCATATTGCTCGATGTTTTTCTTATCTAAGTACAGGCTAAATAAAGTGGTGTTTTGCTCTGTGCGCTCCCAGTCGATAGTACCTTCAAAGTAATCTACCAACTGACCAACAAGGTATAAACCAATACCATGCTGTTCGTCGCTTTGCTTAGAGCTAACGCCAAATTCCAATATATGGTCAAAAATAGCATCATCGATTCCTGCTCCAGTATCTTGGACTTCGATGATCAGGTGGCGACTTCTATCGCTCAAATAAATGTATACTTCAGCTTCACGTTGACTGCGGTTTTGCCATGCAGCGAGCAGGGCATTATCTATCAAATTGCCAATAATAGTGACTAATTTGTCAGAGACGGTTTTTCCATAATTACTCAACATGCTGTCTTGGTCTAAGGTGTATTTCACACCCATCTCATTTGCTTTGTTAAATTTTGCCAGGAGTAGACCCGCGACTGCACTGTTAGAGATGTTGCGCACGATAGCATTAATCACACTCTGGTACTGATCCGTCTCTTGTTGAATAAAGCGAATCGCTTCATCGTGACGGCCGAGCTGTAACATACCGGAAAGCGTGTTGAGTTTGTTGGAATATTCGTGGGTTTTGCTGCGCAGCAGCTCAGAATAATTTTTCAGATAAACCAATTCACGTTCGAGTTGTGATTGATTGAGGTTCGGGAAGAACACGATCACATGGCCAATCTGCCCTTTAGAACTTTGCAGAGGATAGATGTTGGCACGAAACGAGAATTTGCCCACGGTAAATTCACCCTGATGAAAACGCTGCTGTGCTGAAATCACCAGATGACTTAAAGAGAGTGAGTAACGGGAAATGCCTTGGTTAACGTAATCGCGGCGACCATAGTTATTGATCGCAAACAGCTTCATCGCACTATTATTGATAGTGGTGATATTGAGATCTGTATCGACGGCAATGATCGCATCGCGAATGGAGTTAAGAATTAACTCATGCTCACTGAATTTGTTGACTATGTATTCCGGTTCGTAATCAAGAAAGGTCCGCTTCATTTTAAACACAAAGAGCGTCACCATGCTGATTGTCAATAAATAGACGATGGCAATCATCACCCCAATGTGACCATATTGCTCTAACAGAATGGCGGAAGCACGTTCAGAAAGATAACCGATACAGATGGCACCAATCGTTTGCCCATTGACAATAATCGGTACAAAGTTGCGAATCGCATCGCCAAGTGAACCTTTAGCAACGGTGCTATATGCCACTCCTTGACTCAACGCTCGTTCAATATCGGCTCCGACAAAGTGATGCCCTACTTTTTGTGGGTCGCTATGTGAGAGGCGAATCGCATTTTGGTTTACCACCACGATATAAGAGGCGCTAGTCTGCCCACGAATATGCTCGATATAGTGATTAAGATCGGGCGTTCCCCCTCGATTGCTGAGCTTTGCCGCATCGATAACTCGCGCGTCTTGTGCGAGAACTTTGGCAAGTTCAATACCTCGGTTTTGTAATCCTTCCTGATAGAGATTTTTAAGCAGGAAAAAAATCACAGTAGTGACGACGATAACGATGATGGAAGAGGTCGCTATCGTTGAAATGGCCAAGTGGCTTTTCAGTTTCATCTATCAGTATTTCCGAGGTATTTATTCGTTAAAAGCGAGGTTAACGCGCCAAAGGCGGTATTTTGAGGAGCATTTCGGCCCGAGTCAAAGAAAAATACGCCAAATGTGCGCGAAAACGCAGCAATGCGCATGAACAAAAGTTTCAAAAGCATCGGATAGTTACATTAGTACCTTACTCAGTATGCAGACGGCTTGAACTTGTTAAACTCCGCGAAAATTTTAAAACAACCCTACATGAGAGCAAGTTATGTTTAATAGTACTGCTATCTCTGCCAAGGACAAACTCGCAATGAATGTCGTGTTTGCTTTGTCAGCAATTATTATTCTTTTCGCAACGATTCAAAATAAAATGCCTTCAGGCATGATTGGTGCCATTGGTGTGATGGCCGTTGTTGGTTATCTGCTTAACACTATCGGTAACAAAACGCCTATCGTAAACCAATACTTCGGTGGCGGTGCCATTGTTGTTATCTTCGGCTCTTCTTACATTTTCCACAGCGGTTACGTTCCTGCAGAAACAGTGAAAACTGTGACTACTTTTATGAAGAGCGGTGGTTTCCTAAACTTCTTTATCGCAAGCTTGGTAACGGGTTCTATCCTAGGTATGGATAGCCAAACACTAAGAAAAGCGGCACTAAAATACATTCCAGTTATTCTGGGTGGTGTAGCATGTGCTTTCCTATTCGCTGGCGTTGTTGGTGCAATGCTTGGTGAAGGTTTCTTCAACTCAGTAATGCTGATCGCTCTACCTATCATGGGCGGTGGTATGGGTGCTGGTGCGGTTCCTCTTGTTGAGATCATGCACGGCAGCACAGGCATGGATACTGACATGCTAATGTCAAAAATGGTACCTGCATTGGCTATTGGTAACGCGATTGCGATCGTAACTGCCGGTATCCTGCATAAAGTAGGTAACGCATTCCCATCACTCACAGGTAATGGCCAATTGATCATCGGTCAAGCAAACAAACCTGAAGAAGTGGATGAGAAACACACGCTAACTGTACAAACACTCGGTGTAGGTGCAATTCTAGCAATCACTATGTTCCTAGTAGGTACGCTACTTGGCACTGTGATCAAAATGCACCCGTTTGCATTGATGATCATCTTCGTTGCTGTTGTAAAAGTAACTGGTCTCCTACCACGTGAACTTGAACGCGCTGCGCACGTTTGGTCTAAGTTTGTTCTGGATAACTTAACTCCAGCTCTGCTTGTTGGTATCGGTGTTGTTTACACTGACCTTGACCAAATCATCGCTGCATTGAATTTGTCAAATCTACTGATGGTATTCTCAACAGTAATGGGTGCTGTAGTAGGTAGTGCATTAGTGGGTCGTATGATGGGCTTCTACCCGATTGAAGCTGCAATTACTGGCGGACTATGTATGGCAAACATGGGCGGAACAGGTGACGTAGCTGTTCTTGCATCATGTAAGCGTATGGGCCTAATGCCTTTCGCACAAATCTCTTCACGTCTTGGTGGTGCTTTGATGCTGATTCTAGCCACCTTTATTTTGCAGTTATTTCTATAATTAAGGCCTCGTAATGTCACAGACATATGACTTCACGGCCACAGCAGAAGCGGGCATTAGCCCGCTTTCTCCAGTGGACCAGTCACTCAATTCTATCACTCGTCAAACTGCTCAGGTTCGTTTCTCAGTTGATCAAGCAGGAAACAATCTGTCCAAATACCTGATGCTGCGTCACGTACAGGATCAGAACGAGCGTCTTTTCTACCACTACGTTCGTGAAAACATTCGCGATAGCTTACCTTATATCTATACTCCTTCTGTTGGTGACGCATGTCAGCAATATAGCTATCTGAATTTCGCACCACGTGGTCTATACCTTTCTTGCCGTGAAGGTGGTTCTGTAAGCCAACAAATCGAACGTATTCAACAAGAAGTGGACATTATTGTTATCACTGATGGTTCTCGCGTTCTTGGTTTGGGCGACCTAGGCATCGGCGGTATGGGCATCTCAATTGGTAAGCTGTCTCTGTACACAGCGGTGGGTGGTATCGCTCCAGAGCGTACTCTACCAGTGTGTATCGATGTCGGTACTAACAATCCAAAATTGAAAGCAGACCCACAATACCTAGGTGATAAAGAAGATCGTGTTGATGACGAGACTTTCTACCAATACCTAGAAGAAGTGATGACTGCCCTAGAAAAACGTTGGCCTAAGGCGATCATTCAATTTGAAGACTTTAGTAACAACCACGCTTACCCTCTACTGAAAAAGTACCGTAATACTTACCGTTGTTTTAACGACGATATCCAAGGTACTGCAACAGTTGCCGTTGCAACCATCAAACGTGCGCTGAAAAAAGCGGGTAAACAGTCTGGTCAAGCTAACGTATTTATCGTTGGTGGTGGTTCAGCTGGCTGTGGTATCGCGGATCTGATTCGTCGTACTTTCGGTTTCGATGAACAACACGGCGTTTACGTAGTTGATCGTGATGGCATCATTTACGATGATTTCGCTGGTCTAAACGAAATGCAAGCTGAACTGGCTCGTCCAGCGTCTGAACGCCCAGAAGGTGCAGCAAAACTTGAACTTCTAGATGCGATCAAACACTACTCACCAGACGTTATCGTTGGTGTTACAGGTGTTGCTGGCCTATTTAGTGAAGAAGTGATTCGCACATTGGTGGCACAAACCACTATGCCAGTGATCATGCCGCTATCTAACCCAGTAAGCTCTTGTGAAGTGACTCCTGCTCAGATCTTTGATTGGGTAGGTGACAAAGCGATCGTTGCAACTGGTAGCCCGTTTGCTCCTGTTGTTTACGGTGATAAATCACACACTATCTCTCAATGTAACAACGTCTACGTATTCCCTGGCATTGGCCTTGGTGCGCACGTTGTTAATGCAACCACTATCTCTGAAGAGATGCTGATGGCTGCAGTAAACGCATTGGGTGATTATGAGTGTTCAATCGCTTCTCACTACGAAGTGCTACCTGCGATTGAATCGACGATGGAAGTATCAAAAATCATCGCGATTGCCGTAGCAAAACAAGCTGTAGCTGAAGGTGTTGCTCAATCGTTTAACAATCTAAGCGAAACTGAGCTTGCAGAAAAGATTGAACAATCTTTCTGGCAACCAGCGTTAGAGCGTTTTAACGGTTAATCACTTAACCTGTTTTATGCAATGAAAAAGGGCCAAACGGCCCTTTTTTTGTCTCTGTTTGGTGAGGTTAAAAGCGGTATTCAACCCCAGCGGTGACTTGGTTGAAATCGGTGTTGGTGTCTTTGCCATCTTGAACATCAGAGGCATCTAGATCGACGTCATACCATGTGTATTCAGCATTGAGCACCAGATTATCAGTGACTTTAAATCCTACCCCCGCGCCAGCAAAGACGGCTTCGTCGTTTTGATCGCCTTTTGCTCCGGCGATGTTGTAATCGGTTTTGTACCAAAGTTGTCCTCCTTTCGCATAGAGTTCGACTCGGTCACCAATTGGGGCTGTCAGTTTTAACGCACCGGTATAACCATCTGTTTCAGCATGGGCTAAGCTACTACCATATTTACCGAAATCGATGTAACTCCCTTCAATGGCGATATAAGGGTTGATGCGATAACCCAGTAACCCTTGGTAGACTTTGTTATCGTCGTCAAAATCGTCCTCGCCATCGACTTTAACGTAGCCGAAGTTACCACCGACATAGATGCCACTGTCGTTGCCGCCGGGCGCTGCCAGAGAGGAGAAACTTACTGAGGCTAAGACAAACATGCCCGTTAACGCAGGATAGATCTTTTTCATCGTTTCGCTCCTAATTGATTAGTGAGGTTGCGTATGAGTCAAGGCACACCATTTGCGCTAATCAGTGAGATCAAAACCTCTTATTTCTATCGATGAGGTACTGATACACACCTTTCACAGATTCTTGTTTAATTGTGCTACCAAGACGTTTTGATATTTCCGTTAACAACCTCACCATTGTGTGGTTCAAATCGGCTAAGATCTTCATATATGAGTAAGTTTGATGTTATTAAGGTGTTAAAAATGAAGTGCAACATAGCTAAATAGCTGGGAAAATAAGGCGCAGTTAATCGTATTTTATAATGAGATTTAACGGTCAAATAACGTTAAATTGACCTCTATTTTTGTGTGCATCACACGATGAAGCTTGATGGGAGAGTGGAACCAATGATGGAAGATTGTTCAGCGTTTTTATGGGCTTTGTGGGCTTTGGTCATCATCTATTTTGTGCAATGGGTGGTGGCGACTATGGTGAAAGCTCGTCAACCAGGAGCGATACCAGGGAAGTTACCCGAAAACCTAAGTCATGATTCACTCGTGTTTCGTACTCATCGTACCTATATGAACTCTCTGGAAAATGCGCCGATGATATTGGGGGCGACAGCCCTCGCATGGCTAGTGGATGCCTCTATCTTTTGGTTATCGTTTTGGCTATGGATTTATGTTATCGCTCGTGTCGGTCATATGGCGCTCTATTACGCTATTGCCACTGAGAGAAACCCAAGTCCCCGCAGCTACTTTTTTGTGTTAGGCGTAGTAGCGAATATTGCAGTGATGGTGTTGGCGACACTTAAACTTATCCAAAGCTAAAGGACAAAATAGCTCTCATTTTCTGTGATAAATGGCTTATGCGCCATGTGGTGAGTGAAGTAGCTCGCATTTATAGTTTAAAAGTAACTTGGATGTATAAGGTTTTGCTACTGAACTAGACAGATCAACATCTAAGTGTTTAACTTAATGATAGTTTTGATGTTGGCGTTTACCTTTCGGAGGCTTGATGACCATCCATCTTAGAGAAGCTTCTCACCTTGTGATTAACACCATACGCCAATCCAGCGCTTTGAAAGATTTGCTGATTTGGTTCGTGGTGACTTTGCTTGTCTCTTATTTCTCAATTCAGTACGACGCCTTTGAATCATTTAACGAATTTAGTCGTGAACAAGAAAGTTGGCAACTCGATGAACTGTTTATCGTTATGTTCTTCATTGGTGTTGGCGGCTGTCTCTTCGGCTTACGTCGTTACTGGGATATGCAGACCTATTCTCGCCGCTTACACCGTGAAGCCGATTTTGACTCACTGACTCAGTTACCTAATTCTCGGATGGCGAAACGTCAATTAGTTAATTTGATGACGCATTGCCCAGCAGACCGCTATGTGATCGCGGTGCTGTTAGATATCGATAATTTCGGCACGATTAACCATCTATACGGACGGGCAACGGCGGATATGGTGTTAAAACATGTTGCGACGCGGTTGAAGTTACGCAATGAACAGTCGGGGTTTGTGGCGCGAATTAATAGCGATGAATTTTTGGCATGTGATATTTGTGATACCAAATTGCATGCGGTTGAAGACTATGTTGCCGAATTGCGCCGCACCGAGAATGTACCTATCGTCATCGGCAAATACATCATTAATATCCGCTTTTCTATGGGGGTCGCGCTATTCCCGAAAGACAGTGATAATCCAGAAGATCTGTTACGCGCTACGTATTTGGCATTAGAGCAAGCGAAAACCACGGCGGGGATCGATTGGTATTTATATCGTGAAGAGTTGGGGCAGCGTCGCGAGTACCGCGAAATGTTATCGCGCCAGTTATTTAAAGCGATCTTAAATAACGAACTGTTTATGGTCTATCAGCCGATTTGGGACCAACAAAAGCACATTTGCAAAGGATTTGAAGCATTAGTGCGTTGGAACTTTCAAGGCGCTTCCGTTCCGCCATTTTTGTTTGTCAACATTGCAGAAGAGTATGGTCTCATTAACCAGTTAGGGGATTTTGTTCTGCGCCGCTCCTTAACGGAAATGAAAGATAAACTAGCGGATGATCAATATCTCGCCATCAATATTTCTGGACATCAGTTTCAGCATGAAAACTTCATCCCGTCATTACTTGAATTGGTGAAAACAACCGAGTTTAAACCTCACCAGCTTGAGTTGGAACTGACAGAGACAACCCTGATTGATAACTACGAATTGCTGCTCGAAAAACTGCATCGCATTCGCAAAAAGGGCATCCATGTGGCGATCGACGATTTTGGCACGGGATATTCGTCACTCAGTCGTCTTAATGAATTGTCAGTTGATAAGTTAAAGATCGACCGATCATTTGTGATTGGCGTTGTCGATGGTGTGAGAGAGCAGAACATTGTTGAGTCGATTGTCGCTCTGGGACGTAAGCTTAATATGCAGATAGTGATTGAAGGGGTAGAGACTGAAGAGCAGATGAATAAGCTGCTCGAACTCGGTTGTGATTTAATGCAGGGCTACCTTTTCGCTCGCCCAGCGACACTCGATAAAATTGAGCCACGCTTTTTTGGTATTGAAAACAGTTTGAGCGAGTAACGTTTTTGTCGGCTTATCCCCACGGCGCAAAGCGTTCTCTGCGTTGTGGGGAAGGCAGTAGCAAAGCCTAACGCGACTTTCTATTTTCTGTTAAATGGTAGCATGCCTGTCAGATAAGAGTGACGGGTTATGTGACTCATAACAATCACTGCACACACATGAATAGTGACTGCCGTCATGGTGAGATTAGCCAGAGTTTCATGCACATCTCCGAGCCAATCAAACTGATCAAACATCTCAACTTGTGTTCCCCAACCGGTCAAACCAGTAACGATTAACAACGTCCACATAAGCCAAATCATCATCGCCCCTGCTGGGTTATGACCAATGTGCGTATCTTGACGGGTTTTTTTGACCTCTTTTAAATGTTCAATCGCTTTACTCACTGAAGGTAAAAAAGCGCTGAGGCGAGCAGGAGAGTGGGTGACTAATCCCCAAATTAAACGCACGGCAATGGCAGCAAGAATACAATAGCCGACCCATTCATGTGTTTCGCTGCCTTTTTTTGTCACGAAATAGTTGGCAAAAAACAAGAGGGCGACAGTCCAATGGGTGATGCGAACTAACCAATCCCAAACGAAGGGCTTATTCATAGTGATACCTCAATTGATGCAATGATCCTATCGCGTGATTGAATCCTCGGCATCTCGGGTTCACACAAGGTGCTTATGATTTATCCGAGCATCCATCACGCAAAGGGAAACAGACCTAGCTCATAAGTTGCCCATCACCGTGGCATTTTCAGCGAACCATTGCGGTGATAGGTCTAGAACGTTAGTGGTATCTTAGTGAGCTACTCTTAAGAGTAGCTTAAGAAACCACTTTCATTTGCTTTGGGTCGAGAGGTGATGATAGAGGTAGCAGACTTTATCAATTCGTATTAGGCGTTTGGGTCACCTACGAAAAACGCTTGGCGAAAAGTGATGATGGCTTGATTCACCCACTCTTCAATCAAAACTTCGGTCGGATGAAAATCGGGATGAGTGACACATTGCAGCTGACTTTCGCCACGTAAAAGGCTCAAAAACAGCACTGCCGCATTGCGTGCGCCAACCTGTTGGACGGCTAATTGTCCCTCATTGGCTGCTTGGGTGATGTATTTGGTCACCTGATCTAACACGACTTTAGGGCCTGACTGATAAAAAATCCGGCCTAATTCTGGGAAACGGGGAGTTTCTGCGACGATCGTCCGATAAAGGGCTAACCCTTCTTTAGAGAGCAATAAAGTTAAGTAGCGAGTGCCAATATCAGTCAAGGTCGATAGGATGTCTTTACTTTGCGGTAGGCATTGAATGATATTGTGTGTTAACAGCTTACACTGGCGTTCTATAACTGCCGTAAACAATGCCTGTTTGTTCGGATAGCGGGTATAAACCGTCGCCTTAGAAACGCCAGCTGATTTTTGGATCATATCCGTTGTGGCTGCCGTATAGCCTTGCTGCAAAAATACCTCAGTAGCCCCCTGCAGAACTCGTTCTAACTTTACATCTTCAGTTGTCAATGCTCACTTCGCTCTTACCGTTTGTTGTCGCTCCACTATACCGACCACGTTCTTGATGCTCAAGAATAAACATCTTCAATTTAACTGAACTAATCGGTTCAAAAATTATAATCGGTTTATTGTTGATCAATTAAATCATTAGATTTAGATTGACGTTATCAACTAAACCGATTGGTTTAGTTATTGTGTTATGGATGGAGTCAGAACAATGAATGAGAATACTTACCTAAATACCATCGCGACAGTTTCACTGCATGCTGCGCGCCATGTGATTCGCGTTGCACAGGATGCGGCGCAACGGCACGGATGGAATATTTGTGTGGCTGTAGTGGATCATGCTGGTGAAGTTGTGGCGTTAGAAAAAGACGATGCTGCAATAGGCATTAGCCCAGCCGTTGCCTTGGCAAAAGCCAAAACTGCTGCATTGCTGCAAGCTCCTTCTAAGCAGTTTGAAGATTTTGTTAATCAAGGCTCCCCAAGTTTTCTTTCTACTCCAGGGGCGACAGCCCTTGAAGGCGGCGTCCCTCTTTTGCTCGAAGGGCAATTTATTGGGGCAGTTGGGGTGAGCGGAGCTCACGGTGAAAATGACTCGTTTGTCGCTAACTGTGCAGCAAATTCGTTGATTAAATAGGAGTATTACTATGGCAGAGCTTACAAATAAACAAGTGGTTATTATCGGTGGCAGTTCAGGCATTGGTTTAGAGGTTGCCCATCTTGTTCTCGCCAAAGGTGCAAATGTACGTTTGGTTGGACGTCATTTAGACCGACTAGCCACGGCTAAAGCAGGATTAGAAGCCGAATTTGATACTGAAGTATTGACCGACTGTGTTGATGCACATGATTTTGCGGCTCTTGAAGAGTGGTTTAGCTCGTTATCCACATTTGACTACCTCGTTTCTATGGTGGGCGATGTTATGGGCGGTGGCTTTATTGGTGCTCCCATCGAAACTATTCGCCATGTGATGGATTCTAAATTTCTCACTAATGTAAGAATCGGTCAGCTCGCTGCAGAGAAGATTGCCCAAGGTGGGGCGATGGTCTTTACGTCCGGTACTGGTGGTCGTGCTCAAGATGCTTGTGCTAGTTATGTCGGGAATCTTGGTATCAATGCATTAGTCGAAGGTTTGGCGGTCGAGTTAGCACCTAAAGCTCGGGTGAATGCGGTATCACCGACTTGGACATTAACGACGTTTTGGCGTGATATGCCGACAACTCAGGTTGAACAAATTAAAACTCATTTTGAACAAACTATCCCACTGGGGCGCACGGCAACCGTACATGAGTTAGCCAGTACTTATGTTTACTTGATGGAAAATGATTTTATTACTGGTCAGCACATTGCTGTCGATGGCGGAATTATGCTTGGTTAACAGAAAGAGGAATGAGAATGAAAAAGCATTTGTATCATGTTGATATCACACCTGTGGCAAACAAAGAGGGAAATGTGCCTAGCAATGCACAGAACATCGCCTTCGGTTTTCCGTGTCATGATGAATTGCATGGATTATTGGCTAAAGTGGGTACCATCGAAGGCTTGAGTGAACAAGAGTCTATTCATCTCCTAATGGGCATTAAGATGATGGGCGAGGTGATGTTAGAACATCGCAACCATACGTTATTCAAAGATCTTAATCGACCATTTGGTGAATTTATGCGGACCTTTAAACAACTAGTAGGTCAGCAAGGAAAATCAGAAGAGACTCATCAGTGATTGGAGCGTACAGCGGGAATCGAACCCGCATTTTCAGCTTGGGAAGCTAAAGTAATAACCATTATACGATGTACGCCTGTGCGAATTAATATACTCCTAATGAACTGAATTAAAAGTACAATTTCACAAATATTCAGGCGCACATTGCTGTTTGGTTAAAAAGTAATCATTGCATTTTAATGGCGATAGCACATCGAGTATGGCGACGTAACGCCAACAGAGTAAGTAACATTAAGGTGATGAGACTTAAGCTACCACCACCGCCGCCGCCACTGCCACTATCGTTGGAGCTGGAGTCTGAATCTGGGGTAGTAGAGTCCGTCCCTGTGTTAGCGGATAAAATAGGATCACTGTCAAAGGCATAGCTAATTGAGAGTGATTCATAATCATAGCCAGACGTTGAGGCAAGTGTATCGACTGCGCTATTCACAAAGGATTTGTAATAGTTGATGTTACTGTAAGCTCCGTAATAGTAAGAGCCGTTGAGTTTACATAGTCCACCAGAGGTGGTGACATAAGAGGCGGCACCAACAAGGCGCACTCCATAATCGCTGTCTGATGCGTTGCTAGGGTTACGCCATACCAATGGACCACCACTGTCACCGCTACAAATCCCGTAGTTAACGCTCTGCACGGGGCTTTGCACACAAAGATAATCATCAGCGCTAACGGAGCTGGCTTTTAAGCTGCGACAGGTCGAGCTAGGGATGCCAGCCAGTAGTACTCGAGCAAGCGAACCTGATGAACCATTTTCATCTTTACCATATCCGCTGGCTTGTACATTCGTATCATTATCTTGGTTAGCAACATAGCTATTAGAAAACTCAGTGAACATCGCCGTCATTTCAGCAGCAGTCGCGATTTTAATCTTTTTGGCATTGGTAAAGGATGCACCTGAATCATAAAGAACCGCGATGTCGTTGGAGGTAGCTAACGTGCCATCCCAAGAAGAGTGTACGCTGACGTTGCTGGCTGGAATCGATACTGAGGTATAGGTTGGGCTACTTGGCGTGGTGTAATCGAGATAGTAAACAGTGACACTGGTTAAGGTTTCAGAGCTATCACTATCAACGCAGTGGGCAGCGGTGATGGCCACACTGTCATCAATCAACGAAGCGCCACACAAATAGGCAACAGTACCGCTACTGGTACTTTTGTAGATCGACAAGCGCGCTTGATATGGAATAGATGATAGGCTGGTTGAAACCCCATTTAATATGGTGGGTTCATAGCTGTCATCAGCGTGGGATAGATCCCAAGGAATCAATGAACTTATCAGAAGTATGCTTAGGCGGCGGATATGTCTAAACGTCATGGTAATACTACTCTCATGTTGGACTGCATCAGATAAGATCACGACCGCTAACCCTACTTAGCCATTGTGTCCGATCTGAGCAGACGAACCATCAAGGTCGCTTAAGCGAATCCATTGTGGCGTTAGATAAAATCTGTCAGTGGTTAAAGTGGCTAGAGAGTAAAACATTCGTCCAATGAGTGTAGGAGAAAAAATAAGCTGTCTCTCGCATTCTATATAAGAATAATGTAATAAATCCTATCAATATGACATTAACTGCACATGGAGTGAGTTCGTGATAATAAAAAAACACTCAAATCGCATGACTATCTTAAATATAAGACAATTTTATTGTACGAATCTCTCTAAATATTGAGATATTTGGAACTTATCGGACATATCATGACTAGCTGTGGGACGTAATAAGTCCTGACCGTTGGCTGGGGCGAATTATAACTTTCTCTTATTCATCTTTGTGTGGTTAGCCGATATAATTCGGCTAAACAGATGACAAATACTATCTCTATCTTTTATTAGAGATCTGTAAAATTATAATGTTTTCATTGGATTTGGTGGTGTGAGTGGAATTAAAATATTTCGAAGAGAAAATAAATCGGATTAAATCTGAAATTAAGCTCTCAAATGAAGACATTTTGCGGAATTGTTATGAACGCGCATTAGATCAAACTTATGATGTGGCCGGTGTCGTATTACTGTTAAATCAAGCGTACGATCATTTACCTAAACTTAAGGCTGCATCGGCATGTCATCTTGCTGATCAGGCAAATGAGATTTTATTTGAATCTCAGGAAGACCAGGGTGATTGTGGTACTAAACTGCATAATAAATCGAAAAATCAATGGATTATTATTCGTAAAATGTTTTATCAAATGAATATTGATACCATCGAGTATGCGGAAAAAATCCTCCCTAAAGTGTTATGCGATTGTATTTTTCAACCTCATATCTCTCATCTAAATATTGATACAGTTAACGAAAAACTCGGTGTTTTACTCGATATGCATGCTTCTTCTCCGTCGAGGAAATTTGCAGAAGAAAATTTGAAAATTGATAATTGGAATCGCGTATCTGATGAAAAAACTCGACAAGTATTGTTTAATATTGAATTCTATATTTATGCAATTAATTTGTGGATATCAGCAGCTAAACATACGATTGAAATGATTGAAGGCTTAGAAAATGATGTGGTGAAGTTTAAATAGTATTACGTGCGAAATAGCTATTCACTGTACTGTATTGGTTGTTAGAAATTTATTTTTTGATCTTGATGGTAAATATTAATTATAAAATTGAGCGGTTTTTAATCGACTATTTATAATTGGTTCTCCTCCAAAATAATAAAAAGGATACCACCAGAATGAATAAGATAATTCGAGCGACCCTGCTCACTTCGCTGCTATTAAGCTGCTCGTCTGGCGCGTGGGCGTCACTCTCTGAAACGATGGCGACCCGCTGTGAGGGAGATGGTACAAGTTTCTCTCCTACCCAAATTTACTATGTTTCTCCGACTGGACTTGCAAGTAATAGTGGGGCTAACTCTGCGCAAGCGATGGATTTTCAGACCGCTTTATCCACAGTGCGAGCTGGAGAAATGATCCTGCTAGAGGCGGGCACTTATGCGATTGATTACCAGCAAGGGGAAAAAAACACCTTGCGTTTTGGTCAATCAGGTAGCGCATCTTCCCCTATTTATGTTGTTACGGCCAATTGTGGCAGAGCAGTCTTTGATTTCCAATTTCCTGCCGACCAATGGGTTCAAAATGGTTTTGGTTTTTACGTGACTGGCAGCTACTGGTATTTTCGTGGCATCGATATCACTCATGCTGGGTATCATGGTGCTTACGTTACCGGCAGTCATAATACCTTTGAGAATATGGCCTTTTATGATAATCGAAATACCGGTTTAGAAATCAATAAGGGCGGTGCGTATAACTTAGTTCTTAATGCCGATAGTTACTTAAACTATGACCCTAAAAAACATGGCAGTATGGCTGATGGTTTCGGCGCCAAACAAGAGCAAGGCGCTGGAAATGAATTTATTGGTTGCCGTGCATGGAAAAACTCTGACGATGCGTTTGATCTTTACGATACCGACCAGAAAGTCATCATTAAAGAGAGTTGGGCATTTTTAAGTGGTATTGATTATTGGAGCGATTCAGCGTTCGCTGGCAATGGTAATGGTTTTAAACTTGGTGGTAATCGAGCTGTTGGTAATCATGAAATTTACCGTTCTATCGCCTTTGATAATGTAAGCAAAGGGTTTGATCAAAATAACAATGCGGGTGGCGTTCGAGTGGTCAATAATACCGCTTACAACAACGGCATCAATTTTGGTTTTGGTAACTCGTTGAGCTCAGGAGAGAAGCACTATTTTCGTAATAACCTCTCGTTGGATGGTAGCATCACAGTTAAAAATGCCAATACCAGCAATAACTCGTGGGATAGCGATATCACAGTAACACGCCGTTTATTTGAGAATCTCAATACCAGTTTAGCCACGGCGAAGCGTCAAGCGAACGGTGCGCTACCCAATAATGCGCTATTTCATATCAAAGCCGATACCGCTTTGATTGATGCAGGTGTTGCCGTGAGTGGTATTGATTACTTAGGCTCTGCGCCAGATTTAGGGGCGATTGAAAAGCAATAGTTCACGCACTTACTGCAAAAAGGAAGGGCTGGTCGTTACCAGCCCTTCGCTTTTAGTCTGATACCGAAATAAAACCCAATTAGCCGATAGTGTTAAGGCGTGCGAGTTGATCGGCAGAGAGGCGAATTTGCGTTGCACCTAAGTTATCTTGTAGATGAACAAGAGACGACGTGCCTGGAATCAACAAGATATTGGGTGAGCGCTGTAGTAACCAAGCCAAAGCCACTTGCATTGATGAGGCGTTAAGCTCACCAGCAATGGTATCGACAGCTTGTACCTGCAGCGGTGTAAAACCACCTAATGGGAAAAAAGGTACGAAGGCAATATTGTGCTGGGCTAACCAGTCGACCAAGCTATCGTCATCGCGCAGAGCGATATTGTATTGGTTTTGCACGCAGACAATTGGCGCAATCGCTTGTGCTTCTTGCACTTGAGCTAACGTCGCGTTACTGATACCTAAGTGGTGAATCAAACCTTGTTGCTGCATTTCAGCGAGTACCGAATAAGGTTCTGCAATCGAGCCTTCAGCAGGACCATGAGCTGAGAACATCGCACGTAAATTGACGACATCCAACTGTTCCAGTCCCAAATTAGTCAGGTTGCTGTGCACGGCATCAATGATTTCCTGACGTGAAAACGCAGGTAACCAATTGCCACTGGCATCACGACGCGCACCAATCTTGGTGACCAATGTGAGATTGTCTGCATAAGGATGCAACGCTTCTTTGATAAGACGGTTGGTCGTATAAGGGCCATAAAAATCTGACGTATCAATGTGATTGACGCCTGCTTCGATAGCGGCGCGCAATACTGCGATGGCTTGTGGTCTGTCTTTAGGTTCGCCCATGATGCCTGGGCCAGAGAGTTGCATTGCGCCGTAACCCATGCGAAAGACCGTTTTGTCTCCCAACGAAAAGGTACCGCCTTGTGCTATGTCGGTCATAATCGAATCCTTAATTTATGTACGGGTGGGAGTATATACCCAATTAGCCGTACGGCCATCCCATATCTCATTGAATACTGAGATCAGCCTACTGCAGCTAGGTTACTTGGGTATCAAAGTTGTAAGTTTATGAAAATCGCTCATCTTAGTGCGCTGCTAATCTTCTTTCTGTCCGGTATTAACTCAAAGGAAAAAATATGAAAGAGGGTATCTACCAAGTGTCATTTTTGTCGAGCCAATACATCTGTGGTCAAGGGATTTTGGTGGTTAAGAATGGCACCGTTAATGGTGGGGATAGCGGATTCATCTATTCTGGTCACTTGGTTAATCGACAAGGTAAATGGCAGGTTGAACTCAAAGTAAAACAGTGGAATCAGCGAGTCGATTCCATCTTTGGTGCTATTGAGCAATTTCAGCTGACGTTGGAAGCCAAACTGCTTGGCAATGGTAATTTTACTGCCACTGGCTGTATTTTTAACTGGCCTCAAGCAAGGTTGACCATTGAAGGTCAGTACCTTGCTCAAGCGGCTTAACCCTAATTAAATAACGCTTAGGCTTGCTGTAAATGGGTGAGTCGGTAGTGTTCGCCCATGGCAAGTAAGCCGGATAAAGCAAAGTGGTACATATGCTCAATAAGTTGTTCTTGAGGAAGGTTTGCTGTTTCTTGCATGGCACCAGGTACTGATTGACCTGCGACCAACAACACCATACATGGAGCAATCACGTTGAGCATACAGGGGGCCAATTGTGGTGCGTCACTGGGGATTCCGGTGACTTCACTCAACAGTTCTCGAATGATCATCAACTTAGGCTCCAACTCTTTTTGAAATAACACCGCTAAGTTCGAGGTAGGAGCAAGGATTTCTCTGGCTAGAGTTTGCGCTTGCCATTCATGGCCACTGCGTGTGGCATTACACAATAATTCAATGAAAGCGCGCAGTTTTTCCTGTGCCGATTGCTCGTTTTGAGTAATCTGATTCAATCTTTCAATGTTGATGATGCTGCTGTGCGCCGCTGCAAGTACGTTCTGATACAGTCCATTACGACTACCAAAATGATAGTTAATTGATGCTAAATCCACATCTGCTTCCATAGCAATTGACTTGCTGGTGGTTTCTGCAAAACCGTTAATCGCGAAGAGCTTCCCTGCTGCATCCAAAATTCGTTGGCGAGTAATTTCTCCATCAACCCGAGTTGATGTTTTACGTCTTGTCATATTTTCTCTGCTCAGCCTGCTTGATTTTTACCCTAAGATAAATTAGTTTAAATTTAAATTCAATTTAAACTAAGCAATTGATGTGTCCTGTTCTCCTCTTTGGGGCTGCCTAAAACTCGTGATTCACGAGTGTGTTTTGACCGGGAGAAGAAGGGGGAATACTCAGACTGATGAGAATACAATTATGCGTAATGGGTTGATTATTTTGCCTTTATTGGCTCTTTTGGGTTGTATGCCACAACAAACGCCACAAGCTCTTGGAACCTTAGAGCGAGACCGCGTTTCACTAACCGCTACGGCCAATGAAATAATTGAAAAAATATCGGTACAAGAGGGGCAAACGGTTCATCAAGGTGATGAATTGCTTACTTTGTCGTCAATCAGCCAACGTGCTTTGGTGGCGAAAGCCACTGCGCAACAAGTGCAGGCGCAAACTCAGCTCACCAAACTGCTCAATGGTGAGCGTTCGGAGGATGTCGCTTCGGCACAAGCTAATGTGGAAAATGCCCGTGTTCGCTTAGATAACGAAGAGAAACAGTATCGCCGTATTGCAGAGTTGGTTGCTCGTAAATTGAGTTCGCCAGCAGAGAAAGACAATGCGTTAGCAAAACGTGATGAAGCGAGAGCGTCGTACAATTCGGCACTACAGACCTTGAAAAAATTATCAGCCGGCTATCGAGCTGAAGACATTGAAGTCGCGCGTGCAGAGTTAGCCGCAGCCAAAGCCAATCTTGAACTCGAACAACATAAACTTTCAGAGCTAACGATTACCGCAACGCGTGATGGGATTGTTGATTCACTCCCTTATCACCAAGGGGAACGTGTACCAGTCAATGGGATTGTTGCCATTATTGCTGCAGAGACAACACCTTACGCTCGAGTTTATTTACCGGAACCTTTGGTAGCGACTTATCCCGTTGGCAGCCAAGTGACGGTGCATGTCGATGGCGTTGCTCAACCGCTGCAGGGCAAAGTGCGCTGGATTTCCAAAGAGTCTTCTTTCACTACTTATCGCAGTATGAGTGCCAGTGACCGATCGCGTTTGGTCTTTCTCACCAAAATTGATTTGCCAGAATCTGCCAGCGCACTTCCTGCGGGTATTCCAGTGCAAGTGGATTTGGATGGTCAGCATGAGTGATTTAGCCATCAAAGCGGAACACATCGTTAAACGGTTTGGCGAGTTTACTGCCATCGACGATATTTCTCTGAGTGTTCCCAAGGGGTGTATTTATGGCTTTTTAGGGCCAAATGGCTGCGGTAAATCGACCACAATCCGTACCTTAACCGGGCTATTGCACCCAACGTCAGGTCAAGTTGAGGTATTGGGATATCAGATTCCCCGAGATGCCGATTTGCTGCGACTGAAAATCGGTTATATGACGCAAAAGTTCTCTCTTTATGATGACCTCTCGGTGTATGAAAACTTGCAGTTTATGGGCACGATTTTTGGTATGAACCCAAAGGTGTTGGCGCAGCGCTGTATTGAGCAAATGGCAACCTATGGTTTAGATAGCCTTAAAAATCAACGCGCGAGAGGTATGAGTGGCGGGCAGAAACAGCGCTTATCCCTAGCCTGCGCGACCATGAATCGTCCGGAGCTTCTGTTTTTGGATGAGCCAACGTCAGCGGTTGACCCAGAAAATCGCCGCGATTTTTGGGAAAAGCTGTTTGATCTTTCGGAAATGGGGACCACGATTTTGGTTACCACCCATTACATGGATGAAGCGGAGCGTTGCCATCGACTCGCCATTATGGAATCAGGCAAGATGCGCGCTGACGGTCCACCCGATGAGTTAATGGCGCAAATGGGAGTTAACATTGTTGAAGTGAAAGCGCCGGGATTGCGCAGTTTAAAAACGCAGTTGCTCCATTATCCTGACCAAATTCGCTCCGCGGCGCAGTTAGGTGTGCGGCTTCGCGTGCTTATTTATCAACATGTTCAAGACCCGATTGATTGGATGAAGCGCACTTTCCCTGAGTTGCACCAGGCCGAATTGACCGTCGCTAGGCCCACAATTGAAGATGTGTTTGTATCGGTAACCGGGGAGGGACGGCAATGAGTTCTTGGACGCGAATGAAAGCCATCATTGTCAAAGAGGTTCGTCAGCTTTATCGTGACCGAATCACCTTTGCCATGATTGTGGTGATTCCTTTAGTGCAACTGACTCTGTTTGGCTATGCGATCAACATGGATGTGCGGCATATTCCCGCGGGGATTGTTGATATGAGTCAGAATCAAACCAGTCGTGAATTACAGCAGCAAGTGTCCGCTTCACAAGTGGTTGATTTTACGCATCACTATCGTTCAGCAGCGCAGGCGCAACAGGCGATACAAGCCGGGGAGGTTCGGGTTGCTTTAGTGATTCCTGCGGATGTGGATTATCGATTAGCCCACGCTCAAACCCTAGGGCAATGGCTGGTGGATGGTTCTGATAGCACGATCAGTTCTGCTATTTTGGGTTTAAGGTCGCTACCTTTTACGCTATTTCCTGAAACACTCAATACGCAAGTGAACCGCGAAGAGGCTGAAACGTTAAACGTGGCACTGTTTTATAACCCTAGTCGCAGCTCGGCGGTGAACATTGTGCCCGGTTTACTGGCGGTTATCCTCAGTATGACAATGGTGCTGTTTACCAGTGTGGCGGTGGTGCGCGAGAGAGAGCAAGGTAATCTTGAACTCTTGATTACCACGCCAGTCACATCCCTAGAGCTGATGATCGCCAAGATTGTGCCGTACATTTTTGTAGGTTTGATTCAAACCGTGATCATATTAACCCTAGGTCACTTCATGTTTGATGTGCCAATCAATGGCGCTTTAAATCAGATTTTCTTAGGGGCTCTTTTGTATATTTCGGCAAGTTTGACCGTGGGACTGCTCATTTCAACTATGGCGATGACGCAACTTCAAGCGATGCAGATGACGATGTTTATTCTGCTGCCGTCGATATTGCTGTCGGGTTTTATCACTCCTTATGAAGCCATGCCCAGCGTGGCGCAATGGGTGGCTGAAGCGTTACCGACCACGCACTTCATGCGCCTCATTCGCGGCATAGTGCTACGCAGCGCGGATCTACTTGATATGTGGAAAGACACGCTATGGTTGGCAATTTTTACGGTGTGTGGTGTTTGGTTAGCCGCGAAACGATTTAAAAAATCGCTCGACTGATCACAGTCACTTCTCGATAAAGTGATGAGAAAACATGCAACGTGTATGTAACATAAACACGAATGTGTGATTTTTCATCACTTAAATCAGAAAGATACAATTTGTTGTTGACGTGAATTTTATCTCGAGTAAAGTGTGCGTCGTTCGCAGGGCAAAGCGCTGCTAACCAGACAACACAAACACTCAATGTTGTTAAAGAATTAAAAGATATGGGACGCCAGTCCGGTATCTAAGATGGTGTATTCCATCGCAAAGAATTTTGCGTGCCCCGGTGGTGAAATCGGTAGACACAAGGGATTTAAAATCCCTCGGCGTTCGCGCTGTGCCGGTTCAAGTCCGGCCCGGGGCACCATCTTTTCCTATTGGCGCGTTGGCAGAGTGGCCATGCAGCGGATTGCAAATCCGTGAACCTCGGTTCGACTCCGGGACGCGCCTCCATATTTCCTCAGTCATTCCCTTATCCTGCTAAATCGAATAATCACTCGACGGATTAACCTGTGTTTTTTTAGGTTGCTCAGCGCGATTTTTTAGCATGAACTCAATAAAGTCTTTTTCTGGCATCGGACGACCAGTGAAATACCCTTGGGAACGATCACAACCAAAGCGTTGCAGCTTATCCAAGGTTGCCTGATCTTCGATTCCTTCAGCAACGGTCGTAATGCCAAACCCTTTTGCCATCTGGATAATGGTTTTCACGATGATCTCATCTTCTTGATTGGTGGCGATGTCTTTGACGAACTCTCGGTCAATCTTAAGAATGTCGACGGGGAAACGTTTCAAATAGGCAAGGCTCGAATAGCCAGTGCCAAAGTCATCAATCGATAGGCGACAGCCAAACTCTTTTAACTGCTTCACCACGTCGAGCACGTATTCCGGATCTTTAATCAAGATCGATTCAGTCAGTTCCAGTTCCAGCATTTGCGGCACTATACCGGTGTTGAGAATCGCGTTGTGAATGCTTTCGCTGACATTACCTCGGGCAAAATGTACCGCGGAGAGATTCACCGCGACGAGGGCATTGTCCATTCCAAGATCGCGCCAGCGTCCAACGGCTTGGCTAGCGGTGTGCAGTACCCAGTCGCTGATGGGAATGATGAGCCCAGTCTCTTCCGCGACGGGAATAAATTTAGCCGGGGAAATCATCCCCAATGTTGGGTGTTTCCAACGAATGAGCGCTTCCGCCCCCTTAATTTCACCAGTACGAATCTCCACTTTCGGTTGGTAGTAAAGTTCAAACTGGTGTTCGTCTAAGGCTTTACGCAAACCGAAGGCGATGGTCAGCTCTTCTTCAATAGAATCGTTGAGTTGTTGGCGATAAAAACGATAGGTATTACGGCCATCTTCTTTGGCTTGATACATGGCAGAATCTGCCTTACTCAATAGAGTTTCAAAGTCAGTGCCATCTTCTGGAAAGAGCGCGACACCAATCGATACCGTTAGGTTGATCGATTGTCCTTCAATGTTAAACGGCGTCTCCATTGCGTTAAATACCGTACCAATACGAGCCACGCTTTTGTCTGAATCGCTTAGGTTAGGAAAGAGAATGACAAACTCATCGCCACCTTGGCGGCATAGTGTGCCAATCTCTTTGACGCTTTGCTGCAAACGTTTGGAGACTTGCACTAAAAGTTCATTAGCATGGGTATGACCAAGTAAGTCATTGACGATTTTAAAGTTATCTAAATCGACACTCAGAATCGCTATGGATGAGCGCTGCTTGGTGGCTGCGAGCATAGCTTGTTCAAGACGGTCCGATAATAAGCGATGGTTCGGTAGACCAGTCAGTGCATCGTGTTGCGACATATACACGGCTTTTTCTTCTGAGAGTTTCAGATGGTTAATGTCGTTAAAAATCCAGATACTGCCACTGTGTGGATTGCTTTTATCAATCGCATTGCCTGTCAGTTCACACCACACAGTTTCACCGTTGGCGCGCATCAATTGAATCGTTCCGGTGTAGGAATCTTCATTGCACAGTACGCGATAGGCTTCACTGCCAAAATCGTGATAGGTTTCATCGGAGTCATAAAGAATACGCGTGGATTGACCAATCACAGCCCCTGTCTGGTAACCAAGCATCTGCTCAAAGCGTTGATTACAGGCAATGATCAGACGGTCTTTCACCCATGCCATCCCGACTAGGGCGTTATCGAGCAGTGCGTTCTTCTCTGAAAGCAGGGTATTTAGCGTGGCGTTTTGAGCCACTCGCTCTGTGACGTCGCGACCGACTATGACGCAAAACTGATGGTTATCTAACGTGGCTTTCTGGTAACTCAGTTCAAGCCATACGAACTCATCGGCGGCGGTTTTCTGCTCAATCACCGCAGACCCGTGCCACTCTTGACCGTCATCACGCAGAATGTCATCGATAAAATCGGTTACGCCACTCCAAGGAAAGTCACGAAGTGGTTTGTTCACTAAGGCGGTTTCAGCAACACCAAACAGGCGGCATACAGCCTGATTCACATCGCTCACTATGCCATCAGGCAGCGAGATAAGCATGACCATATCTGGGGTATGATCAAGCAGTGTTTTGAATCGCTCGAGGCGATCCATATTACGTCGCAGCTGAGGGTAGTAGTTCTTACGAAAAGAGCGATCCCCTAAACCGATGATGTTTTCTCGGCGCTGATCGAGCGCCTTTTTTTCCTGTTCGTCGTCACATTGCTTCACTGTAAATCGCCTTGATGTCCCCTAAAGAGGCTATTCGAGGGTTAGTCACGATACATGCGTCGTTGACTGCATGATTTGCTAGCTCTGGAATGTCAGAGGAGTGCACGCCCACGTTGGAGAGTTTTTCATTGATCCCCAATTGATGGCGCAAATTGGAAAATTCTTCGGTGATACGCGTCGCCAAGACTTTTTGCTGCATGCCACGGGTATCAATGCCCATAATCTGGGCGATGTTTTGATAGCGCTCGCCACTTTTGGGCATATTAAAGCGCACCACATGATCGAGCAGTAGCGCATTACACTCACCATGGGGAATATCAAGATAACCGCCAAGGGAGTGCGCCATTGCGTGCACAGCACCTAAACTCGCGTTAGAAAATGCCAGCCCTGCTTGGAGTGAACCGAGCAACATGTTCTCTCGACTTGGAATATGAGCGGGTTCAAACACGGCTCGATGAATGTTTTCCCACAGCAGTTTAATGGCGTGCATTGCATGCACGTCGACAATGGGCGAACTCGCAGTAGAAACGTAAGCTTCAATAGCATGAGTGAGCGCATCGACGCCTGTACACGCTGTGAGATAGGTATCGAGTGTGGTGGTAGTTTCAGGATCAATCAACGCTACATCTGGCACCACTGTTTTACTGATGATTGCCATTTTATAGCGCATGTCAGAGTTGGTAATAATGCAAAACTGGGAAATATCGGCCGAGGTGCCTGCAGTGGTTGGGATGCAAATCAGCGGCGGTCCGGGGATATCCACTTGGTCGATCCCTTCAAACATGGAGACTTCACCGCCGTTGGTGTAAACAATACCGATCGCCTTGGCACAATCAATCACACTGCCGCCACCTACAGCGACAATCACATCGCACTCATTTTCGGCATAAAACTGCGCGCCACGCATGACTTCATGATCTTTAGGGTTCGCGGTTAAATCAGCAAAGACGACGGATTCAATCCCCACTTCCGCTAAATCATTAATCGCTTGTTGTACCCAGCCGGCTTGAATCACCCCTTTGTCTGAAACGATCAGCACGCGTCTTGCTTCCATATTACGAGCATACACCGCCACTTTATGCCGCGCTCCAACACCAAAGATAAATTCAGGCGCGACAAACTTGCGCATTTCGTACAAAGCCATGGCTCATCCTCTTCAATATCGTTAAAGGAGATCGAGTCAAATCTGGGCGACTCAACGTTGATCCAAGTGTAGTTCAGCTTTGAATTGAGATACCAAGTTTTGCCGCGAAAAATGGCCTGAAAAAATGTTAGTTAGATCGCCAAATTAGTCAGTTGCTCCCTTAGTAGTATTGGATGCATAAGGCTGCTGAATTGCATTGAGTAAGCGCGCTTTGGTGCCGGAAAGATGCAGGCGCATCGCTGAACGAGCGGCATCTGGATCGCCTCTTTCAATCGCATGACAAAGATGCTCATGCTCTTTGAGTGCTTGCTGCTTGCGCGTCGCTGGAATGAGCGGATCTTTATGGTTGAGGCGCTGGTAAACGTAGGTGAGTAGCGCAACAAAATGGGGGTTTTTCGCCGCGGCAGCTATCGCAAAATGAAATCGGGCATCCATGCCGGTCGACGGTGCTTGGGCATCTATTGCGTGTTGCATCTCGCGCAGGTGTTTTTGCAGTTGGTCAACATCTCGCTGTGAACGCTTTTGCGCGGCTAAGTAGGCGGTCTCCGATTCAATCGCAATACGTAGCTCCATAAGATAAGTCAATTCAAGATCAGGTGTCGCGCCTGTGGTGGCCAATTGCAGTACGTCGCTGATCGGTTTGTCACATACAAAAGCGCCTTTACCCTGCTGCGTGACCACCAATTGGCTGGCCCGCAAGTCAGCGATGGCTTCACGAATCACTGTGCGACTCACAGCAAAACGTCGCACGAGTTGCTGCTCTGATGGCAGTTTTGAACCAGGTGGGTATTCGCCTTGCTCGATGGCATTTTTCAGCTCGAGCACCACACTGTGGGCACGGCGTGGAGGTGCCGACATAATTGCGCTCCAATTGAGGTTGTCATACAAGTTTAGCGTTTCCCCCTCTTAGCAGGAAAGCGTTGGCGTGACAAACTAAGAGCTATCGCAAACTCTTTCTTTTGCAGACTTAAGCACAAGAAACTGCATCCCATTCTTAACTTGTATGACAAGAGGCGTTTATGATCATCACCCGAGTATCCGTAACCGTATTTGAATACTTCACCAACAGACACGCCGACAGTGCGGGTCACTCCCATCCTCATCCTGAAGGTGGTATGGCTAAACAAGCTATGTTGACCATAGAAACGGAAGATGGCAACAAAGGCTATGCGTTTGCGCCCGTGGAGGTGATACGTCCTCATGTATTGAATGCGTTTTTTAAAAAGGTGTTGATTGGTAAAAATGCCATGTTCCGTGAAAAACTATGGCATGAGCTAGAGCTTTGGCAACGCGGTAGTGCAGGGCAGTTAACCGATCGTGCTTTAGCTGTGGTTGATCAAGCACTGTGGGATTGGGCGGGACGCTTTTTAAATGTGCCGGTGTATCAATTAATTGGTGCCTACCGCGATAAAGTACCAGCGTATGGCAGCACCATGTGTGGTGATGAGCTGGCTGGCGGATTAGCGACCCCTGAAGATTATGGTCGCTTTGCCGAACAGTTAGTCGCAAGAGGCTACAAAGCGATTAAGTTACATACTTGGATGCCGCCAGTCTCTTTTGCACCGAGTGTCGCGATGGATATTCGAGCGTGTGAAGCGGTGCGTGAAGCGGTTGGTCCCGATATCGCTTTGATGATCGATGGTTACCATTGGTATAGCCGGACTGAAGCGCTCAAAATTGGTAAGGCGTTGGAGCGGCTCGATTTTGCGTGGTTCGAAGAGCCAATGAATGAACAGAGCATCTCTTCTTATCGGTGGCTTAGTGAGCAGCTCGCGATTCCTGTGATTGGTCCAGAATCCGCATCGGGCAAGCATCATACGCGCGCCGAATGGGTAAAATCCCAAGCCAGTGATATTTTGCGTGCTGGTGTTCCGGGTGTGGGTGGCATCTCGCCAACACTGAAAGTGGCACATCTGGCGGAATCTTTTGGGATGAATTGTGAAGTGCACGGTAATGGCGCTGCTAACCTTGCTGTCTGTGCCGCGATTAAAAATTGCCAGTGGTACGAACGCGGACTACTTCATCCATTCTTGGACTATGATGAAGGTATCTCTTATCTCAATCAGCTAGCGGATCCGATGGACAGTGACGGCTTTGTTCATCTCTCATCCTTGCCTGGTTTGGGAGAGGACATCAACTTTAATTACATCGAAGCGCATACCCTCGCGGTGCACGACTAGAACAGATATTGTCCAGTGATGGGAAATAAAGTGTCTGGTTGTGCTCACGGCCAGACACTGAGTGGTATCTTGATCGCAAAATCTGTAAAATTGTGTGAAACAACAAAGACATCAAAGAAGAACGTGAGCGAACAACAACCCTTAAAACGTCGACGTGGACGTCCACCTAAAATCGAACGTGAATACTCGGATACCAAAAAGGTCCTCATTCGCAGTGGCTTAGAAATGATCACTGAGTTTGGCTTTACGGCGTCAGGCGTCGATGCAGTGGTGAAAAAAGTTCAAGTTCCTAAGGGCTCTTTCTACCACTACTTCAAAAACAAAGAAGAGTTTGGCTCGCAAGTCTTAGCCGCGTATGGCACCTATTTCGCGCATAAGTTAGATAAGCATCTAACCCGTCCCGACATTGCGCCTCTTGATAGAATTGGGCTATTTGTCAATGATGCAAAAGAAGGCATTGAACGCTTTGAATTTCGTCGCGGCTGTTTGGTTGGCAATATGATGCAAGAAGTGCCTCAGCTTTCCGATGCGTTAGCCGTGCAACTTCAAGAGATCATTCTGGATTGGCAACAGCGTGTTGAGTGCTGCTTTGCGTTAGCTCGTGAACAGAAGCAATTGCATTCCCGCGAAACCAATGAACATTTAGCGGCGCTATTTTGGTCTGGATGGGAAGGGGCAGTGATGCGCGCGAAGTTATTTCGTTCTACCCAGCCTTTGGATGATTTTTGGCACTATTTTCGTTGGAGCGTCAGCCAAGGCGAACAACGCTAGCAAGAAAAAACTCAGGGTTGCATGGCAACCCTGAGTCATCATAAGTTAGCGCTAAGCTTTGTTTTAGTTGCGATGAATATCAACCACCACGCGGCCTTTCACTTTACCTTCCAGCAATTGATGCGCAGTATCAATCACCTCATTAAAACTAATCACTGAGCTTGCGGTACTGAGCATCTCTTTATCGACCAATTTGGCAATTTGCTCCCAAGCCGTGCGGCGTTTCTCATTTGGACACATCACGCTATCAACACCTGCTAGCGTTACGCCACGCAAAATAAACGGAGCTACGCTGGCTGGAAAATCCATACCTTGGGCCAAACCACATGCAGCGACCACGCCACCATACTGAGTTGAGGCACACACGTTCGCTAGAGTATGGCTACCCACAGAATCGATGGCAGCAGCCCAAAGCTCTTTACCCAGTGGACGACCCGGTTGTGATAGTGTGTTGCGATCGATGATTTCACTGGCACCTAATTGGCGTAAACGAGCCTCTTCTTCTGGACGGCCAGTTGAAGCAATCACGTCAAAGCCCAATTTTGCTAAGAATGCCACGGCAAAACTGCCTACGCCGCCGTTCGCACCAGTGACTAGCACTTTACCTGATTGTGGCGTGATGCCGTTGTTTTGTAATGCCTGCACACAAAGCATTGCAGTGTAACCCGCAGTGCCGACTGCCATCACATCGTAGCTACTCATGCTTTCAGGAATGAGGAGCAACCAGTCACCATTGACTTTGGCTTTCTCTGTCAAACCGCCCCAGTGTTTCTCTCCTAGGCCCCAACCGTTGATAAAGACGCGTTGGCCTGCAGCGAAGTGAGGATGCTCACTCGATTCAACCACGCCTGCAAAGTCAATCCCAGGCACCATTGGAAAACGGCGTACCACTGGGGATTTTCCGCTGATCGCCAAACCATCTTTGTAGTTCAGAGTAGAGTATTCGACGTTTACAGTGACGTTACCTTCTGGAAAGTCACTCTCTTCCAACGGTTTAAATTGGCATTGATATTGGTCGTCAACTTTATCGATATAAAGGGCTTTGAACATACAGTGTCTACCTTATGGCTAAATAGGGAGTAATCGGGCCAAGCTATACAGTTTAAAAATGGGTTGCATAGAAAATGCATCACTTAAAACTGACTACATTTTAATTTAGACCGATCGTTTAATATTTAATGGCAGGATAAAAGGCGCGTTATTAAGAAGCAAGGATAATTTGCCAACACTAACAAATACGAAAGAGGGTTTTGACCTGCATCAATTTAATGGGGAGTGGCGTCTTTTCGGAGCTAAGAGTATGACCGTGTTCATAAAAAACACAACATTCGATCACCTCTGACAATCCGCCTAAACTTAAGGGGTAGTTTGGTTAGACACCCATGACTCTTACACGGAGGCTCCCATGAGTCAAAGCAAGTCGTCTGGTAAATGCCCAGTAATGCACGGAGCAAATACCTCATTACAACAAGATAATATGAAGTGGTGGCCAAAATCACTCAACCTCGACATTCTTGCTCAACATGACAAGAAAACCAATCCGATGGATGATGAGTTTGATTACGCAGAAGCGTTTAATTCGCTCGATTTTTCTGCGCTAAAATCGGACCTTAAAGCGTTAATGACCCAAAGCCAATCATGGTGGCCTGCAGACTGGGGACACTATGGCGGTTTGATGATTCGTATGGCGTGGCACTCTGCCGGTTCTTATCGTGTTGCCGATGGTCGTGGTGGGGCAGGGACTGGTAATCAGCGCTTTGCTCCCCTAAACAGCTGGCCTGATAACGGTAACTTAGACAAAGCGCGTCGCTTGCTGTGGCCAATTAAGAAAAAATATGGCAACAAAATCTCGTGGGCAGATTTAATGATACTGGCCGGTAATATGGCCTATGAATCCATGGGATTGAAAACGTTCGGTTTTGCGGGTGGCCGTGAAGATATTTGGCATCCAGAGAAAGACATCTATTGGGGCGCAGAAGAGGAGTGGCTCGCGACCAGTGACAAACCGAAGAGCCGATATACTGGTGAACGTGATCTGGAAAACCCGTTAGCAGCAGTGATGATGGGCTTAATTTACGTCAACCCTGAAGGCGTAGATGGTCATCCCGATCCTCTAAAAACCGCTAAAGACATGCGTGAGACTTTTGCTCGTATGGCGATGGATGATGAAGAAACCGTGGCGCTTACTGCTGGTGGTCACACCGTGGGAAAATGTCACGGCAATGGCAAAGCAGAAAATTTAGGCCCTGAGCCAGAAGCAGCACCTGTTGAAGAGCAAGGTTTAGGTTGGATCAATCACAAAACCCGTGGAATTGGGCGTGACGCTGTCACGAGTGGAATTGAAGGAGCATGGACAACCAATCCAACTCAATGGGATAACGGCTATTTTTATCTGCTATTGAACTATGAGTGGGCCTCAACAAAAAGCCCTGCTGGCGCGTGGCAGTGGGAGCCGATTAACATCAAAGAAGCAGACAAACCAGCCGATGTGGAAGACCCAGCGATTAAGCGTAATCCGATCATGACCGATGCGGATATGGCGCTAAAAATGGACCCAGAATATCGCAAGATTGCCGATAAGTTTTATCAAGATCCTGAGTATTTTGCACAGACCTTCGCCCGGGCGTGGTTTAAGCTGACGCACCGCGACTTAGGGCCTAAGAGTCGTTATTTGGGACCTGACGTTCCAGCGGAAGATCTGCTGTGGCAAGACCCTATTCCCAGTGTTGACTACTGCTTAACCGATGATGAAATCGCTCAGTTAAAGCAAGCGATCCTAAGCCTTGATATTGCGCTTGGGGATTGGGTTGCTACGGCCTGGGACAGTGCGAGAACATTTCGAGGTTCAGATTATCGTGGCGGAGCCAATGGCGCTCGTATCCGTCTTGCTCCGCAAAAAGATTGGCAAGGTAATGAGCCTAAACGTCTGCAAAAAGTGCTGAGCGCGCTAGAGCAGATTCAAAGTAAAGCCGCGAAGCCCGTCAGTATGGCAGACTTAATCGTTTTGGCCGGTTGTGCGGCGGTAGAAAAGGCTGCCAATTTGGCAGGTGTTGCTATTTCGGTTCCCTTTAATCCTGGGCGTGGCGATGCCACTCAAGAGATGACCGATGTGGACTCATTTGCTGTGCTTGAACCGGTTCATGATGGTTATCGTAACTGGTTAAAGCACGACTATCGTGTTCCTGCTGAAGAGCTGTTACTTGAACGCACGCAACTGATGGGCTTAACAGCGCCAGAAATGACGGTGTTAATCGGTGGGATGCGTGTATTGGGCACTAACTATGGAGGTACACTTGATGGGGTGCTTACCGATCGAGTGGGTGTGTTAAGTAATGATTTCTTTGTGAATTTGACCGATATGAGTTATGGTTGGAAACCGGTCGATGAGGGGCATTATGCCCTGTTTGATCGAGTTACTGGCGTGACCAAGTGGACCGCAACCCGCGTTGATTTGGTGTTGGGATCGAACTCCATCTTACGTTCCTACGCTGAGGTGTATGCGCAAGATGATAACCAAGAAAAGTTTGTGCGTGATTTCGTCCGAGCTTGGGTCAAAGTCATGAATGCGGACCGTTACGATCTCAGTTAACGTTGGAGTACTTGTTGCTCGTGTCGCTGTTTTTGAGTGATACAAGCCGCGAACGCGTCATCACTAAACGCCCTTTTCTAGGGCGTTTTTTTATCACAACAGTTTTTTATCACAACAATAGCGCAAGAGCGGATTGGAATAGCAAGAAAAGGACAACCAGGGATGAGTTATATTGTTGATGTGTCACCATCAGAGCAGGATATCGCAGAGATTCATGCGGCATTAATTGAGTTTAATCGACCGCATTTAGAGGGGATATCTCACGATCCTTTAGCTTGTTATTACCTTGTAGACGATGTGAAAAAAGCGGGTGTTATTGCGAATGTGCGAGGTCACTGGCTGTTACTTAAGTTTTTCTGGGTAGCAGAAGAGCTACGTGGTAAAGGTATTGGCGCGCAGCTGCTGGCTAAGTTAGAGCGGCAAGCGAAAGAGATGGGATGTCGCATGGCTTTAGTTGACACTCTCAGTTTTCAAGCCAAACCTTTTTACGAGAAACAGGGGTATGAGTGTCAGATGGTGTTGGAAAATTATCCTATTGATACGTCGCTTTACTATTTGACTAAATCACTAAGCTAACTAAGTTTTTATTTAAATTTAACTAATTCAATTGGTTGTATAAAAAATGCGCCCAAAGGCGCATTTAGATTACTCAAGTTGAGCTCAGTTAGCTTTAGGATGGATTGAGCTCATCTCAATCCATCTTAAAGAGCATGACTAGGCTTGCTCTAACGCTGGAGCGCGGTAAGCACTGTATTCGGTCCGTAGTCCCATGGTTAAACTGACACACATGAGTAGTAGCACGAACACAAACGGTAACGCTGTCGCGACCACACCCGATTGCAGCGCATCTTGACCCCCAATCCACAGCATAGCGGCCGCGATGGCTCCTTCAATACTTGCCCAGAAAATACGTTGTGGAATAGGCGCATCCACTTTACCGCCAGCGGTAATACTGTCGATCACCAGTGAACCCGAATCCGATGAGGTGATAAAGAAAATCAAAATCAGCGCAATGGAAATCACCGAGATCACACTGCCCATTGGCAATTGGTCGTAGACATAAAACAGAGTCAGTGAGATATCCGTCAAGCCTTTGGTACCAAGTTCACCGATATGGTTAGCTACTTGGTCTAAGGCGATACCACCAAAGATGCCCATCCAAATCATGGTAATTAGGGTCGGAATAAAGACCACTGCCAGCATAAATTCACGCACTGTACGGCCACGTGATACTCGCGCAATAAACATACCGACGAATGGTGACCAAGAGATCCACCAAGCCCAGTAGAAGACGGTCCAAGCGTGCATCCAAGTTTCATCTTCACGGCCATGTGGGTTACTCAAGGGTAAAATTACCTTGGCATAGCCGGTAAAGGTATTCACCAATGAGTCCCACGCGGTGTCATAAGTCACTGCGACAATAAAGGCAAACAATGCTGCGGCGAACATCATATTGATGTTACTTAGAACTTTGACCCCACCGTCAATACCGCGCACCACCGATCCAATCGCAATCAAAGTGACAAACACAATGACGATTAATTGCAGGCCAATACCACCATGAGTACCGAACACATAGTTAATCCCACTAGTAGCTTGCTGTGCACCAAGACCTAGTGAGGTGGCTAAACCAAACAATGTCGAAAGCACGGCAAGAATATCAATCACATGACCTAACCAGCCCCATGCTCGATCACCAAAAATAGGGTAGAACGCCGAACGCATTGAGAGAGGCAAGCCTTTATTAAAGGTAAAAAAGGCAAGCGAGAGTGCAACAACCGCAAATATCGCCCAACCGTGGATACCCCAGTGGAAAATGGTGGCTCCCATCGCAAGCGATTTCGCTTCTGGCGTATAAGGTTCAACATTTAATGGGGTACCGTACCAATTGGTAAAGTAAGCAGTTGGTTCTGCCACACCCCAGAACAACAAACCAATCCCCATCCCAGCAGCAAACAGCATGGCTAGCCATGAAGCAGTGGAGTGATCGGGTCTTGCCTCTTTGCCGCCAAGACGAATACGGCCATAAGGAGAAACCATTAATGCAAAAGAGAAAATTAAAAAGGCGTTGGTTGCCCACATAAACAGACCATCAAAATCGTCCATGATGCTGTTTTTCATCTGATTAAGGGCATTGTTGGCAGTGGCGGGATCAACCACGAGCACTGCGACAAGAAACGCTAGAATTAAGCCAGCACTGATTCCAAACACGGGATTGTGTACATCAAATCCCCATTTCTGCACATTATCTTGTCCCACCTGATAGTCAGTGGTTTCGATACTGTATTTTTTCGACACACTTTCCATATAGTCCACTTTTTGTTTAGTCATCGATGTATTGTGCCCATTTTTATGCCGCTTTAAACAAAGGGTATTCAGCATAAAAATTAGAGTACAAACTGTTTTGTGACGTAAATGTTATCAAATATGTGCAGCTAAAAGCAAGTTTTGAGCTTAATTAGTCATCTTGTTATGCAATGGGTGAGTGATGTTTGTGTTAAAAAGATAAGTGGACGAATGATTTCATGTCTATGAATTTAGCAGGGGAGGATGAGTAAGAAGGGCATCGACAGGGATAAAAAAAGAGCACGAGTAAAACTCGTGCTCTTGGTCTGTAAAGGAATCTGTTTAGGCTATTTGCCAGCAACCCATTGATGTTTGGTTTTGACGCTCGACATTAGCATGTAGACACACGTTGCCATCAAAGTGATGAACAAGTAAGCCATCATGCCTTGGTGTCCTTGCATAAACCAGTCAGCTGCCATAGGGCCTAATACTGAACCAACGCTGTAGCTGAACAACATGGCTTGAGTTGCAGAAACAATATAGCTGGAATCGAGGTTAGCACACGCCAAATTGATCGCAATAGGGTAAAGAGCAAAGGTTGATACACCAACCATAAATAGGCAAATCGATAGGGTCGCTAGATCAGGGTTCATCATACTGACAACTGCAGCGGCTGCGCCTAATAGGCAAAGTAGCGCCATCAGAAGGGTACGTCCCATCATATTGGATAGCCAAGGTACGATAGGTTGAATCGCCATTGCACCTAAAATGACAATTGCCATTAAAGTACCAAGGTCGGTGTGGCTGATACCACGTTGTTCCAATTCAAGCGGCATCAAACCGTAAATCGCGCCAGTTGCAAGACCTGAGACTAAGCAGCCGATGATGGCTGGGTGACTTAATTTAGAAATCTGACGTAAAGACAAACTGATGCCGCTACCAACCGATGGTTGCGCACCTTTGGCAAAACGTAAAATATAGGTCGCAATAAGGAGTAATGCACCGATAGCAACAAAAGGAGCAAGACCATCAACACCAATTGAAGCGATGCCAAGCTGACCTACCGCGGTACCACCGTATAAAGAGACCATATAAATGCCCAGACGTTTCGCGCGGCCTTTTTCATCACCGTGTAGCAACCAAGATTCAACGACGACAAAGACGCCAGCCACGGCAATCCCGGCAACGAAGCGGAAGAATAACCAAGCGATATCGTTCACGACCCATGGCAGTGCCAAGCTAGATACGAAGAGTACAGCTAAACACACCATAAAGGCATTGCGGTGCCCCGTTTTATGAACAAATTTCTCCATGCACATTGCGCCCAAGAAGTGCCCTATATAGAACGCACTCGCCAGCCAGTTCGCCATGGAACTGTCTAGACCATAAACAGGTAGCATTAATGGGATTAAGCTCATCAAATAACCTGACGCAATGGCGTACAGGGTCAACGCAATAACCGGAATGGATATGCGTGGAGATGCGCTAACGGCATAGGTATTGTTCAACGGTGTAGCCTCGAAATCGGAACGGAAACAGGGAGATCGCGGGGACTATGGATCTATCGTATACAAACGTAAAACGAAAATTTCTGACCTTGTCGATTAATGATTTTTATCGAGGTGAAATGTCTTAGATGGGCAAAGGAAAGTTGGCAAATTGCAGAATAAAATGCCAACTTTTCGGTATGGATTATTTTTTGAGTGCGCTATCTAGCCATTGATTGAAGTGACTTTTTGGCAGGGCACCATTGAGTACATCGACACGTTGTCCCTCTTTAAACAACATGATGGTCGGAATACTGCGAATTTGAAATTGAGCCGCCAATTGTTGCTGAGCTTCGGTATCAATTTTCACAAAACGCACCTCACCAACGCGCTCTTGAGCGACATCGCTAAACACGGGCGCAAAACCGACACACGGATTGCACCAGGGTGCCCAAAAGTCGACGACAACAGGCTGAGGACTTTGCAAAAGTGCCGTGAAGTTTTCTAACGTCCCTTCAATGGGTGAGCCATCAAGCAGCAGTGCTTGGCATTTCCCGCAGTGAGGCTGCTCTGCAATGCGTTCATTAGGAACGCGGTTTAGCCCATGGCACGATGGGCAACGAGTTGTAAATGTAGACACTTTTCTTTCTCTCTTTTCTCAAGTCGGCAGCTCTGTATGATACTGCTTATACTGTGTAAGGTAATGATCGCCCGCATGGTTATATTTTAGTCATAAGTACCATAGTTGAGCTTAGGTACTTGATGGAGTCAATGCGGTGGCGATCCCCACGTAACACGTAAGTTGAATGTAAGGTTCCTTATTTTGGGGCAGTGAGAAGATTTAACAAGAGCCTATCTTAATAACAACACACGTTTATCGAACAAGAGCTAGAAAGAGAGACATACCTCTGCGCTACCAACGTGACAAGGAGAAGAGATGAATCGCTATGCTGAGATGACTGGCTGGGGCAAGTGTTTACCACCAGCGCGTTTATCCAATCAGGATTTGACCACCTTTCTAGACACAACTCATGATTGGATTGTGAGTCGTACTGGTATTGAGGAGAGGCGTATCAGTCACGTTGATACCTCTGCGCTTGCCACCGTTGCCGCGCAACGGGCGATCGCCTGTGCTGGTTTAGTCAACCAAGAGATAGAACTGGTGATTGTGGCAACGTGCAGCCCCGATACGTTAATTCCCAATGTGGCGTCCAAAGTGTGCCAAAACTTAGGGTTGAATGCCGCAGCCTTTGATCTGAATGCGGCCTGCACTGGGTTTGTTTACGCGTTAGAAACTGCCACTCGCTTAGTACAAGCTGGCCCTTATCGCCATGCGCTTGTGATAGGCGCTGAGCGGCTCTCTTTTTTTATTGACTGGACTGAGCGAGACACAGCGGTGCTTTTTGGTGATGGTGCCGGTGCGGTAGTGTTAAGTCGCAGTGCCCATGAGTGTGGCGTACTGCAAAGCCAACTTTGCTGTGATGCTCAAGGTCGGGATATCTTGGCCGTGCCCGCATTTGGCACCGCGATGGATCGTTTCGCGGCGGATAACGGCTTTTGGGATTTTAACTTTGTCGGCAAAGAGATTTTTAAGCGCGCGGTGAAAGGGATGGGGTCGGCGGTGCAGGAAGTCCTTAGCCGGCAGGGAATGGGTTTTCCAGAGATCGATCTCTTGATTCCTCATCAAGCCAATCTGCGCATCATTCAAACCCTGTGTGATTTAGCGCATTTACCACCTGAAAAAGCGTTTGTGAATATCGCCCATTATGGCAATACCTCAGCTGCGACGGTGCCGATTGCGTTATGCGAAGCGTTGGAACAAGGGCGGGTAGAACCTAATGCTAATTTGGTTTTGACGGCTTTTGGAGCTGGTCTCACTTGGGGCGCAAGCTTATTACGTTGGGGTAACCGGGTGACACCTATTGCTAATAGCGATGCCTCGTTACCACCCTGTGATGCTAGTGCCCTTGAATTGATTCAACCTGCGTTATCTGCGTGTCAGGTTTACCGCAGTTTGAGTGACAACGAGCAGTAATAAGACGCGGTTGAAGTATTTTGCCTCAACCGTGCTTGTTTTTCCGTGTGCTTTTATCATGAGCTGAGCATGACTAAGCCAGTGCCATGGCGAGTAGAGAGATCGGGTGTAAAACGGGCTTATTGGTGTTCTCCTTAAGTTGCCATTGGCAAGTTTCGCAATCGGTGATCACGTAATCGGCTGGCTGCGAATTGACGGAATTAAACAGATGAGAACCAATGGCTATTGATGTGGCGTAGTTCTCGGTTTTGAAACCATACGTCCCGGCAGAGCCGCAACATTCGCTATCGAGTTGAATCAGTTTCAATTGCGGAATTAAACGCAGTAACTCCAAGGTGAAAATGACATTACCACTGCGTTCTAGGTGACATGGCGTGTGATACATCACCGTTAATGGCAGAGGTTTAAGGGCTAACTGTCGACCATTCATGATCTGCGTAAGCAGGTATTTGGTGATGTAGTCAATTCGGTCACTGATAGCGCTGTTATCGATGCCTAGCACATGCGGGTATTCACTTTTTAGGGCAAAAGCGCAGGTCGATGAGGTTGAGACAAGATGCATTTCGTTGTCTTGAAAAGCTTTTTCGATATTGGCCATATTATAGAGACCATTTTGCCGCGCCTTTTCGTGAAAACCGTTGGCAATCAAAGGGACTCCACAGCACTTCTCATGTTCGAGCAGTTGCATGCCAATACCCATCGCATTGAGCACTTTGACTAAATCTTTGCCTAATTGCGGCTGGTTATAGTTAACAAAGCAGCCGTGATAAAACAGCACTTGCTGATCAAACTGACTTTGGTCACAACAAGATTGCTTAAACCAATGACGAAATGTTTGACGTACGTAGTTAGGTAGCTGTTTACGCTTGTCTACCCCTAGGGTGTAGTGCATCGCTTTTTTCACTAATCCGAAATGGGTCATGGTATTAACCAAAGGAGCCAAAGGTGCGGCTACCGCTCCCATTAAATCAGTATGACTAAGGACATAGTCGCGCACTGTCTTAGGGCTGGTTGGATGGCGACCATAACGACCGCGTGCAATCGCAATGAGATCCCCGATATTAACTCCCGAAGGACAGGCGGTTTCACAGCGTTTACAGTTGGTGCAATACTTCAACGTGTCGTCAAAGTAAGCAGGATCTTTCAAGCGTAATCGTTCACCATCTGGCCCGCTCTGTTTTGGGCCAGGATAAAATGGATTGACCTTTGCCACAGGACAATACGCGGTACACACGGTACATTTGATGCACTGTTCAAAAGAGAGATTTTTCGGTGCTTGAGTGGAATAAAGCGTACTCATAACGTGGCCTCACCAGTTTCAATCGCAAGGGGAGTAGGAAGCGTTTGTCTTACTGCATGGTAAGCAGTGGCAATGGCAACTCCACCACCACACCCTTCAAAAACAGGATCATAATTTGCTAACATCGCGCCACAGCAATAAAGGTTGGAGACAATTTTACCGTCGCGATAGGGATGGAGATTGGCATCCGTTTTGACGCCAAAGGCAATAAATGGGTGGGCATGATTACCCGCAAAGCGATTTTGATACCACGCGCCTTGTTGATAGTTGGAGTCCATTTCAAGGCCAAAAACCGGTTCACTAATGTTATGGTACTGAGCCTTCAATCCTTGGCTGAAATAGCTACCGGTTGCCATCATAAAGTGCTCGGCATGAATTTTCGTATTGCCCAAATGAGATGTAGAAAGGCTTATTAGCTTGTTGTATTCGAATTCACCGCCAGTGACACAATCGCCGCGCAGCAATGTGCCACCTAAACGGCGAAACTCACGTGTCAGCGCTTCCTCAATACGAATACCCAACAAAGAGGGTGGCATAGCGGCCACTTCGTTAAAAGTGAGCCCGGTGGTTTTATGTAAGGTGCCAAGTTGCACTAATCCATCACCATTGCCCAGTATTGCTGGAATCACGACAAGATCATCTGGCGTTGCAAGTGCATTTAAACTTTCACACCAATGCTGCCAGTTTTGTTCAATGCGCAATTGATGCGCCAAATCGAGCGCACGCCAGTTGTGATTTCTAGTGGGCTGCACCGGAAGTGTAATGAGCGCACTTTCAATTGGCGTAGTGGCAAAGTCGGGGTGCAGCGTCAAGTTATCGCGAATCATCTGTGGGCTAAAGTCGCGATACCCTTTTACCGAGATCACCACCACTCGTTTAAACGGTACCGCTTTACGATGCTGATAAACATAAGGCTGAGAAAGCCAAGTGGGTTTTAATGTTCCTAAGGCCGTAATGCGGTAGTGGTTCGCATCGTCAGCTTGATGGGTTAATGGAACCCCACAACTGGCGAGCATCTTGCAAAACCAAGTAAGACTGGCGCGAACAGCCTCAATGCCGACCCGGTGATAAGGATGGGTTGGACGTTGTTGAAACAGAGTTTGCATACTCAAAAATGGATGGCTTACTGGCGCACCATCGGGTAAGCGGCTTAGCACATCAAACGAACCAGAGGCAAAGTGCATGGCGCTTTGTCCTTGACTGATTAAGACCGTGCGTTTGCCGTGAGATTGACTGTAAATGGCCGCGGTTAAACCTGCAATGCCCGAACCAATCACTGCTGTATCATAGTGAATCATCAGTGCGCTCCTTGTTTGTTTTTCGTGGTAGGGAGAGCGGTTGGTAAGCCAGAAATTCCCATTAACCCTTCGTATAGCCAGTAACTCAATTCCGTTTCTCTTAGGGCGTCACCCCAAAAGATAGGTTGTGTACCTTGCCAGCGCTCTTGCAAGAACTGCTCAAGCAGATGACTCGCTTGATTACCATCACGTTGACCTATGTCGCAAAACAGCTGCGACGCACGATAGCTACACAGTTCACCTTGGCATGGCCCCATTCCCAAGCGAGTACGTCTGCGCAGGTCAACAAGGTCTTGCACATGGAGTTGATTGATGGCGTAACCAATTTCAGCAGCGGTGACCATCTCACATTCACAAATGATCGTCTGCTGCTCAGGCTCACTGGTTAGAAACTGGTTGGCTTGACTGCCATGGCGATCGACTGCAGCTTGATAAATCGGGATAGAACTGGCCGACTTTTGGGTAGGAATAGGTTCATGAGCCGAGCCAGGCAGGGGCAAAATATGCGTTTGACAAGGCACAGCATTACCCAACTTGTGCGCCACCAAATCCGTCGCTTGCTCAGCCATTAAACGATAGGTCATTAACTTGCCGCCTGTGATGGTTATTAACCCTTCAAGTCCATCACGTTGTTGGTGATCAAGTAACACAATTCCGCGGGAAATATTACGGCCACTGCCATCATTATCGACCGAAACCAAAGGACGCACGCCTGCATAGGCGCGCAACACGCGCGCATTCGCCATGCTCGGACACAATTTGATCCCTTCGCGCATTAAGAGTTCGACTTCTTTGGTTGTCACCGTAGGTTTATCAATGTCCTGATAATCAATGTGTTCTGACGTGGTACCAATCAAGGAAATCGTGTCACCGGGAACAAGAATGTCCGCGTCGGCTGGTTTTCGACAGCGGTTAATCACGAGGTTATTCAATCGATAGTCGAAAATAAGCAGCGAACCTTTGGCTGGAAACATGGTGAGTGGCACGCCAGCCATTTTTGTTACCTGCTGTCCCCAAATACCGGCGGCATTGATCACTTGCTGGCAATGAATATCAAATTTCTGGTGTGTGAGCTGGTTCTCGCACTTCACTCCAACAATGCGATCTTGCTGGCGAATCATGCCAATGACACGAGTGTGATTGAGTAAAGTTGCCCCATGTTGCTGAGCATCAAGCACATTAGCAGAGCAGAGACGAAATGGATCTAGCGTTCCATCGGGTACTTTGACTGCGCTTTTCAAACGTGGATTCACACACGGCTCGAGCGTCAATGTCTCTTTGGCACTGAGTAATTGGGTAGGAATCGACGCTTTGTGGCAGGCGCGGATGAACTCTTCTTGATAGCTGAGATCGTCTTCGGGAAGAGAGATAAACAGCCCTTCGGTTTCCTCAACACAATGGCGTGCAACATGGCGCAAGATACGATTTTCTTGAATGCACTCTTGTGCGGAGTGGGGATCGGTTACCGCATAGCGAGCGCCAGAATGAAGCAGGCCGTGGTTGCGACCAGTAGAACCAGCGGAAATATCGAATCGTTCCAGCAAAATGCAGCGAATATTGCGCAGAGCGCAGTCGCGCATGATACCTGTACCAGTGGCGCCGCCACCGATGATCACGACATCGGTTTCAAAAAAAGTGGGTTGCGTCATAGAGCTGCCTTTAACCTTGCATTTATTATGGTTAAGTGTGGCATTTCTCCATGATTGGGTTCGCTGTGTAGCTCACAAAAGCTCGAACGAACATTTTTGTTTGATGAGAACTTGTTGAAAAGGCGATCGTTGTCGAATTTGACACATATTTAGGCGGATTTTGACGTCTGTAAGTAACAAATGATGTAGCTCAAATGTTAATCGATGTGTGTTTTAAAGCATAGGTTTGGTTAAGTGAACCTATGCATTTTTGTGCATTAAAATGAGGTTATTCTAATTAACTCACTGTTTTATATTAGTAAAACAGCTTTGAGTGAAGAGTGGGGTGAGCGTGGGTGAGCAGTCAATATCCGGTGTTAGTGTGAAAGGATGACGCATTTAACAAAATGGATGCCTAATTTTAACAATTTCGTGCTCGAATGCTCATTATTGATGGTTGTTAGTTTTCGAATGAGTTGGGTTTGGGCATGATATACCGTGAACAAACCAGTTCAATCCACTCACAGGACACTTACGATGACAACTAAAAAACCACATACCCTACTCGGACAGTGTATTGCAGAGTTTATTGGCACGGGCTTGCTGATCTTTTTTGGTGTGGGTTGTGTCGCTGCCATGGTTTTGGCTGGCGCACAGTTTGGCCAATGGGAAATCAGTATTGTGTGGGGCTTTGGCGTTGCGATAGCGATCTACTGTACCGCTGGCGTTTCCGGAGCACACTTAAACCCTGCTGTAACAATTGCACTTACACTATTTCAAGGCTTTGATAAGCGTAAAGTTATTCCGTATATTCTGGCACAAGTTGCCGGAGCATTTTGTGCCGCAGCCTTAATTTATGGCTTGTACCATAACTTATTTATTGATTATGAAGTGAATCATCATTTTGCACGTAGCAGTGAGGCCGCTCTGGCAACCGCTGGTATCTTCTCTACGTATGCTATGTCTTCGATCTCCTTTGGCGGTGCCATTGCGGTCGAATTCTGTATCACAGCGGTCTTGATGTTTACCATCTTAGCTCTGGGTGATGAAAATAACGGCGCGCATCGTAACGCGATGAACCCGCTACTGATTGGTATTGTGATCGCCATTATTGGTGGTTCATTAGGTCCATTGACCGGATTTGCCATGAACCCAGCACGTGACTTTGGCCCTAAATTGTTCGCCTATTTGGCCGGCTGGGATTACGCCATGACTGGTGGCCGAGACATTCCTTATTTTATCGTCCCTATTATCGGCCCGATCTTTGGTGCGTGTTTTGGTGCTTGGGCGTATCCGAAATTTATTGCGGCTTATCTGCCAAGCCAAGGTGTGGGATGCACGATCCCCAATCAATGTGATGAGGTCTCTTCTAACGAGCAGGCCCACGTATAACAGAAAGAAGCTGTAGAGCCTTCTTTCAAAGCTGCAGCCATACTTATCGATAGATGGCCATATTTAAAGAACAGAACAAAACGTGAAACTGACAGGATAACAACATGACTGAGCAAAAATATATTGTCGCCCTCGACCAAGGAACCACCAGTTCAAGAGCTGTAGTGTTGGACCACGATGCCAATATTGTGAGTGTTTCTCAGCGTGAATTTACTCAGATCTACCCTGAGTCTGGATGGGTTGAACACGATCCTATGGAAATTTATGCAACTCAAAGCTCAACGCTCATTGAAGCACTGAACAAAGCGGGCATTCGCAGTGATGAAGTGGCAGCGATTGGTATCACTAACCAACGTGAAACCACTATTGTTTGGAACAAAGAGACTGGCAAGCCAGTGTACAACGCGATTGTGTGGCAATGTCGTCGTACGGCGCCTATCTGTGAAGAGTTAAAAGCGCAAGGGCTGGATGCCTATATCCGCGAAGAGACAGGGTTGTTGATTGACCCGTATTTCTCCGGCACCAAAATTAAATGGATCTTGGATAATGTCCCAGGCGCTCGCGAAGATGCAGAAGCGGGTAAGTTGCTTTTCGGTACTGTCGATACTTGGCTGGTGTGGAAGATGACTCAAGGGCGCGTGCATGTCACCGATTACACCAACGCATCTCGTACTATGTTATTTAATATCAATAACCTGCATTGGGATGAAAAACTGCTCAAAGCACTGGATATCCCACTGTGCATGATGCCAGAAGTGAAACGCTCCTCTGAAGTCTATGGCAAAACCAACATTGGTGGTAAAGGGGGGACTCGTATTCCGATTGCAGGGATTGCGGGTGACCAACAAGCAGCGCTTTACGGTCAAATGTGTGTTAAAGCAGGGCAGGCGAAAAATACTTACGGCACAGGTTGTTTCTTGTTGATGAATACCGGACAAGACAAAGTGACGTCTCGCAACGGCTTGGTGACCACCTTAGCTTGCGGTCCCAAAGGTGAGCCAGCGTATGCCCTGGAAGGTTCGGTGTTTATGGGCGGCGCTTCTATTCAATGGTTACGTGATGAAATGAAACTCATCAGTGATGCGCGTGACTCTGAATATTTCGCGACCAAAGTTGACACATCAAATGGCGTGTATGTCGTGCCTGCGTTTACTGGACTAGGCGCTCCGTATTGGGATGCCTATGCCCGTGGCACTATCGTAGGTTTGACGCGTGGTACGAATGAAAACCACATTATTCGCGCTACACTAGAAAGTATCGCTTACCAAACCCGCGATGTGTTGGATGCAATGCAAGCAGACTCAGGCATTCGTTTATCGGCTCTACGAGTGGATGGCGGTGCGGTCGCCAATAACTTCTTGATGCAGTTCCAAGCGGATGTGTTGGATACCGAAGTACATCGTCCAAAAATCACCGAAGTCACAGCCCTTGGTGCCGCTTATCTTGCCGGCCTTGCTGTGGGTTTCTGGGATAACTTAGACGAGTTACAAGGTAAAGCGGAAATCGATCGCAGCTTTATGCCGCATCAAGATGAAGAGAAACGTCAACGTCGTTACAAAGGCTGGAAACGTGCGGTGAAATGCGCTCAGGCTTGGGCGAGAATTTCAGAAGAAGATGACGAATAATCATAGTGCGATGAAAACGCGAAGCGTCATTTTTATCGTTAAAGATTGTCTGTAACAACAAAAAGCCACCGCTACATCGCGGTGGCTTTTCTTGTACAGAGAAAACCCCCAGCTTGGCTGGGGGGTTCCGTTGAGCTTATAGCTATAAGTCAGTTATAAAACCCCTTTCAATTTGTTAGAAATACCTTGTGGTCTGGCAACTACAAGAGTTAATCAGAAATTGAAAGGGGGTCCCAATATGGGGGACGAGAAGAGCTTAGCTCACACAAGATGGAACTGTAAATATCATATAGTATTCGCACCCAAATATAGAAGGCAGGTGTTCTACGGTGAAAAACGTCGAGCAGTTGGAGAAATCTTGCGAAAGCTATGTGAATGGAAAGACGTGAATATACTCGAGGCTGAATGCTGTAAAGATCATGTTCATATGCTTTTAGAAATCCCACCGAAGTTGAGTGTTTCAGGTTTTATGGGATATTTAAAAGGTAAAAGTAGTTTGATGCTCTATGAGCGATTTGGGGATTTGAAGTTCAAATACCGAAATCGAGAATTTTGGTGCCGGGGTTATTACGTTGATACAGTCGGCAAAAATACAAGCCAGATCCAAAGTTACATCAAGCATCAATTAGATCAAGATAAAATGGGAGAGCAACTGTCGATCCCATATTCAGGTAACCCGTTTACGGGTCGCAAGAAATAGTCATATGCAAATGTCAGATCACGATGCGCCTGCTAGGGCGCTGCTGGTAGGAGAGCCTTATAGGCGCATATGAAAAACCTCCGGCTATGCCGGAGGATATTTTTTTTTGGGTATCACATGTAGTGTGGTGCTAACAAGCGCAGTGCTGACGTTAACGAAAAACGTTATGCCGCGCTGTGAATTTGAGTTTTATTCGCTTGTTTTAGCTTAGCAAGGTAGTAGATGTTGACGACTGCGATGAAAGCATTGGTTGCCACAACTGGCCAAGCACCGATTATGCTGGCATAGATACAAAACAGTACACAACCAATAAAGTTAATGATGCGCAGTTTCACAATGTCTTTCATTGTTAGCGATAGCGCAACCATGATAGATGCTGCGTATCCCATGATTTCGATGGTATTCATATCCACGTAGAGCCCCTTCAATTGTCCGAATAAAAAATGTCACTATCGGACCAATCTTCTCTGCTTGAGAATCTCGAGGTACCCCAACTGTAAGTGTTTAACCAAGGTTATTGCACCGACGGTAACGGGAGCGTTCCATGCCTCGAATGGTCTAGCTGCTATCAATCTTCTCAAAGATCAATAGGTGCGATGGTTCGGGGCGCACTATACCAATACAGAAAGTGTGATTAAAGACACGATTTTATGTAATGTTAGTGTAAGCGATTGCGCAAACGTTTAGTTGTTTTTGCATGGGTATTTATTCGCCATGCAACGTGCGCAATGACAAAAAAACCCGCACTAGGCGGGTTTGATGTTAAGTCTTTACAACGCTGGCTGAGCGGGAATGGTTATTTTTTACCTTGAGCCAGTTTGTCTTGTTCAGTCAATTCAGTGATACGACGGCTGATATCACGACGTTCTTTAGAGATTTCAGCACTTTTAATGATGTGATCATCAACACGGTCTTCATAGTCTGATTTCATGTTTTTGATGATGGCGATCAACTCTTCTTGAGTCATATCAGGCTTGATGTAGTCAATGAGGTTTTCTAGAAGATCAACACGTTTACGGTTGTCACGAACCTTTTTCTCATTGTCTAGTAGTTCACGTTGAAGTTTATTTTTGCGACGAGCAAGGCTTACGATTTCAAATACGCTATTCATAGGTCCTTTTTCCTATAATTTCTTCTACTGTCAACGATTAAAACACATAGTGCCGTTTCATAACAGCTTTTAGATCAAACCGTTTAGCGGCTTGGCTAAATATTAGACAGTTAAAGTGAGGTGGATTGTACTTCCTCAATGATGCGCTATATCATGGGTGCAATTTATGACGAAGCTACGATTTCACTATGTTTCATTCCGACATCGTTGTTACTAAACAAGATAATCAAGAACCAGAGCAACAACAAGATTCAAATACAACTAAATTAGGTTGCGCTTATGTGATTGAACGAGAACGTCTCGAACTGACCGAGATAGAGCTTAATCGATCCAAAATTGTCATGGTCGATGGCAACGGCCGCATCATCAAGCTTAATTTGAATCTGGAACATTAAAATTACAATAAGGATAACGCTATGAATATCGAGTTAACCGCCATTGAAGCCCGCATCATTGGCTGCCTCATCGAGAAAGAGATCACCACTCCTGATTATTATCCGCTCTCTTTAAATAGCTTAACCACGGCCTGTAACCAAAAGAGTAACCGTGAACCAGTGATGTCTTTGAGCGAAGCTGAAGTTCAAGATGCAGTGGAAGGGCTGATTGCTCGTCATTTGGTGAGTGACGAAAGCGCCTTTGCAAGCCGTACACGCAAATATCAGCACCGTTTTTGTAATACCCAATTTGGTGATTTACAGCTGACCGAGCAAGAGCTGGGGATTGTTTGTTGCATGTTGCTGCGCGGCCCACAAACACCTGGCGAACTGCGCACCAGAACTAACCGTTTGTGTACTTTTACCGATGTAAAAGAAGTCGAAGCGGTATTGGAACATTTGGCCCAAGACCATAAGAGTGGCGTGCTGGTGGTCAAACTGCCGCGTGAAGCGGGTAAGCGTGAATCTCGCTATCAACATCTGTTTTGTGGCGAGGTTGATGTCACGGCACTGGCTTCAAGTTCGCCATCAGATATGGGTGGTAACGATGAGGTTGCAGCGCTGCGTGAAGAAGTGGCTGAACTGCGTGCGCAAGTGGAAGCGCTCACTTTGCAAGTGCAGCAATTACTTGATCAATAACGCGTGACAGAGCCAGTAAAACAGTGGTGGGTGTATCTTGTACGCACCCATCAAAACGCACTCTACTGCGGCATAACTACGGATGTTGAACGCCGTTTTGCGCAGCACAGCAATGGCCGTGGCGCAAAAGCGCTGAAAGGAAAGGGACCACTTGCTTTGGCGTGGAGTCAACCGGTCAGCGACAGCAAAAGCGAAGCGCTGAAACTCGAATGGCGAATCAAACAACTCACTAAATCCCAAAAAGAGCAACTCATTACCGATGAGGGGCTGTTCAAAATTCTGCAAAATAAAGTGAGATCACTTTCACATTAACCCATTCTGTCACGGAACTTTCGCTGGCAGCTTGCAAATTGCTATTACTTTTAATGATGAGTCAATCTAATTAAGGTGATTAGCAATTATGATAAAACCTACTCCAATCGTTGCTGCCTTAGCTCTTGCGCTAGGGGCAGTTACTTCCGTACACGCGGCATCCAGTGTTGCTGATGCTCGTGGCAATGCGATGGGTAATACCGGTGTGACCACCGCCGATTATCTGCTCGCTCCTTTCTATAACCCAGCGCTCGCTGCCGTTTATCGCGATAATGACCATATTGGTATTTTGCTGCCAGGTGTGGGGGCAACGATGCGAGATACCGATGATACACTGTCGACAGTGGATGATCTGCAGGACCAGATTGATGATTTTAAAGACAATAGTTCTACAGCGAATGCGACAACACTGAACAACTACCTCAATGACCTCGACAATAATAAGCCATTGACTGTGTCGGCGAGTTTAGGGGCAGCGATTGCACTGCCTATCGATGCGATTTCGTTTAACCTTTTTACTCGCGCGTATGCGGAAGTGATTGCTGAAACCGATATTGCTGCTGATGGTGGAGATACTCCAAGTGCAGTGCAAACGCGGTATCAAAACTCAAGTGTCGATTTGACGGCCTTTGGTTATACCGAAGTAGGTTTATCCATGGCGAAAAAATTGGACTTAAGTGGCCAAACATTTGCCTTTGGTGTATCGCCAAAGATACAACAACTGCGTACCTATCAAGACAGTGTCACGGTTGAAGATTTCGACCTCAGTGATTATGACGAAAGCAAGAAAACCAAATCGGCTTTCAACTTGGATTTAGGTGCGGTTTGGCTTAAAGAGAGTTTTCGTGCAGGAGTCGCCGTTAAGGATTTGTTTAGTCAGGAAATAAAGACGTACGACGGGAGCAATACTTATAAACTTAACACGCAGGTTACCGTGTCGGGCGCTTATGTGACCCAATTCTTTACCGCTGCGGTAGATGCGGATGTGACGGCACAAAAACGCTTTAAGGGCAGCAATGACGATACCCAATTCTTGCGTTTTGGTATTGAAGGCGATGCTTGGGGCTGGGCACAACTTCGCGCTGGCTACGAAGTGGATATGAAAAGTAACCTAGATAATGCGTTTACCTTTGGTTTGGGTATCAGTCCGGGTGATCTTGTCAGTATTGATCTTGCTGGTTTGTACGCCGGAGAAAATCAGTTGGGGCTATCTGCTAACTTAGCCTTTACCTTCTAAGTTATGTTTTTATTAATAAGTGTGATGCATTTCTAAACAATCTAGAGTTTAGGCTCTATCGTAGGGTGCGGATAATAAAGTTTTTTGTTGTCCGCACTATCATTTACAGGCTATATGTTTCATAATCCGCGAGACGCTAGCCCTTTACTGTAAAGGTTTTCCCCTTTGTTTTCTTATGGCTACTGTTTTTAGAACTGCTCACAAAACGTCATAATAATGAGAGCTGAATGATAAAACGCACAACCACCATTTTTCTATTTCTCTTGGCCATTATTCCTCAGCTTGCGGAAGCATCCCAAGTGCTTAAAGGGTATTGGCATTATCGCGAGTTCCTGAGCCGCAATCCTGAGCAGCAGATGTTAACCGATAAGATGGTGAATACGGTACGTCGTGATCCTGTGCCATTAACGGTTAAACAGACTCGTCCCATCACTATTTCAGTGGTATTTCCTGGCCAACAGATTTCCGATTACTGGGTTCGCAACATCAAAGCATTTGAGCTGAGAATGCAAGAACTTGGTATTCAATATCAGCTTAATCAAGTATTTACCCGCCCTAATGTGGATGCGCGTGAATTGAGTTTATCGCTTATGGAGGCGATAAAAAGCAACTCTGATTACGTTATATTTACGCTAGATACCACTCGTCATCGCAAGTTTATCGAGCACGTTTTGCAGTCATCGAAAACCAAACTGATTTTGCAAAACATCACGACACCCATCAAAGCGTGGGATAAACGTCAACCCATGATGTATGTTGGCTTTGACCATGAACTGGGCACTTACCGTTTATTGGATTACTACCGCAGCCTTGAACCTATGGGCAGTGAGTACTCCGTTTTGTACTATTCAGAAGGTTATATCAGTGCAGCGCGCGGTGATACGTTTATCCAGTCGATGGAAACTTTAGGCCGTTATCGCTTGGCGTCGTCTTACTACACCAAAGCGACAGAGGCGAGTGGCTACGAAGCCACCCTCAATATTGTAAAAAATGACCCTAAAGTGAAGTTTATTTACGCCTGTTCAACGGATATCGCATTAGGCGCAATAAAGGCGCTGAAAGAGTTAAAACGCCAAGATATCATCATCAACGGATGGGGTGGTGGTTCAGCGGAATTAAAAGCGATTGCGAAAGGCGATATGGCGGTGACCGTAATGCGTATGAACGATGATACTGGCGTTGCCATGGCTGAAGCGGTGAAATGGGACTTAGAAGATAAGCCTGTTCCAACTGTCTATTCCGGCGATTTTGAAGTCGTAACGAAAGACGATAGCCCTGAACGCGTTAAGCGCTTAGAGAAATGGGCGTTTCGTTATTCAGATCGCTAATTAAGGACCTATGAGTGAGTGTGATAACCGGCCCAATTAGACCCAAAAGACGTATCGCGAACTTCATTAGTTTTGCGATCGTTGTGGTGCTTGGTGCATTGACTCTAAGTGTATTGTTCCAGAGTTATCAAATCAGCAGTCGTTTGATGTCGCAGGAGGTACTGCGCACGTCAGGGCAAACCACTAATTTAGTACAAAGCCTATTTAACTTTCGTTTAGCAACCGTTCAGATTCACCAAGACAGCAGTGCTCAAAGTCAAAACTTGGTTGAGGCACTGCAATCGCGCGATCCCCAGACCATTGATCAATATTTTCTCAGCGTTGATCAGCTTGAACTCTCTAACACACCTGATATCCGCTTTATTACCACGATGGATGGACTCATCTGGGACGATGGCAATGCGCAATTTTATGGGCTTAGCCAAGATGATATGACTAAGGTGATTCGTCGTGTGGCCTTTAACAGCAACTGGCACTTGATCTCTTCACCTTCGCAACTCGATATGATTTATCTCATGGTGCGCCGTTCTCCTTTGATTAATCAAGCAACTGGAGAGGTAGCCGGCTTTTTGTATGTTGCGGTGGTGCTCAATAATAACTATGCGTTAATCGAGACCATGCGCGATGGCAGTAATTCGCAAAACTTGGTACTCACGGTGGGTAAAAAGGTCATCGCTTCAACACTCAATGGTAATGAGCCCTATCGCGAAGCGGATGTGATCAAATCGGGTCAAAGTGACACCCTCTATAACCGGAATATGGTGAGCCGAGCCTCGTTAGAGGTGGAAGGTGTACCAACCTATTTGACTGTCTATTCCGTACAAAATAACCAAAACGCACTCAGACTCAGAGATAACTACTATTTCTGGATGATATTTGCGTTGGTCGCGATGGTAATTGTGGCTTTGATTACTCGTTGGTGGATTCAACGACGCATCGAATCGGAAATTGCCTGCTTGATGACCTACACCCATCAAGTCGCGGATAAAGGGCGACGCAATCCGTTTCCTGGTTCAACCATTTATGAGTTTGACCACTTTGGTCGTACCTTAGAGCACACCTTTTCGCGTCTTTCTGAACAAGAAAAACAATTTGAAGATTTGTTCAACTTCACCGTATCGCCGACTGTGTTGTGGTCTACCGATGGGCAGATGATCAAGATGAACCCATCGGCCAAACAGCAATTTTTGCATCAGTTTGAAGAAGACAAGCCATTATTGGATGGGTTAGAGCGACAACTGAGGGACAAAATTGCTGAGGCTGCGCAAGGTAACATCGTCAAAGAGGTGAATACGGAACTGGGCGGTAAGATGTTCCGCTGGAACTTGTCGCCGATTGAAGTGAATGACAAAATTGAGTCGATCATCGCTCAAGGTTATGACATTACCAGTATTGCAGAAGCGGAAAAACAGAGCCGTATAGCGCGTAAAGAAGCAGAAGAGTCGGCGCGTCTGCGTGCCGATTTCTTAGCCAAAATGAGTCACGAGTTAAGAACTCCGCTCAACGGTATTTTAGGCGTGTCACAACTGCTTAAACGTACTGTGAATGACAAAGAGCAAGTTGAGCAGGTGAATGTCTTGTGCAGCAGTGGTGAGCATCTCCTCGCGGTACTGAACGATATTCTCGATTTCTCACGTATTGAGCAAGGTAAGTTCCGCATTCAGAAGAGTCAGTTCCGTTTGTCTGACGTTGTTTATGCGATTGAACGTATTTACCGACCTCTATGCGCAGAGAAGGGCATCACGCTGCAACTCAATTCCAACATCGTTGAAGATGTCATGGTGGTTGGCGATCAGGTTCGTATTAACCAGATTTTGTTTAACCTGCTCAATAACGCGGTGAAATTTACCCATTACGGCGAAATTGATGTTGATTTAATACTGCTGGTGACGGAAAGCCAATCGACACTCAAAGTACGAATTAAAGACTCGGGTATTGGGATTCGCAGTGAAGATATGCGCATTATCTTTGAACCGTTTGTCCAAGCAGAATCAACGACGACACGTGAATATGGTGGCAGTGGCTTAGGCCTTGCGATCGTCAATAGTTTGATTGAAATGCTGGGCGGTACCATTCGAGTCGAATCTGAATTTGGTAAGGGGACAGAGTTTAATCTGCGTATTCCTCTGCCTGTGGCTCAAGTAGAAGAGCGTGAAATTGATGCTAAAGAAGCTGACGTGAAATTCACCCTGTTTGATGAGCCGTTAAAAGTGCTGCTCGTAGAGGATAACCACACCAACGCCTTTATTGCGCGCGCTTTCTGTAAAAAATACGGTTTGGATGTAGAGTGGGTGACCGATGGCGTTCAAGCGATTGAGAAAGCAAAAGAGCAGCAGTTTGATCTGATCTTAATGGATAATCAATTGCCTTATCTTGGTGGGATCGATGCAACTCGCGTGATCAAACAAGAGCTTAAACTGTCTGCGGCGGTTTATGCGTGTACAGCTGATGGCATGGAATCAACCCGGGATGCCTTTATCGCTGCAGGTGCGGAATACGTCTTGGTAAAACCACTCAAAGAAACCAGCTTAAATCAGGCGCTGGTCTATTTTAAACAGCAGCGCCAAGTGACTGGGTAAGTGCTGTAGCTAATTAAAAGCCAAAGCGCACGCTAAGCGCAATTTGTGGACCCCAGATACCGGCATTGCGGCTTTCTAGAGCAACTGAAAGTTGATCAGTTGAATGAAAACGAAGACCAGTGACAAACACGGTGTTTTCACCGAGTCGACCCAGACGCACGCTACCTTCCAATTGTTCAGCGATCCAAAGGCGCGTACCCACACTGATTTCAACTTCAGTGGTATCCTTGCCGCCATCTTCGTCATCTTCACGAATCTGGTGAAGAAGTGCTTCACCAAAAACATCAGCGAATGCGCCAAATGGACCATTAAATCCCATACCTGCAGCTAAATCCCAATCTTTGTTAAAACGCGAATCACCACGAACGACAAAATGAGAGTTATCAGTGTAATAGGTACTCAGTTCAACACCTGACGATTGTGGACCTGCAGTAGTACGGACTTCAAGAAAGTTGTAATCGAAATTGTTTGCCGATGCTACACCTGAGAATGCACACGCCGTAGAGAAAAGAGCGACCAGACACGATTTTTTTAACATGATAGGCATTCATCCTGATTGTGTATAAAACCTAAAGATAATTCAAAGACCTGCAACTTACAGGCCAAAATATAACTCTAGACTATTTTCCTGTGATTACAGCCACAAAATCAATGATGAATGCCAAATAACTTAAAAAAATACTGACATTTACATTACCTGAAGGTAATCCACCTCGATTTCTGGCTGACGATGGTTCTCATACTCACCAAATAGGCGCACTTTGGTCTTTGCATCAATTGGACCTGGCAAGTGCATGTCATCATCTAACTCAACGCGAATTTCATGTTTTCCATCGGAAAAGAGAAACAGATCCTCTCGTAAACGTTTTACCAGGTGTCCTTCCACCACAACATCACGATCAGAGAAAAAGCTGTCATCGTCGAGCAGTGCTTTGACCGGGGTTATCTCAACGGGTCCGTTGTAATCAATACCGCGACGATCGTCTCGGTCGTCGGCAAAGCTTAGGGTAGGTGCGGCCAGTAGTGCGCAGGTCAAAAGTAAAGTGGTCTTTTTCATGAGTTCGTCCTTTCTCTTATTGAGTTAAGTTATTGGGTTATCGATGATCTTGCCTTCGCTGGTTCAGCGAAGTGGTGATATAAAAACATAGGCTTATTGAATCTAGCGTGAGTGTGGGGTTCATCTGCAGTTCATTTAGCGGCTGGATGGTTGCGATAAGGAGTGGTTTGAGTCGTTGGTGCTTGAGAAGAAACGGTTCCAGAAACAGAAGCGGTTAATGTTTGCTATGAAAGCAGTATTACTTGTTTCGTCATATTTGTGCTCTGTGTCATAAATTTGAACATTTCCATCTTGGAAACTGGCATTTTTCATTTTTGCAAACACACGAGAGGGCTAGCTCATTTTGCTAATAAAACGCCAGTAACCCTGCATTAAGTACTGTTATTGCCCTTGTAAATGGCTTTGTTTGGTTGCTTTTTGTTCATTTTTAAGATGGCGAGACAGAGAGTTAACACGCGAAAAGGTCAAGATAGTCGGATTCGCAAACTTTGATTTCGCTTGAATTGTCCTAAAAAAATGATGTAATGAGCCTGTGTTATCAGATACTTGGTACTGACCGACACGGTATCTTCGACTCCTTAGACTTACCCCTTCATCACATTTTTGGGTAGGAGCCTGTTCGAACCAACGACATGGTCACTTTACCTTCAGGCATAAGCGATCCTTCTTTTAGCAGAGAGCATTTCGACCTGATCAGGCGCGATGCTTTATGGTTAGACATAACGGATAAGACATGAAAAAACTTGCACTTTTTATCAGCGCTGCGCTGTTAACCGCCCCATCTTTCGCTAAAGATGAAATCCACGTCTATGCAGCATCATCAATGACTAATGCCATTAACGACCTGGCTGCTGCTTATGAAAAAACTCATGAAAATGTTGATGTGGTAACTGTTTATGCGGCATCGTCTTCACTGGCTCGCCAAATCGAATCTGGTGCACCAGCTGACGTATTCCTTTCTGCTAATGAAAAATGGGTTCAATATTTAGTCGATAAAAAAGTGATCACCGCCGATAAAGTTTCCTTGGTTGCGGGTAACCAATTGGTGTTGATTGAACCTGCAAAAGCCAACATCAAAGCCTTTGATGTGAAAGATAAAGGTCAATGGACTAAGTTGTTGTCTGACAGCCGCATGGCAGTGGGTAACGTTGGCTCTGTGCCTGTGGGTATGTACTCTAAAGAAGCGTTGGAACATCTTGGTGTTTGGAATACCGTTGAGCCTAAACTGGCTCAAGCGAATAACGTACGTCTAGCGCTTGCTTTGGTTGAACGCGGTGAAGCGAACCTTGGTATGGTGTACAAAACCGATGCAGTATTGACTGATAAAGTGAAAATTGTGAGCACCTTTGATGAAGGTTTGCATACAGCGATTCATTACCCACTAGCGCAAATCAGCGATAATGCTGAAACTGCGGATTTTGTTCACTACATTCAATCTGCTGATGGTAAAAAAGTATTGAATAAATATGGTTTTAACACTGAGCTAGGAAGCCAAAAATTTGCTGCCAAATAATCTGCATTTTCTCAGCGATTATGAACTAACAGCACTTTTGCTCAGCCTTAAAGTGGCTGGGTTTACGGTGTTATGGCTGCTGCCAGTCGGGCTTTTGCTCGGCTGGTTACTGGCCCGTAAAGAGTTTGCAGGCAAAGGGTTACTCGATAGCATTATTCATTTGCCTATGGTGCTTCCTCCAGTCGTTGTTGGCTATCTACTACTGATTAGTATGGGCCGTAAAGGTTTTATCGGTCAGTGGTTTGCCGATTGGTTTGGTATCACTTTTAGTTTTAGCTGGCGTGGAGCAGTCTTAGCCTGTGCGGTGATCGCTTTACCTTTGATGGTACGGTCAATTCGTTTAAGTATCGAAGGTGTCGATACCAAGCTCGAACAAGCGGCTAGAACCTTAGGTGCCTCACCTTTGAAAGTGTTTTTCACCATTACGTTGCCATTGACCATTCCCGGCATCATTACGGGTGTCATGCTTTCGTTTGCCCGCAGCTTAGGGGAATTTGGCGCCACGATCAGTTTTGTCTCCAATATTCCTGGTGAAACACAAACTATTCCGCTTGCGATGTACAACTTCTTAGAAACGCCTGGCGCTGAGATGGACGCGGCACGTTTATGCATCATCTCTATTGTGATTGCTTTGGTGTCGCTGTTTATCTCTGAATTAGTGAGCCGCAGAATGAAATTGCGTTTGGGAGCATCTCGATGAGTGACTTAACCTTACAATTTCAAAAGCAGTTAGGTGAAACCTTCTTCGATATTGATATCGCGCTGCCAAATCGTGGTATCACCGCGATATTTGGTCGTTCAGGTGCAGGGAAAACGTCGCTTATTAACGTGATTAGTGGGTTGATTCGTCCTGACCAAGGTGAGATCCGTATTTCTGAACGGGTGTTGTTTAGCAGTCAAAGTAAGATTAACTTACCGATTGAGAAACGCCGCGTCGGTTATGTGTTTCAAGAGGCGCGCCTTTTTCCTCACTACACGGTAAAAGGTAATTTGCGTTACGGTATTAAGCAATTTGATGCCGCCTACTTTGATTCAGTTGTTGACCTTCTGGCGATTCGCCCGTTACTCGAACGTTATCCCAGTGCCTTATCCGGTGGCGAGAAACAGCGCGTTGCAATTGGTCGTGCTCTGTTATCACAACCCGACATTTTGTTGATGGATGAACCGCTGGCGTCACTGGACTTGCCACGCAAGCGAGAAGTGATGCCGTTTTTGGAACAGCTCGCAGACCGCATTCAGATCCCAATCCTCTATGTGACTCATAGTTTGGATGAGATATTACGTCTCGCTAATTACCTTGTGCTGATCCAAGAGGGGAAGGTGGTGAACGCTGGAGCAGTAGAGGCGGTATGGAGTTCAGAAACCATGCGTCCTTGGCACGACTTAAGTGAGCACAGTACCTTGTTTTCCGGCGAGATTGTGCAGCAGCATCATGGCTATAGTATTACTGAGTTGCGCCTTGCCCCCGAAGTGCCCCTATGGGTACGACAGGTAAAAGGAGAGGTGGGCAGTGCAGTGCGTTTGCAAATCCGTGCTACCGATGTCTCTTTGATGCTTGAAAGACCTACAGCCACGTCAATTCGTAATATTTTGCCAGCGCGAGTGCAGCAGATAGAGCATCGGCAGCAGGACGAAGGTGGACGCTATATCGATGTGAAACTCGAATTAGCACCCAATTGCAATTTATGGGCAACCATTACCGAATGGGCACTGGATGACTTGGGTTTGAAAGTGGGCATGGATGTGTTTGCTCAGATCAAAGGGGTCAGCATTTCTCAGCAAGATGTGGCGGTGAGCCGTTAAATTCATTATCGCAAATTGATGTTTAAAGCCGACTTATGCTGTGCAGTTGAGTCGGCTTTTTATTGTCACTTTGGGGCTAAGTATGACTAAATATGGTCAAGACTTAGTCAATCATGATTTGCCGCGAGCAAGCTTATGATGGGCTCTGGAAAAGTGCCCAGCACAGAATGCGCCAACGATGGAAAGCTCTCCAGCCAAACAGAGTGCAGCAACCACTTCAGCCAGAGCGCGCGATTTTCCTGAGCCGTGCAAGCCCAGTAGTTCTAAGCATGCTCGTTGTGAGGGCAGAGATGTACCACCTCCAACGGTTCCGACCATGATATTAGGCAAGGTCACGCTAGCGCATAAACCACCATCTTTGGTTTGCTCAAAGCGCGTCATCCCTACTGCTGATTCCGCAACACAAGCGGCGTCCTGACCACAGGCTATGTAGAATGCCGCTAACGCATTGGCATAATGAGCGTTAATTCCTATCGAACCACTTAATAGCCCACCTGTGGTTGTCATATGACCAAATTGCACCATTTTTTCCACGCTGGTGTGGAGGTATTTCTCAATTAGGTACGGCGGTAAGTGAACTTCAGCGGTCACTTTTTTACCGCGGACATTACGTAATGTATGGGCATTTGGCTTTTTATCACCGGATAAATTGGCATCCAAAAAGGCATAGCTTGGTGCCACGGGCGACATCTTCATGATGTAATCAAAAATGGCGTTAGTGGCGATGGTCACCATATTTTGCCCACTCGCATCGCCGGTAAAATACTCAAACACCAAATAGACATGATTGCCTTCGATATTGACGTTGATGTCATTGAGCCGGCCATAACGGGTGGTGTTTTCCGCTAGCTGTTTAAACTGGTCAAATTGGGTAGTAATCCATGCGACAAATTGTCCAGCCTCAATCAAGGATACAAAGGCAAAACCTGGGCTACGAGTCACCCCCTCACTTAGCAGCATGGCAGAGGCACCACCGGCAGCCGTGATCAGTTTGCAACCGCGATGATATGACGCAACCAACGCCGCTTCAGTGGTGGCGAGGGGAACAAAATAATCGCCGTTAGCATGAAGCCCATTGATGCGAAGTGGTCCTGCGACGCCAACGGGCACTTTTACGGTGCCAATAAAATGCTCAATATTGTTTTGATACTCAGCCATGTGAGCAGTAGTGGTGGGATCAAGTAAGGCCGATTGCAGCTCTTTATCACCAAGGACCTGCCACCGTTTTTCGACTAACTCAGGGGTGAGACGCCCACTGGCCACCAGTTTCTTCAACGGAGTATGTCGTTTTGGTGCTAGGGCACTACTTAGTTGATCACTTTCGAGATGAGTCATTGGAGTGATTGGTCGTATTGGTTTCATGCGGTGTTCATCGTCATTATTTGCCTGCATTGTACTCATCAGCGCAATAATCACAATTATTTATACTTCACTAAGTTACAAAGTAGGGAACTGTTACAACAGAGAATTTGAAGTGGGGTAGTTAATAGGTGGGTGAAGCGCACAAATAAAAACGGCTCAAACCGTTTTGAGCCGTTAATTTATACACGTAAGTCGAGTAAGCTGCCTAGCATGTCACGCTCTTTTTGTACGACCGTAACGCCAGCACGATTGTATTGCTGTGCTTGATTGAGCTTAATCAATGAGTCTACTTGGTCAGGATGAAGTGCTTGGCGTGCCTGAGCTTTTTCCAAAGCATCTTCCTGAGCCGAATCGACCCGATTAAATCGCAAGGATTGATCTTTTTGTTCAAGGGCTTGGGTTTGCGAAAGCTCTTGCGCTGCTTCGTCTGCCATTTTCTTCGATTGTTGAAGAATGGCATAACCGTTATTTCCTGAACCTACAGATGAAACTGACATAATCATCACCTCGTTACGTTTAAAGTGTATGTCTGGCGCGAGTGTTTAGCAAATCCCGCGACATCTCTTTTTACGCACTTAGCGTTCCATGCTCACTGTGCTCAGTCTTTTTACGTAAGCGAGTCACTTAAGAAAAAAGGCTCGCCAACATGTGGCGTTCTTCATCGGTGAGTAACTCACCTTGGTTACTTTCCAGAGAATGATTGATTTCACCCTGTAAAGAGCGCAACTGCTGTGGTGACAAAAGCTTGAGCTGCTCTTTCATGTATTCAAATTGTGTACTTGACATACGGTCTTCTCCAAACAGCAAAAAAGCGCTAGATGCGGATGGCGTATAATCTGTTTTATTATATTTTGGCCACTTTTCTGTTGTTAACTTTGTCATGGTCTATACTCACACAACGGCGTCTGAATTGATATCACACCTATTATGTAAAATGCCTAATCTTTGCACTATACCCAAAATACGGGATATAGAGGTTTTTTACGCCTTTTCTCATTTATTAGAGTTAACATCCTATAACAAGTTGCTTAAAAATTGTCCGCGTTTTGTTAAAAATGGGCTAAAAGGATGCAAGCCCAGTCAAATGTTATGATTTTACTGGGCTTGAAAGGTAGGAATTAGGATTATATACGTTCAATGCGGACAGCAAATTTATCGGCAAGTGAATGTAATTCTGGCAGCATTCGATAGATTAGATGCAGTTGTTGTAAAACCAGACGCGCATTGCCTTCATCTTCATCACGCCATTCGGCGAGTTTCTGTTCAAGACCTGCATCATCGATAGTTGATGTATCACACTGTTCACAATGATTAAAAAGCTGTTGATAGAGCACATCCAAATGTTGGTGGATCACGAGATGTGAATCGAGTACCAGTTTATGCACGCTTTCATCGATTCGCGTGCGGTGCGCACCTAAAGCAGAAATGTAACTCAATAACGCGTGGTTTAAGGTGAGAAAACGAAAGCTCTCCACCGATGCCGCGCGATAGCGCCCAGGTTCTGCCAGCATGTTATTTACCGCAGCCGCGAGGGCGGCATCCTGGTTATGGGCATTACGTCTTGCGATGCGATAACTTAAGTTGTCATTTTTACCGATACGATATTGGCCAATGATCTGATCAAGGTAGCGTTTATTGGCTTCAATCGCATCCGCCATCACTTTATGTAATCGCTTGGAATGCCAATCAGGCAAAATAAAAGCCACTGCGCCAACGGCAAGAGCACAACCGATCAAGGTATCCGTCAAACGCGGAATCACCACTGCATAACCTTGCCCAAGTTGGTTAAAGCAGAACAACACCAAAACCGTAATAAACCCGGTGGCAAAGCCGTAGTTGTTTAAGCGAAAAGCGAAGAACATCACCCCAGATACAACGATAAAGGCGAGTTGGCTCTCTTGGGACGGAAAGAGCGTCAGTAGCATCACACCAATTAAGAGGCCAATCACGGTCCCTATAATTCGTGACGTGATTTTTTGCCGTGTTGCCGCATAGTTTGGCTGACACACAAAGAGCGTGGTGAGCAAAATCCAATAACCGCGCCCCAATCCAAGTCCCTGTAATATGAGATAGCCGAGCGTTAAAGCAACTGACATACGTAGCGCGTGACGAAAGAGCAGTGAATCACGGTGGAAATTGGCTCGCAACTGAGCCCACATAGTTTTCAGTGAATGAGGTTCGTTATCTTCCAGTTCTTCTTCTTCAAGCTTATTGGCATCGGGGTTGCTGATGTTGTTAAGCTGCTTTTCTACGGTAACTAAGTTATTGAAGAGATAACCTAACTGCGCCAACAGTGAACGCCATTCAGGGCGCTTTTGCTCTTTTAGATGATCGAGTGACAGTTGTAATTCATCGAGCGCCAGTACCGAGTCACCACTGTGATCGTATGATTGACCCAACCGGACACATTCAGCGACTTCGCGACACGCCTTCGCTTGGGTTTCCAGTAAATATTTAAAACGAAATAGAATATCAGAACGTCCAAAATGGTCGCCCAATTCCTGATAACGATAGTGCGTTGAACTCACGCGTTCATGAATGTCTTGCGCTAAAAAATAGATGCTTAGAAAACGGTCACTGGCACTATCCACATGGCCACGTTTAGCGCGAGTTAAGAAGATCGCTTTGCATTGATTGAGAGCGTTAACGGTAGCAGCATTCAAATTGGCCTCACTGACCCGAAACGGTTGTGGAGCAAATTGCGATGTTGGATAAAACAGCTGCGCTTTGGCATCAAGATAGTTCGCTAACTGTTGAAATACTGAGGCTAAACTTTGTTGTACTGGCTGCATTGGCCAAACAATGTACCAAATCATCGACAGCAAGAAGTAACCAGCAGCACCACCGAGTAATAACACCGGTTGGAACCAGATATTGGTACTTTGATCGGCGCCTAACATGGTGTAGACCGCAAGCAAAAGCGAAGCAAACGCAATACTCGCGTAACGTGTCCCAATCGCCCCCAGCATGATAAAACCAAAGGTGGAAGTAAACAGACCTAAGGTAAACCACAATGGGTGATCAAACAGGATTTCGATGGAAAATGAGGCGATGGCAAAGCAAACAAACGTCAGTGCGATGGCTTTGAGGCGACCTGAAAAACTGTCGTCGCGTTCCGATAAGGCTGCCGCTATGACGCCTAAAATAAGCGGAGTGACCCACGTATTTAGGTTGTAGTGCCAACAAGGAATCACCACGGCTAATAGGGTGACCAAAATTAAGGCACAGTAATTAAGGGTTTTGTTAGCCCAGTAGAGCTTAAAGCGGTTTGCAATCGGCACGATAGTTTATTCAGTCAATCAGAGTGAAAAAGGGATTCTAACAGGTAATAAGAATAACTGTCTGATCGAGATAAAAAAAGAGTGAGATAAGTGGAAATCAAAACTCGGTGAATATTGACATTATTTTTTCATTCTCATAAGTGATTAAGGTATGATGAGACCGATTCCAATGGACGAGTTATTACCAATGCAGCTAAGCGCAAACAAGACTGCACAGTTTTTTATTTCTAACGAATATCATCAAATTGAGTTAGACAAAGAGATCCTGATTTTGTCGTCACGGCAAACAGAAGAGCGTATCCCCTTTCATATTTGGAACGGCTGCGTAAAGCTGCGCCATGGTTTACTGTGGGGCTCGCTGCAATTTTTTGCCCACGAAGAGTCGGGTGTGCAACGTTCGTGGTTGGTTCAAGGATTGCCTTGGCCCGATTGTCGCGACTTTGCTAATCATGTTGTCAGTGTTTACCAACAGTGGCACGACAAACAGTGCCAGCAACTTAGTCAATATGTGCCGTTATGGCAACAAGAATTGGCGCGAATTCAATCCATTCCTAGTTTCTTACCTCATTCACTTGCCAATAATTGGGCGAATGCAGTGTTAAGTGATCTCGATAAGATTGGCATGTCTATCGAAGAGACCTATCAACGCTTACCTGGCTCGATGACGGAGATGATGCCATGGTTGCTCAATACCTCTGCCCAAGTAGGGGAGCGCAATCAACATTGGCTAGAACAAGAACGCCTTGTTTGGGCACCTTTGTTTGAATCTATCGAATCTTCGCCACTCAACTTGAGTCAGCAACAAGCCGTGTTACTCAATGATGACCATAACCTAGTGTTGGCCGGTGCAGGTTCTGGCAAAACCAGTGTTCTGACCGCTCGTGTGGCTTATCTGCTCCAGAGTCAGTTAGCCCAGCCAGAAGACATTTTGCTGGTAGCATTTGGCAAAGAAGCCGCGACAGAGATGGAGCAGCGCATTCGAGCCAAAGTGGGTCAGCAAAGTGAAGGCGTTCGCGTCAATACGTTCCACCAACTGGGTTTGTCGATTCTTAATCGTGTAGAAGGCAGCGGGGTTACCTTGTCGCCGCTCGCATTGGAGGAGAATCAGAAAAAGGCGTGGTGCATCGATTGGCTAAAACGCCACTGGATGACGCCGACTAACTTCAAGCGTTGGCAAAAACATCTTTCGAGCTGGCCTATTGCCTATTTAACCGGTGATGACGAACTTGGCAGTCAAGTGGAAAACCCGAAACTGATTGCTTGGTTAGCGCAGCAGCTTGATCAGTTGGCACAGTTGGGCTTGAAAAAGAAAGAGCTCCAAGAGCGGCTGATTGAACATCCCGATTATGCGCGACTTAATAGTGAACTTAGTTTGTGTTGGCCATGCTACCAGGCGTGGCAACAGATGCTGAAAGAAAATGATCAAATCGATTTTAACATCATGATCAGCAGAGCCACTGACTATGTGGTGAAAGGCAAGTTCCCATCCCCTTGGAAGTTAATCATGATTGATGAGTACCAAGATATTTCGCCGCAGCGTTTGGCGCTGATTCAAGCCTTAGTTGAGCAAACGCCACAAGGGTGCAATCTCTTTGCGGTTGGGGATGATTGGCAGGCTATTTATCAATTTGCCGGGGCAGATGTTAATCTCACTACGCGTTTTTCGGCACGTTTCCCTCATTCTACGATTCATCATTTAGATACGACGTATCGCTTTAACGAGCAGATCGGTTTGGTAGCGAATACCTTTATCGCGCAAAACCCGAACCAGCTCGAAAAGACCCTCAATAGTGTCAAAGAGCAAAAGCAAAAAGCCGTTTATCTTGCTCCGACTCAGAATGTGGAAAAGATTCTCGACCAACTTAATCGTAAAGCGGATAGCTTAAAAACGGTGTTATTGCTGGGTCGTAACCACTATCACAAACCGGAATTGCTGAAAGATTGGCAACAGCGTTATCTCTCGCTAAAAATGGAGTTTATGACCTGTCATGCGAGTAAGGGCAAAGAGGCCGATTATGTGATTCTGTTGTGTGTCGATGAAGGACAGTTTCCTGCGAAAGTGAAAGCGGTCCACCTTGATGGAGCACTCAATCAGACTCAGGATGATTTTCCGTTTGCAGAAGAGCGTCGTCTATTTTATGTAGCGCTGACTCGCGCCAAGGAAAAAGTGTGGATTACCCACAGTGGACAAGGTTCGGTATTTGTTCAGGAATTGGTGAATGGCGATTATCCAGTGATCAAACAGAAATAGTTAATTGAGTTATACATCAATTATTTAGGCTTATAGAAAGGAAGAGAATTATTTCATCTTCCTTTTTTTTACCTGTATATTATGGATGGCTAATTTAATGCGTAAAAAGCATCATTATAACCAATGAGTTGCGAAATCTAACTAAGATGCCACTGCTCATAATGCAATAGGTGAACAGAAAAGAGTGATCAATATTTTACAGTGGTACAACGCTTCCCTGAGCCGTCGGATCAGCAGTGTCTTTATGGTGTTGTTGACGATTCTGCTGATCGTGATTGCTTTCTCCATTAATCAGTTACGTGTGATTGATGCGGAAATGAAAGAAGTGGCGTATATCGATGTGCCCCTCAACCAAATTATGGAACGGGTCGAGATGTTGCAGCTTGAGCAGCACATCTTGCTGGAGCAATTTCGCCTCAAAGAACGTGATCCTGCGGGGAAAATGAGCCCAGATCAAGAGTACGCTTATCAAAAGCAACAGATGAAAGCCTTGCTAGATCAGGCGGTGGAACTGATTGCCCAGAATCTGAAGGCGAACTCCATTCGTTTCGAAAAGCAGCAGCATCAGGGCTTACTCGATGAAATAGAAGCGTATCATCACCACAGCGATCAGTTTGAAACGGCACTAGGTGATATGCTGCATAACGAAACAATCAGTGAGAGTAGCAAGCAGCATCTTGAACAGTTGGCCAACAACTTGGAACAGTCGGTTCAACAAATATTAACCCAAATTGAACAGCTCACCGTCGATGCTAGCCGTTATACCGAAAAGCATGAACAGGAATTCTTTTGGGTTAACATGGCACTCGGTATTTGTGCACTGGTTATTGGGTTTCTGCTCACTGGCTATATTGTGCAGTTTTTCCATAAACGTATTGCCCGAATGAAACACGACATTGCGCAAATCGATTCTTCTTTAACGACGGGGACTCCGATTCCTTTTCCTCAAGTGACAGACTCTGCAGATTACTTGGATGAATTTTCTGCATTGGAACAAGAGCTTAAACTCGTGATGGGCCGTCTAGCTCAGGAAATTGAAAATAGAGAGTTAGTCGAGCAGCAGCTATTGCGTTTGGCCACCCATGATAAGTTGACTGGCGCATACAACCGTCATAAATGGGATGATCAGCTCAAGTGGCAAGTCTCTCTCGGTCAACAAGGGGCGCTATTTAGCTTAGTGCTGTTGGATATTGATTACTTCAAACGAATTAACGACCAATTTGGTCACCCTGTTGGTGATAAAGTCTTAACCCATTTATGTCAGTTGATTCAAAGTGAACTGGATAATACCTCAATGCTTTTTCGTATTGGTGGCGAAGAGTTTGCCATTATTCTCCCACTCAAAAATGGCCAGATGGCACTGCAATTTGCCGAAACGATCCGAGTCAAAATTGAGCAGAGTGCTGAACCGGGAATCCCTGCCTACACTGTCAGTATGGGAGTGTGTGAATGTCAGGCTCAAGATAGTGTGCGAACGCTATTTAATCGCGTTGATCAATGCCTCTATCATGCAAAAGGTCAAGGTCGTAACCAAGTGATTCTTGAGTAGCCATCGGCTGCTTTTTAATCATGTGTTTAAATCAAACTTCAACTGCTCATTATGAAATTTATTGCTTGGTATAATTCATCATTAAGTCGTCGTATTAGCAGCATCTTTATGGTGTTGTTAACCATTTTGCTCATAGTGATTGTTTTTTCTATCTATAAACTGCGGGTCATTGATTCGGAAATGAAGGAAGTGGCCTACATTGATGTGCCCCTCAATCAAATTATGGGGCGTATCGAGATGTTGCAATTGGAGCAACATATCTTACTAGAGCAGTTCAAACTTAAAGAGCATGCTGACAAGCACAAGCTATCTCCGAGCCAAGAATACGCTTATCAGAAAAAGCAGATCAAAGATTTGCTGGATAAAGCCGTTGAGCTCGTGATGCAAAATCTTGAGCAAAACCATATTCGCTTTGAGCGGGGCGAGCACCGACAATTGCTGCAGGAAATTGAACGTTATCATGAACGTAGTAACCAGTTTGAGCAGGTGCTCGGTGACGTTTTAGATGACCAAGAAACGCCTTTGGAGCAAAAGATTGTTCTGGAAGACCTCGCTAATCAGTTAGAAAGCTCAGTGCAAGCGATCTTAAAAGGGCTCGATAAGCTCACCGATGACACCAGCCGTTATACGGAAAAACATGAGCAGGAGTTTTATTGGATTAACATCGCGTTAGGGGTGTGCGCAACGATATTGGGTATTGCTTTGACAACCTACATAGTGCGCTTTTTTATGCTGCGCATTGCCCGTATCAAACAAGATATCCAGCACTTAGATGAATCGATCACACATGGTGAAACCGCTGAATACGGTGATTTGATCAGCGATGATCCACGTGCTTTAGATGAGTTTAGCCAACTAGAAGTAGAGCTGAAGCATATGATGGTGCGTCTAGCGCAAGAGATCACCAATCGTGAACAAGTCGAGCAGGAGCTATTGATGTTAGCTACTCGCGATAAACTGACTGGAGCATACAATCGTCATAAGTGGGATGAGCAATTCAAACTGCAAGTGGAATTAGCTCGGCAGGGAAGTCCATTAAGCTTGATTCTATTGGATATTGATTACTTTAAGAAAATTAATGATCAATACGGACATTCGATAGGGGATAAGGTCCTTAAGCATTTATGTGGTTTGTTGACCCGCTTATTGCGCTCTAGCGATCAGCTGTTTCGAATTGGCGGGGAAGAGTTTGCCATTTTGCTGCCATTGCAAAACGGACAAGCGGCGTTACAGCTCGCTGAAACATTACGAGTGGCGGTAGAAACATCCGAAACAGCACCGTTACCTGGATTCACGGTCAGTATTGGCGTGACTCAATGACAAACTGGCGATACAGTTAAGTCACTGTTTAATCGCACTGACCAAGCTCTTTATCAAGCCAAAGCGCGAGGACGAAATCAGGTAGTGATGGAGTGATGAGCAACATCACTCAAGGAATGACTCTGGAAAAGGAATCAAAATGACTCAAGCTCTAATCTTAGTCGATGTGCAGAATGACTTTGCCCCCGGTGGTAGCTTAGCGGTACCCCAAGGGGATCACATCGTTCCGGTGATTAACCGCCTCTTACCCCATTTTGAGCATGTGATTGCGACCAAGGATTGGCATCCTGTCGGTCATGCCAGCTTTGCTTCAACGCATGGTGAACCCGTAGGCTCAGTGATTGACCTTAATGGTATGGCACAAATGATGTGGCCAGATCATTGTGTTCAGCACACTTCTGGAGCGGCTTTTATTCCGAGCTTAAACCGGAGCAATATTGAACATGTGATCTTTAAAGGAACTCAGTTAGGTATTGATAGCTATAGCGGCTTTTTTGACAATCAACGCCTGCAAGCAACAGGCTTAGAAGAATATTTACGTGAACATAATTACACTGATATTTATATTGTCGGTCTAGCAACGGATTATTGTGTGAAATTTACAGCACTTGATTCTGTATCCTGTGGGTTTAATACGTTTGTCATTAGTGATGCTTGCCGCGGTGTGAATATTCATCCTGAGGATTCTAATAACGCATTAGAAGAGATGAAAAATGCCGGCTGCCATATTGTGACTAGTGCCGAGGTTTTGGCTGAAAAGTAATCATTAATATACTGATTTTATTGATTTAAGTCTCATCTATTATTAAGTGAGTTTCCTCTTTTATTTCCGCTTTCTATCACGGGTGTAACACCCGTGATATGACTTTAATTCCCTCAAAATATGTCTGTTACTATTCTCGTTAGCTATATTTGCGATCAACTTTCCAATTCATCTCTTCTATTAAAACCACTTCACCTATATGAAGTTAAAATACTTTTTAAAAGCAATTAAAATATCGTTTCAATTTTATGCGGGCAGCAGGTGATATCGAAATTATTTAGGAGTTAAACGATGAAAATAACAAGTCAAAGAGCGTTATGGCGCGCGTGTAGCGCAGTCGCTCTCGCCGTGGTGAGTATGTCTGCATTGGCGGAAAATTGTTCCACAATGCCCACGTCTGGTAGTACGTATTACATTATCAATAAAGGCTCTAGCCAAGCGTTGGATGTGAATACCAATGACACCAGTACTGTCCCTAACGTGATTACTTATGAGTTCTGGGAACCGACCAACCAGCAGTTTGTATTGACCAAGCAGAGCGATAACTATTGGGAAATTAAGTCGGTTTATAACAGCAAGCTGGTGGAAGTGTTAAATTCATCGACCTCTGATGGTGCCAACGTGGATACTTATACCGATTGGGATGGTGACAATCAGCGTTGGGAGATCAAAACGGACTCCGATGGCGGTTTTAAAATCGTTAACAAAAACTCTCAACTCTCTTTGACGGTGGCAGGTTCCACCAACGGGTCTAACGTTTATCAAAACTCAGATGAATCTTTAAGCTCACAACGTTGGTACATCAACCCTGTTTCTGGCTCTTGTAGCAGCTCGTCTGATTCCGATCTCGTTGGCTTTGCTGCTCAATCCGGTGACGATGGTTTATCCACCACGACAGGTGGTGCTGCGGGTAGTACCGTGACAGTATCAAGCTGCTCGGCATTAACCTCAGCGTTGACCTCTTCATCCGCTCAAGTGATTCAGATTCCGGCAAGTACATCGATTGATTGTCGCACGTCAGACAGGACAGTCGCGGCTTGTGCTTTGGACTGTTCTAACTGGGGTGACAGCGGCAAAACTTGGTATCGCATTCCAACTAGTAGCCAAAGCTGTAGTGATTTTGATGGCAGCACTTCTAGCAGCACGGTCAATGTCACACGTAATGAATCGACCATCTATGTCAAATCCAACAAAACCTTAATTGGGCTAGGCAGCGATTCGAAAATCATTGGTGCCAACCTCTATTTGAGTGGCGTAGAAAACGTCATCATCCGTAACTTGGCGATCAGCACCATTAACCCTTCATTGGTCGAAGCGGGCGATGGTATTACGGTGAACGACAGTAGTCACGTGTGGATCGACCACGTTGCCTTTAGCAATATCAGTGATGGTTATGTGGATGTCGATAGCAGCAAAAACGTCACTGTCAGCTGGAACCGTTTTTACGGCTATAACTCACAAGTATGTGCAAGCCAACATTGGTACACAAACTTAGTTTCGGATTCTCAAGTCACTTTCCATCATAACTTCTGGGATACCGCTGCAGGGCGTAACCCTAAAATTGAAGGGGAAGATGCTCGCGTGCACCTATTCAATAACTATTGGAAAGACATCACTTATTTCTCAATCGGTGGTGATGACAGCGCGCAAATTCTGGTAGAAAACAACTACTTCGAAAATAGTGTTAAACCGCACTGGAACATCGGTAGTGCGTATTTCAGTGCTTCAGGTAACACCTATACTGGCGTTTCTTCAACCGACCAGTACAAGGACAGTGGTTCAACGGTCTTCTCTGACGTCGATATGTACGACTACACATTAGAGGAAACCAGCGCTTTGGGTAGTGAGGTTGACGGCGGTACAGGTCCACAAGACTAGTACTGGCTGTTTGGCTATGTGTTTAGGGCTCAGAAATGAGCCCTTTTTTTGTTTTGCTGTTGGTGTAAGCAAGAAGTGTAGCGAATTAGAACGCTTATGTGCGATCGGCCAAATACGCTTGATAGTCAGGAACTTCGATATCCACTTCTTGGTTAATGAGATCAGAATTGAAGATGAACTTTGCGCTAGCGCGGTTGGTAGCAACGGGAATATTCCATACGCTGGCGATGCGCAATAGCGCTTTGACATCTGGGTCGTGCGGTACGGCATTGAGAGGATCCCAGAAGAACACTAAGACATCGATTTTACACTCTGAAATCAGTGCACCGATTTGTTGGTCGCCGCCCATCGGGCCACTGATCATACTTTGAATGGCAAGTCCTGTCTCTTTACTGAGCATGCGACCGGTGGTGCCGGTGGCGTAAAGAAAGTGTTGTTGTAGCTTTTCTTTGTTCTCTTCTACCCAACGCAGAAGTTCGCTTTTGCAGTTATCATGCGCAACTAAAGCGATATGCTTGTGAGCGTTCAGTGTCCGTATGGTCTTTTTCATGGTGTTTTCCTGGTGTCTCACGATATCGACCAGCACATCTAAAGTGTACTTGGGTCTTCATCTTGAGCGCTTGGGCTTAAGTTATTTGGATTGCTAATCGTTGAATGCTATAAGAATTAAAACACTATTTCAGTGACCTTGTCGATCATCTCTTAATGATAACGAATCAATAAGGTCAATAACCTAGCTGGATTTGCCTAAAACAGTGATCCAATAAAAAGGCGCCCAATTTGGGCGCCTGAATAGGGATAGGGAAAGCGGTCGGTTAGGCGAGCGCATTTTCCAGAATTTGACGAGATTGAGTCAAAGTAATAGCACGGTTTTCGCCCAGAGCGGTCATGCCATGGTGCTCCAACTGTTTTACCACCGTATCCACGGCTTCTTCGTGTGTCATGCCATGATCGGCAAATTGAGTCGCCACCTCTAAGCTATGGTAGAACGCTTCAATCGCATCAATGGTACGTTCTGCCAAATCAGCCCCAGCTGGCAATTGGAATACGTTACGCCCCATTTGCTCAAGTTTGGCGCGTTTGGCTTTAATCTGGTTACGCAGTAGCGATGGTTGAATAATGGCTAATGAACGACCGTGATCAACATGCCAAAGGGCAGTCAGTTCATGACCAATCATGTGTGTTGCCCAGTCTTGAGGTACGCCAGTACCAATCAAACCGTTGAGTGCTTGGTTTGCCGCCCACATGAGGTTGGCGCGCCATGCATCGTTGTCACGATCTGCAAACTGTTCGCCGACCTGTTTAAGTGTGCGTAGCAGTGTTTCTGCATAACCATCTTGAACCATGGCATTGGCTGGCATGGTGATGTATTGCTCACAGGTGTGCACCCAAGCATCGACAATCCCGTTCACCAATTGGCGTTCAGGGAGTGTTTTCATCACATCTGGGTCCATAACGGCAAAGCGTGGTTGCACCACTTTGGCATGGAAAGCCAGTTTATCTGCGGTCTCTTTTTTGGTGATCACTGCGCCAGCATTGGATTCAGAGCCAGTGGCAGGCAAAGTTAAAATCGCCCCAAGAGGAACTGCGGTCGTTACGTCGTGTTTTTTGGTCAGGATATCCCAGCCGTCACCGTCATAGTGCGCTGCTGCCGCGACGTATTTGGAACCATCAATCACTGAACCGCCGCCAACGGCAAGGATAAAGTCGATATCGTCTTGTTTTACAATGGCAACGGCCTTGTCTAGCGTCTCTTTAGTTGGGTTGGCTTCGACACCAGAGAACTCTTGCCAATGATGGTTTTTGAGAGCACTCACTACTTGATCATAAACGCCATTGCGCTTAACTGAGCCACCGCCATAAATCACCAATACTTTTTGGTCGGTTGGGATTTCATTGGTAATTGCGGCAATTTGCCCTTGCCCAAAATGAATGCGAGTTGGATTAAAGTATGTAAATTGCATCTGACACTCCAATTGCTATGTAAATGGGGATGTTTCCCAATTATCGTTATGATGCCCATAAGGCACACAGAACTTAATTATGACTGCATAATAATCCGCACAGTCATGTCTTAATAGGGGAGATCCTCTAATAAAATTGCCTATTCCTACAAAATATGTGACCGTATGCCTAGCAAAATTGAGGGGGAGCGTATGAGTGAACTGGTTGAATTGATGAGCCGCTATGTTGAGCAGCGAAATCTCCAGGATCTGGAAGGGGCTGTTGATACGGCTATTCCTGGGATTCGTTTTTATCGCAGTACCAAGATGCAAGGGAAAAAGCCCTTTCTCTACGAATCGGGTACCTTCATTTTGGGGCAGGGGTACAAGAAAATTACGGTCGGCAATGGTTCACAAGTGACTTACGGCCCTAACGACTACTTGGTGGCAGGTGTGCCGATGCCATTAGAGTGTGAGTCGTTTGGTTCAGAGCAAGAGCCTATCTTGGGCTTGAGTGTCCGGTTTGATCATGCGCTGCTGATGCGCCAAGTTGCTTTGTTAGAGCAGCATGGTACGGCTGCTCCCTGTAAACGCAAAGATTGCTGCGGTGTGAAATCGGTGGCGATGAGCGATGTGATGATTTGTACCTGTGAGCGAATTATGCTGGCGCTATTAGATCCAACGGAAGCGCACGTATTAGCCGAGGGATTAACCGCCGAACTTTTGTATCGCGTATTGACCGACAGTGAAGGGCATTTACTGTTTGATCTTGCCGCCTACGAAGGCAACTATGCACGAGTGGCTAAGTCTCTGGCTAAAGTGCATAGCGATTATGCGCACAATTTAACTGTGCTCGATTTGGCTCACGAAGCGAACATGAGCGTTTCTGCCTTTCACCAAGCGTTTCGCAGTGTCACCATGGAATCGCCCTTGCAGTATGTGAAAAAGGTGCGGTTAAACAAAGCTCGTGAATTGATTCAAGTAGAGGGAATGCGGGTCAACGAAGCGGCGCGACAGGTGGGATATGCAAGCGCATCACAATTTAATCGTGAATTTAAGCGCCTATTTAATGAAACGCCGAAGGGGCAAAAAGTCGAGTTAGATTCAACGTGTTAAAAGGGGAAGAAGAACAATAAAAGTTTACTCTTTTACAAATCACTAACTCCGACCATACTCTCATTACCCCCGAAAAAGAGCATTCACGTGCTCCTGATAAAGCCAAGCCCACGTTCTTAATCGTTCGTGGGCTTGTTTTTTGTTAGCAGTGAATCACTTATCTAAACGACCGGCTTCACTTAAATTGAGCTTCACTTAAATTGATAGCTCTCTGGCACCACCACAATGCCTTTTTCTGAGATGTAAAAGCGTTTGGCATCTTGAGCTTTATCTAAACCAATGGTGGTGTTAGCCGGAATGTTGACGTGTTTGTCGACAATGCAGTTACGTAACTGACATCCTGCACCGACGGTGACGTCATCAAACAAAATACTATCCAGTACCGTTGCTCCATCGTTAATGCGAACATTAGAGGAGATGATACTGTGTTGTACTGAGCCGCCAGAGTTGATCACGCCACCAGCGATGATGGAGTTGATGAAAATCCCTTCATTCCCTGTGGCTGATGAGACAGTACGAGCAGGCGGATATTGTGGTTCGTAAGTGCGAATTGCCCAATTTTTCTGATAGAGATCCATCGGTGGAATCGGCTCTAATAGATCCATGTTAGCTGCATAAAATGAGTCAATGGTGCCGACATCGCGCCAGTAACAGTCGCGATTCACACGCCCTTTTTCGCCAAAACGATAGGCGTAGACATTTCGTTCGGGAATCAGATCGGGAATGATGTCTTTGCCAAAGTCGTGGCTTGAATGTTCGATATCCGAATCTTTCTGCAGCGCTTTTTGCAGCACATCCATATCAAAAATATAGATGCCCATGGATGCCAAACTGCGATCTGGTTGATTAGGAATAGAAGGTGGATCCAACGGTTTCTCAATGAAGGAAACGATACGATTGGACTCATCGGTCGCCATCACCCCAAATGAGCTGGCTTCAGCGCGCGGTACATCCATACAGGCGACCGTCAGACCCGCCCCTTTGGCTTTGTGCTCTTCAAGCATCGCAGCATAGTCCATGCGATAAATGTGATCGCCTGATAGCACCACCACATACTTTGCTTCACTGCGACTTAGTAGCCACATGTTGTGGAACAGCGCATCGGCAGTCCCTTCATACCACTTGCCACCTTTACGCATTTGCGGTGGCACCACAGTAATGTATTCGTTCAGTTCGGGATTAAAGATCGACCAGCCATCACGCAGGTGTTTCTGCAATGAATGGGATTTGTATTGGGTGAGTACCAATATGCGTCGCAGACCGGAATGTAGGCAGTTGGTCAAAGTAAAATCTATGATCCGATATTTACCACCGAATGGAACCGCGGGTTTGGCACGATCATCCGTGAGAGGCGACAGTCGGGAGCCGACACCACCGGCTAAAACAACAGTTAGGGTATCTTGCATCTTATTTCTCCCTGAAATTATGCAATTGTAACCAGCCAAAAAGGTTGATTGAGGTATGCTTAACTAGTTGAAACTAGTCTCATATCTTGCTGTAGTTATATCAGATATGGCTAATCAAAACGAAGTGTTTCTCTGCAAATTCAGCAAATTCTTCTGTTGAAGATGAGATTGCAAATTTGCGGCGGTTCTTGTTTGCGTCATCAATCAGTAGAGCATGTTTTATGCCCACCTATAACTGTATGTAAGAGTGCGATGAATTGCACTACCAATGGCATCACATTATTAAACTTGTTTATTATTTCGTGCCCTTGTCTCACGGTTCATTTGTCTTTTTCGCTTCTTGTGAGAACGCAATGAGATCCTGTGACGATTGTAGCTAACTGTATGGTTTTATTAATAACAATCGCTAACCTATTCGGTGCATTGAACCGATGTTGGGCAGAAGGTGACCCGCTTAACATTCTACCGGTCAACTCATTTTCCCATTAACTTGGTAACTTGTGATCTCAACCTGCTTCTCTGTGGACAGAGTTTGAAAAGGCGCACACTTTGCTCTGAAACCGGTTGCGGAGCTGTTTTTGTGCGTTAGGCTGAAACCGGTTGCAAAAAAACAATAAATCCTACAAATTGAAACAAAAGGTGAACGCATGGCCTCAGCTATTAGAGATTATGCCCAACTCGCAAAAGATATATTAAAAGAGGTGGGTGGACAGGATAACCTGAAAGACTTTTCCCGTTGTGCAACACGTTTGCGCCTGATTTTAAAAGAAGTTCCAGAAGGTGCAGCCGATAAAATTAAACAGATGCCAGGGGTTATCACAGTGGTGATCGCCAGTGGCCAATTCCAAGTGGTATTGGGAACCCACGTGGCTGATGTATTTGCCAATATGGGCAATTTGGTTGATAAAAGCTTCCTAAGCTCTGGCGAACAAAAAACACGTGTGCTTGATGCTGTCATTGCGTCTATGTCCGCGATTTTTGCACCTTTGCTGTTTATCTTGGCTTCAGCCGGTATTCTGCAAGGGGCTTTGATTGTTACTAAACACTTTTTCCCAGATGTGGTGGCGTCTGGTACTTTTGAAGTGCTGAACTTTTTATCTTGGACACCATTTTCATTCCTTCCAGTGTTCATCGGTTTTACCGCGGCGAAATATTTCCGCTGTAACCCTTACATCGCGGTATTGTGCTGCTGTGCATTGATCAACCCAAGCTGGGCTGAAATTGCCGGTAAAATCGCTTCAGGCGAAGCCTATACTTTCCTTGGCTTACCTTTGGCAAAAACCGTTTACTCTTCTTCTGTTCTACCTCCCATTTTCTTGGTTTGGGCACTCTCTTATGTAGAACGTTACACCAAGCAAATTTTGCCTGATGTTGTGAAAGAGCTGTTTACCCCATTGGTGTGTATGATCATCATGGTCCCTGTCACTTTGGTTGTGATTGGCCCTGTTACCAGTGCTGCCGCTGCTTACATTGCGGTTGGTTACAACTGGCTCTACAACGCAGCGCCACCCGTTGCTGCTGCAGTAGTGGGTGGTTTCTGGCAAGTCTTGGTTATCTTCGGTATTCACTGGGGTACCACACCGCTGGTGTTTGCCAACTACGAACAATTTGGTAAAGACTCATTCCAAGTGTTCCAAACTTGTGCTGTGGTTGCACAAATGGTTGCCGCGTTTGTTTGTGCTTACAAATCTAAAAATACCATTATTAAAAAGACCGGTTATTCAGCAGGGATTACCGCAATCTTCGGTATTACTGAACCTACTTTGTACGGTATTACCTTACGCTTTAAAAAACCGTTTATCTGCGGTTGTATCGGTGGTGCCGCAGGTAGCTTGGTGGCGAGCTTGTTCGATACTCACTATTACGTATATGCCGGTCTATCTAGCATTATTACAACAGTGAACGCGATTACCCCTGAAAACCCATTCTCTTTCATCGGTATGCTGGCGGGCGTTGGTGTGACATTCGTTGTTACCACTGTGCTGATTTTTGTGATTGGTTTTGATGATCCAAAAGAAGAAACCACCAATGAAGCGGCACCAGCCAGTGCCAAAAGTGTGAGTCCACAGCCTGAAGTGACCTCAGCTAGCCAACAACAAGTGGTATTAGCCAGTCCAGTCAAAGGGATTGTGGTTCCTCTCTCAACCGTCAATGACGAAACCTTCGCGCAAAAAATGCTTGGTGACGGGGTCGCGATTAAACCAGAAGAAGGTTTAGTGACTGCCCCTTGTGATGCGGTTGTGTCTTCGGTTATTGAAAGCCAACATGCGGTGGGTTTGACCTGTGCAAACGGCATGGAACTACTGATTCACGTTGGGCTAGATACGGTTGCGCTAAAAGGGGAATTTTTCGACACATTAGTTTCGGTTGATCAAGTCGTAAAAGCAGGTGAGCCTTTGATTCGCTTCGATTTGGAAGCAGTGAAAGCAGCAGGCTACGACGTGACGACCCCATTTATTGTTCTTAATAGTGACGAGTTCAAACTGCAAATCTTGGATGAAGAAGAACATCCAATCGAAATGGGCGAACCCGTAATTCAAATCGCATAGGAGTTGTTATGAGTAACGTTTTTCCCGATGGTTTTTTGTGGGGAGGTGCGGTTGCCGCACACCAGCTTGAAGGTGGCTGGGATAAAGGGGGAAAAGGCGTCAGCATTATTGATGTGGTAACCGCAGGTGCCCATGGCAAACAGCGTCGCATTACCGACGGTGTGTTGGACGGTGAATTTTACCCAAACCATGAAGCGATTGATTTTTATGGTCATTACAAAGAAGACGTAAAACTTTTCGCTGAAATGGGATTCAAATGTTTCCGTACCAGCATTGCGTGGACACGTATCTTCCCCAATGGTGATGAAGCGCAGCCCAATGAAGCTGGGCTGCAATTTTACGATGACCTGTTTGATGAACTATTGAAATATGGCATTGAGCCAGTTATTACGCTGAGTCACTTTGAAATGCCATACCATCTTGCCAAAGAGTATGGCGGTTGGTTAAACCGTAAAGTGGTGGATCTTTTTGTTAAATACGCCATGACCGTCATTGAACGCTATCAGCACAAAGTGAAGTACTGGATGACCTTCAATGAGATCAACAACCAGAAACACACCCATCCTGATATTTTTGGCTGGACCTGCTCTGGTATCGTGTTGTCAGAACAAGAACGTCCTGAAGAAGCCATGTATCAAGCGGTGCATCACCAGTTTGTTGCGGCAGCGAAAGTGGTGAAACAAGCCCATGCGCTGAATCCGAATCTGCTGGTGGGTTGTATGTGCTCTATGGTGCCTTATTATCCTTACTCATCGAATCCTGATGATGTGATGCTCGCCCAAGAGTCGATGCATGATCGTTTCTACTTCTCTGATGTGATGGTGAAAGGCCATTATCCAAGCTATGCCAAAAAAGAGTGGCAGCGCAAAGGGTACACGATTGTAATGGAAGAGGACGATGAAGCGGTGCTAAAAGAGGGTAAGTCGGATTACCTTGGTTTTAGCTACTACATGTCAAATACCGTCAACTCTGCAATCACAAACAACGACAGTAACAGTGTGGATGGCAGTGGTGCTCACTCAGTGAAAAACCCTTACCTTAAAGCCAGTGATTGGGGATGGCAGATTGACCCTGTGGGTCTGCGCTATGTCCTAGCGACATTGTACGAGCGTTACGAAGTGCCACTCTTTATCGTGGAAAATGGCTTTGGCGCGGTCGATAAAGTGGAAGAAAACGGAGAAATCAACGACGACTATCGTATCGATTACCTACGCTCTCATATTGAAGAGATGGGCAAAGCGATCAGCATTGATGGCGTTGATCTGATGGGCTACACCCCTTGGGGGTGTATCGATTTGGTTTCCTTTACAACAGGGGAAATGAAAAAACGCTACGGGTTTATCTATGTCGATAAACACGATGACAATACAGGGACATTAGCACGTGCTAAGAAAAAATCATTTTATTGGTATCAAGATGTGATTGCGACCAATGGTGAGAAACTCTAATATTGTCGCCTTTGTGAGCCAGCTAGTTGCTGGCTCACTATCTTTAACACGATAACTAGGCTAGAGAATTATTATGGTTACTATGTTAGACGTTGCCAAAAAGGCGGGGGTTTCTAAATCTACCGTGTCGCGAATTCTAAGCGGCAATGCGGTGGTTAGTGAGCAAGCGAAACAGGCTGTGTATAAGGCGATTGAAGAGACAGGCTATCGCCCTAATTTGCTGGCGCGTCAATTAGCAACCAAAAAGACCAGTTACATTGGTTTCGTTATGACTAACGTTTTGTATAACGGACCTTATTTCTCTACTATCGTGTACAACGCCGCATCGTTCAGTGAACGAAATGGTTATCAACTGATTCTTGCTGATGGTAAGCACTCTGCACAAGAAGAGCGTGATGCGATCAATTTCCTGCTTGATATGAAGTGCGCTGGTATCGTGGTTTATCCATCCTTTCTTAACGAAGATGAGATGGCGGATATCATTGAATCCTCTGAAACACCGATCGTTGTTATTAACCGTCATCAAACCTCACATCCAGAATGCGCGTTTGTTACCGATCACTATCAATCGGCGGTGCAAATGATGGAATACATCATTAGCCAAGGCCATAAAGAGATCGGTTTTATCCAAGGTGTCGAAGGCTCGGCTTCTGGTGAGTGCCGTTTTGCTGCCTATCGCGATGTGTTAGCAAAACATCACATTGCCTACCGCGAAGATTGGGTTAGTGCCGGTCACTGGCTACCAGAGGGCGGTTATCAAGCCACCAAGCAACTCTTTGCTCAAGGTCAGCAAGTGAGCGCGATTTTGGCGGGCAACGATGAGATGGCGTTTGGCGCGATGAAAGCGCTTTACGAAATGGGCTATAAAATTCCTGAGGATGTCTCGATTGCCGGCTTCGATAATATTTCGATGAGTAACTACGTGACGCCGACCTTAACTACCGTGTCGATTCCATTTGATCGTATGCTGCAAAAAGGCATCCTCTATCTGATTGGCGAGCAACAGCAGTCGCAAGATTTGGATCTCAATTGCGAGCTGATCATTCGTAATTCGGTTGCCTCACGACATGCTTAACGACACATTAATCATGTAATCATGTAATCATGGTTCTCCTTTATGGACAAAGAGTGACCGCGTCGATATTTTATTCGTATAAGATCTTTTATTCTCTCCCAACGCCTGCTGAAATGGGATGCGGTTTATCGTACCGATTCCCATATTTTTCCCATCCGATTAAGCTGTGTGCTTGCGATGGGAAGCTCATCCTACGTTGAAACTCATCTCTCCAGGAGTTGGTATGAAAAAGAAGGTTATCCTATATCGCACATTGCCAGAGGCTGAACTCGCCCGTTTACGTGATGCATTTGATGTTATTGAATTTGCTGATTTAAAAAATGCTAATCAAGTGGATTTTCTCACTGAGCTATCCACCGCTGATGGTCTTATTGGTGCGGGATTACCGCTGGGGGCTCAGCAATTAGATAGCGCTACCCAGTTGAAAGCGATTTCGACCATTTCAGTCGGTACCGATGCCTTTGATCTCGATTATCTCAGTGCTCGTTCTATTCCTGTTATGCATACGCCTACGGTCTTAACCGAAACCACAGCAGATACCATCTTTACACTTATTTTATGTACGGCTCGCCGCGCCATTGAGCTTGACCGTTTTGTTCGTCAAGGCGAATGGACCAAGAGTGTCGGTGTTGAGCAGTTCGGATCGAATGTGCATGGTAAAACGCTGGGCATTTTAGGCATGGGAAGAATAGGCAGTGCAGTTGCTCGTCGCGGTCATCATGGTTTTGGTATGAATATCCAATACTATAACACCAGTGCAAAACCTCAGGCTGAACAAGAGTTTGGCGCGAAAAAAGTCTCTTTTGAGGAACTGATTGAAACCTCAGATTTTATCTGCTCAGTTCTCCCATATACTGAACAAACCGATAAGCTTTTCAATAAAGAAGCGTTTGCCAAAATGAAATCGAGCGCCTTTTTTATTAACGGTGGTCGTGGTAAAACCGTGGATGAAGCGGCTCTTATTGAAGCGTTAAAGCATAATGTCATCAAAGGGGCAGGTCTGGATGTGTATGAGAAAGAACCTCTGCCAAGTTCCAGCGAACTGATTGGCCTTGATAACGTCGTGCTGTTTCCTCACATTGGCTCTGCGACACATGAAACTCGCTATGCGATGGCTCAATGTGCCGTTGATAATTTGATTAACGCGCTAAACGGTGATTTGAGCCAAAACTGCGCCAATCTTCGTCAATTAAACCAATAGAACTGAATATCTGACATATGATAAAAGCCTTGCACTGCAAGGCTTTTTTACTGGGCACTTTTCCCTGGATACGTTTTTACTGGAATAGCTCAAATCGAACCTTGCTAGACCAAATCAACGTGTTCTTGGCTTGTCAGGAAATTCACTTTATTGCGTCCACATGCTTTCGCCTCATAGAGCGCCATATCAGCACGTTGATAAACATCTTCGGCAATCGCCGAGACATTAGTAAAGCCAATACTGATTGTCACTTGCTTATGGTGTTTGTCGTATATCGCTAGTCGTAAACGTTCCAGAACTGTCTGAGCTTCCCCCATAGAAGTGTGCGGCAAAATAACCGCAAACTCTTCACCGCCGATACGGGCAAGAAAATCAGACTCGCGTAACCCTTCTTTTAGCGTTTGGGCGACCGAGCGAATAACGTGGTCACCGTAGGCGTGACCTTTAGTATCATTAATCGCTTTGAAATGGTCGATATCACAAATAGCAAAACAGGAGTGTTTTTGTTTTGGATAGCGTTGAATTTCATAACACTCCCCGCGGAAAATTCGGTCGAATTTGCGGCGGTTTGGTATGTCGGTGAGGGCGTCTTTTTCACTCTGTTCACGGAGGCGATTTTCCAAAATTTTCCGTTCAGTGATATCCACAAAAGAGGCCACATAAAACTGAATAACATGGTTATCATCAGTAATGGCTTGAATACGCAAAATCTCGGTTAGTAAGCGGCCATCCTTGCGGCGGTTAACAATCTCACCTTCCCAGACCCCAACGGTTTGCAAGTCTTGCCACATTTTCTGATAAAACTCTGCATTGTGTTTACCCGAAGCAAACAGAGACGGGGTCTGCCCACGCACTTCATCTAATTGGTAACCACTTAAACGAGAAAATTGCGAGTTAACTTTGATGATCTTATTGTTTTTGTCAGTGATGATGATCGCCGACATTCCTTCCATGGCGGCAAGAGCCAGCTTACTCTCGAGGGTATTTTTGACGTGCTTACGGTTCCAATTGAGAAATACGATCGAGAGCAGAGCCAGAATGGAGAGAATCGCTGCCAATTGAAAAGTGAGGGTAGAGTAACGGTTACGCTCCGCCTGGGCAATATCGCCATTTCCTATAGTATCAATTAGATAGATATCATTTAGCGCGCCATCCACCATATGCAGTGGCACTTTGACAAAACTTATCCAGCCTGAGGTGGATTTAAAGGCACCGGAGCCCATCGATTGGATTTCCTGCCAAATCGCCGGTTGCAATTTAGCAAAACTATCGGCTGGTTGTTTGGCACCTTCAGACTCTAATCGCCCTGCGTGGGTGGAACTAATTAGATAATTTCCCTTTGAATCAACGAGCTCAGGTTTGTTGACTGGGTTGGCATTGATGACTTTGTCATAGATATAATCGATATTCATATCCGCGATAAAATAGGCACGTCGTTGGCCATTGACTACTAGCGGCGTTACAAAGCGTACAGGGCTGGTTGACGAGAGGGTTGCGTTGTCCTCTTTGCCATCAACGATAAAGATACTCATGCTGTCATCTTGCGTGAGTTTTGCCCGGTCAAATAGTGCGGAATTAGCGATGTTGGGTAGGCGGTTAAGCGGTGTGCTGGACACATTACTATTATTGTTGAACACATCGACCAACTCTTGGCCTTGTAGATTTACTAAACGCAGCCTTGATAGTAATCCTTGTGCATATAAAACGGAACGCCAAAAATCTTGCAACACGGCTGAATTGAGCTCATTCGGGGCGATAACCGCGTTTTGTAGGACAATGCTGCTTGAGAGAACATGGAAGCTTTTGAGCATATCTCGGCTAGTGGAGATGATTTCCTGTTTACCAAACTCCAAGTTAATCCCACGTTCCTGTTGTACCAAACTGTAGATTTTATTATTGACGTCGCGATATTGAAGATAGAAATAGAGCACAGGCACTAGGCTCAACACTCCCCAGATGAAAAAAAACTGGGCGACGTTTTTTACTCTATCAGATGATATTTGTAATTTATCAGAAGACACTATGACCTACTTTTTTGTCAGGTGAATCATAAACCGAAAGATTCATAAGCCGTTTATACGCGCTTTAACGTGTTTGACCTCAAAGAAATGAATACGCTAAGCCGCTTCTGACAAAAAATTAACATAATAGCAGGGTGGCTATCGTTTTTACGGCTAAGTAGCTGATCTTTGTGCCCACTCTAGGGAGTATGAATCCAAGTTTCAATCGGGAAATCCTGTTGTTACCAAAGAGAAAAAGCGATTATTTACAATGTAAACTTAAGCCGAATAACCCTACTTCTTCTGGCACAAATAATAGTCTATAAGGTGCATATTAGCCAGTGATATAACCGAGACACTTCACAAAAAAGCGTTAATTTGCTTAGGGTTATGATGCATTTTTAGACAGTTACGCAACTCTGACCAATACTTATAGTTAGTTTTTCCTCAGAACAGCGTAAGGAGCTCGTGGGGATGAAAAAGTTAATCATGCCAGTGTTATTACTTTTGGGCATAGTAGGTGCTGGTGCTGGCTACTATATGTTCTATTACGCGCCGATGCATGGTTCGATTTTTGACATGTATGTGACCTTTGGTCCCAAACCTGCGGAAGAGAAAAATGTCGACCCACAAGTTAATCAAGCGCAAATGGATATTCAAAACCCCGATATCATGGATTACTACGTGGACGAGGCTACTTTGCCGGTTCGCAGTAAACCTGACGTCAATGCGTTTATTGAAGGCTCAATGTATCGTGGCGACCAGGTTCACCTTTTAGAGAAAAAGCATGGCTGGGGAAGAATCACCGAGTATTTTGTTTACCAAGAGAATCAGCCAGCCACAGCCCAATGGATTCCTCTTGACGGCTTAGTGACCAAAAAGCCTGAAATCAGTGCCGATGAGCGCCGGAAAACCCTGTTAGGCTACATAGATAAATCCGATGATATTGGCAAATACCAAGAGACATTCATTAAAACCACGGATCAACTGCTGCAGCAGCAACGTTGTAAGCCGGATGATTTTATGGAAACTGGTGGTTGGGTTCGCTCAGTGAATTTCAGCAAAGAAGATGTCTACTTTGTGTATTGTGGCGGGATGAAGCGAATCAATAAGATTTATCTCAATGCGCAAAACGCTACTGTATTCGGCCCTGATGACGCCAAACCTTAACAGAAGTTTTGCTTGTGGAGTGGGGCATTGGTCATTACACTGATGCCTCTTCTTGTTCCATAGGTGTCTATGTTGTCGCGTTGGTATTCTCTCTTATTGCTCTCCTTGCTAGCACTGCTTTTGCCAGTGCAGAAGTGGACTGCTGTCGAGTTAAATACGGCTTACACCTATGTTCCAGCACTTGCTGTTTCTCATGACGCAGTTGCTCATGACATTCATGGCAAAGTTCTCAACCGCTCTCATTCTGTCCCTCATTCGACTCAAAATGCTGGCCCCTCATCTGAGGCAGTTATTCATCAAGGACGTTGGACATTGGGCTTGCGCTCTGCAACCAATGACAATACCGATGATAACAATGAGCCACTTGGTTTTAGTGAGTTAGATTCACTGGTTTGGTTGATTGCTGAGACGCCAAGCAGCTCGTTTGTTGCCATACGATTGCCACAAACTCCCTATCAACATGGCTTTTCTGACCATCGCTTATCGGGATGGAAAGAGAGTAATGCCCTCTACGTCGCACTTAATGCGCAGTTCTCTTAATTGTCAGTAACCCCATTTTATTACTGGTTTAAGTGACATTGTCACTTTGAGTTATTACTGACTCGGCGCATCGTTGATGACGCTGAGGAGAACAATATGAAAAAAGCATCTTCAGGCACCAAACGTGTCTTAAACCACTATTCCGCATGGAAATATCTGGTGTTGATCGTAACAGTTGTGGTGTTAGCGTTAAGTGCTATTCCAACTTGGTACGGTGAGCAGCCTTCAATCCAAATTGAATATGCGCAAAAAAGTGCTCGTCTCAATGACGTAGTAGCGATGAAAAACTTCCTCGCTTCACAGGGTATTCCGGCAGAGCAAATTTCTTCGCAAGGCAGTAAGCAGTCGATCTTGTTTACCGACGAAACCCAACAAACCCTAGCAAGAAAAGCATTGGATCAAGTGCTGGATAAAAACGATAACATCACCTTTTCTTACTTATCGGTTGCACCTGCATGGTTTGCCAAGCTAGGTTTTGAGCCGATCAAGCTGGGACTTGATCTGCGTGGTGGGGTTCAGTTCCTACTTAATGTCGATGTAAACAAAGCCTTTGACGAACAACGTGATGCGCTAGCCGACGATATTCGTGCCACCTTACGTCAGCAGCACCTGCGCCAAGTGCGCGTTTCATCTCAGCCTAATCAAGGACTTGAGGTCATCAGTCATACCGATAAGGCACTCGATGCGGTTAACCAATTCGTTTCCCAAAACTATTCAGGTTGGAATGTGGTGCGAAGCTCCGATACCTTGACTATTACGCCAACCGAGCAGAATAAACAGACTTTCCAACAAAGTACGTTAAAACAAAACCTTAAGATCATGCGTGATCGTATTGCCGAGCTTGGGATCACTGAAGCTCTTGTACAGCGTCAAGGTGAACACAGCATTCGTATCGAATTGCCAGGTGTGCAAGATCCAGCACAAGCGAAGAAAGTGATTGGTGCCACGGCGAGTTTGGCATTTTATGAAGTCGTCAGCGATGGTTCTAGCTACGATACGTTCACGCTTGCTGATAAGCAGGGACGTTCAGTGCCGCTGGCTCGCCAACCGGTTCTGACGGGTGATCACATCATCAATGCTCAAGCTGGGCTAGATAACATGGGCATGTCAGAGGTGAACATTTCTCTGGATCACTCCGGTGGTGAAGCGATGAGTCGTTTCTCTTCTTCCCACATCGGCAAGCCGATGGCGACTGTCTACCGTGAATATAAGACCAACTCACGTGGCGAGACGGTGCGCAGCGAACGTGTGATTAGCGTTGCCACCATTCAATCTCAGCTTGGCAGTCAGTTCCGTATTACTGGCGCAGGTTCTAGTGATGAAGCACAGCAACTGGCACTGCTACTGCGTGCCGGTTCACTGACGGCTCCTGTCACCATCATTGAAGAGCGCACCATTGGGGCTTCGCTTGGTGCAGAAAACATCAGTAATGGCTTTGCTGCACTGGCCTTGGGAATGGGCTTAACTTTAACCTTCATGGCGCTCTGGTATCGACGTTTAGGTTGGGTAGCGAATATTGCCCTCATTGCCAATATGCTCTGTTTGCTTGGCTTGATTGCTCTGTTGCCAGGGGCAGTATTGACCCTACCCGGGATTGCGGGGTTGGTTCTGACTGTCGGGATGGCTGTGGATACCAACGTGCTGATTTTTGAACGTATTCGCGACAAGTTGCGTGAAGGCCGTTCGTTTGCTCAAGCCATAGATCAAGGTTTTAGCAGTGCATTTGCGACCATTTGGGACGCTAACTTTACCACCATGATCACTGCCGTGGTGCTGTACTCCATCGGTAATGGGCCAATTCAAGGGTTTGCTTTAACTCTTGGTTTGGGTCTGATGACCAGTATGTTTACTGGGGTATTTGCTTCAAGAGCACTCGTTAACCTCATTTGGGGTCGAGATACACGTCGTGATGTGAGGGTTTAATCATGAAAGCATTTTTTACAACACATATCCGTCGCATTCGTTACATTACCTCGTATGTTTCGATCGCGTTAATCGTCTTGTCCTTGGGGGTTTTTGCCGTCAAAGGGCTCAATCTTGGTTTGGATTTTACCGGCGGTATGGTGACGGAAGTGACCGTCGATTCCTCGGTTGATAGTCACCAGTTACTCAATGTATTAACGCCGGTGTTAGGTGAAGGAACGTCGGTGACGCCATCAGGCGGTGAAGGGCGTTGGTTGATTCGTTATGCCGCTGGTGACAAGCAACAGACTCCCGATATGGCGAGTTTGCTAAGCCCTGTTGCGAAAAACGTACAGGTGATCAGCAATAGCATGGTGGGCTCACAAGTGGGTGACGATATGGTCAACCAAGGGGGCTTAGCGCTGCTGATTTCAACCTTGTGTATTTTAGGCTATCTCTGTTTTCGCTTCGAATGGCGCCTAGCCAGTGGCGCAATCTTAGCCTTGTTCCACGATGTGGTATTGGTGCTCGGTTTCTTTGCTGCCACTCAAATGGAGTTTAACCTCACCACATTGGCTGCCGTGCTAGCGATTTTGGGTTATTCCCTAAACGACTCCATCATCATCGCTGACCGTATTCGTGAACTGCTTTTGGCGAAACGTAATACTCCGACGCCGGAAATCAACGATCAGGCCGTGATGGCGACCTTCTCTCGAACTATGGTGACATCGGGCACTACCTTGATCACTATCGCGGCATTATGGCTAATGGGCGGCGCTTCATTAGAAGGCTTCGCCACCGCGATGTTTATCGGTGTTATTTCGGGTACTTGGTCCTCTATTTCAATTGGTACTGTGCTGCCCGAAAAATGCCATTTAACCGCGCAACACTACTTGCCCACCGAAGTGGATATGGCACCTTAGTCTGGTGGTCAATAATAGGTAATTTAATACACGATGAGTCAGCAATGCTGGCTCATTTTTTTTGTTTTTACACTCCATTTTTCAAATATCACGAGGTGGTTTGTGAGATCTAAAAGGTGATGTATTACCGATATTTGCGCGAGATTCACACTTTTTAATCAGAAAACAGCGGCTTGTTATACACAAAAACCGTTTTATAGCCTATTTCTTTATATAACCCCTTAGGATTAACGCTAAGTAATTAACGTTAGGATTGGTCGGGAACTTGGCTTATCGCAGGTCGACTGGTTAATGAGATGAAACAGCAACGAAAGGGATAGAATTTCAAGGAGAGTTGAAGTTGTCGAGTGCGCTCAATAAGCCAAAGCCAGTGACTAACTTTGTTGCTAAGGCGATGTCGTGGGTGATCGGTTTCGGACTTTTGATCATCTTATTTGCAGTGATCACCCTATCCTCATCTTTGACGGATGCTGAGTCTATCAATGTGGCAGGGTCGATGCGTATGCAAGCGTATCGACTGGTTGTCGATTTAAAAGACAACAACGGCATGACATTGCAGCACATCCGTGAATTTGAGCGCTCTTTATATGGACCTGCGCTACGGTCAGTGGATACGTGGAATTCACCGCCTGAACTGCGCGATGAATACCATCAACTGATCATGGTTTGGAAAAGTGTCAAAGGCCTAGTGATCAGTAAAGAAAGCGATGAGGCGCAGCGATTGTTGGAACCCTATGCAGGACAAATAGACAGCTTTGTTCTGCATTTACAGCAGTTTAATGAGAAGAAACTGCGCACCTTGGCAGCGGTTGGTGGGTTTTGCTTAGGTGGTATTTTGCTCAGCTCATTGATAGTCGTACGTTACATGCGCAAATACGTTGTTCATCCGCTGCGTTTGTTGATGAAAGCCAGTGAAGAGGTAAAGTTCGGCTCTTTCGATATCAAAATCGAATCTAATTTCCCCAACGAGTTGGGGATATTAGCGGAAACCTTTAACAGCATGGCGAGCGAGCTAGGTAAGTTATATCGCGGGTTGGAATTGGCAGTGGATGAAAAAACGCGACGTCTGAGGCAGGCCAATCAGTCGTTGCAAATCCTTTACCAATCGTCGCAAGAGCTCTCTAGCTCACGAATTAAATTGGAAAACTTTCAAGCGATTGTCCATCACTTCTCTACCATTGAAGGCATTGTGTCAGTGGAAATGGAGATTGCCGATGCCGGGGTTGATGGAATAAAGCTGCATGATGGTAAGGAGTGCGATAGCTATCCTAATGAAGCGGATCTAACCGTTGATGGTGAAGTGCTTGGCAAATTGCGTTGGAAAGAGGGGTTACCCTGTCCTGATCGCTCATTGATTAACAGTTTCTGCCGAGTATTGTCGCGCGGTATTTACTATAACCGCTATCAAAAGCAGCAAGAGCAACTGTTATTGCTCGAAGAGCGCGCCACGATAGCGCGCGAATTGCATGACTCATTAGCTCAGTCGTTATCGTATTTGAAGATTCAGATTACTTTGCTTAAACGTGTGATGGCCAGTATCGATGATCCGAGTGTGCAAGATAAAACAGGGGTGGTGATTGCCGATATTGATACGGGATTATCTAACGCTTACAAACAGTTAAGGGAGCTGCTAACCACTTTCCGTTTAACGTTGAAAGAGACCAATTTTGGTCAAGCGTTAAAGGAGATGACCGAGCAGCTTGATTCACAAACCAGTGCGGAAATTGTCTTGGTCAATCAGCTTTCCTCTCTGGACATCGATGCTCATCAACAAGTGCATCTACTACAGTTAATTAGGGAAGCGACCATTAATGCCATTAAACACGCTCGCGCAGACCGCATTGTGATTTATTGCGCAGAGAAAGAGGGGCAGGTGGTCGCTTACGTGAAAGACGATGGGATCGGTTTTGCAGAAGCAGTGTCACAGAAAAATCACTACGGCATGAACATCATGCACGAGCGAGCACAGCGTTTAGGCGGGAATTTGCTCATTGAGTCCAAACCGAATGAAGGTTGTAAAGTGACGATAACGTACCAATTAGAAAAGGAGAATACCCTTGACCAAATGTAGAGTAATGCTGGTAGATGATCATCCGTTAATGCGCCGAGGCATTCAACAGCTACTCAGCATTGAACCCGAGTTTGATGTTATCGCAGAAGCCAGCAGTGGTGACGAAGCCATTGAAATGGTGGAGAAAGACGAGCCTGATATGATTCTGCTAGACCTCAATATGAAAGGCAAATCAGGGCTGGATACTCTCAAGGTATTGCGAGCGAATGGATGTACTTCGACGATCGTTATTCTGACGGTGTCAGATAACGCCGCTGACATTGAAGCCTTGGTCAAAGTCGGTGCGGATGGCTATTTGTTGAAAGATACTGAACCAGAACAATTGGTTGAGTTACTTAAAGATGCGGCGACGGGGACAAAAGCGTACAGCGACACCGTGCTTAATTATTTGAGTAAGCGTCGTGATCGCCGTGATGTTTTTGACCTACTGACTGACCGCGAAACACAGATTCTCAGTGAAGTCGCCAAAGGGTTTCGTAATAAGCAAATTGCCGACCGCCTGTTTATTTCTGAATCGACGGTCAAAGTGCATATGAAGAGCCTGCTGAAAAAGCTGCAAGTGCCATCGCGCACGGCAGCAACGGTTCTCTATCTAGAGCGGTTTGGCGATCTTAAATAGCCTAATCAAAGTAGGTTAGACGCGAACGGTTTCGCTGAAAATGGAACAATAAAAAGTAGAACGTTCAGTGGCAGCTGAGGTTCTACTTTTTTATTGGTGGCGATGGCTGCCCGCGTCCCGCTCCGCTTTTTTGCATATAACGGGGGATCAATTCTGGCAAATCAACAGCTTATTCTTCGTGCTACGCTATCAAACTAGGTGCAGGAAATGGGCGTGAAATATTAGGATAATCTTTCGTAAATATTTACTGTGATAGTGAATCTCACTTTTTATCAACTTTGATCTAAGTTTATTTGACGGTTAGTTTTGCATTTTGCGATTTATTGAATAGTATGGAGTCTGGTTTTAATCCTTACAGGACGTTTTAAGGAACATTAAATGGATATTAGAGCAGCTGAATACCGAGATTATGAACGGATTGCTGAGCTTCATGCATTAAGCTGGCAGACCCATTATCAAGGCATACTCGGACAAGAGTACCTTGAACACGAAGTGCTAGAAGACCGTTTGTTAATCTGGCAAACCCGCTTAACCAATCCCCCTTTTAACCAACACATAGTGCTCGCAGAAGAGCACGGCGTATTGCTTGGTTTTATCTGTGTGTTTGGTAATCACGATTTTGAAAAAGGCACGATTATCGAATCGCTGCACGTTGCACCTGAGCATCGTGGACGTGGTATTGGTAAACAGCTCATTCAAGAAGCGCTGAAATGGGTGGATCACTACTTCCCTGATTCCGGTGTGTACATTGAAGTGATGGAAAAGAACTACCAAGCAGTGGATTTTTATGATCACATTGGTGGTATTCATCAGTTAGAGCGTCAATGGCATTCACCTTGCGGTGGCACTATCCCCGAGTTTATTTATACCTGGGAAACACCAAAGGCGCTGGCACAAGCCGTACATTAATACCCCTTTTAACCGCACCGATTTCGTAAGCAGTCATACGCACCACACTAGGCAAATGGATCGCCGGTGTGATTGTGATGGCTGCTTTTGTTTTGTTCGTCCCCGTTTTCTTTTCAAACCTTATTAGGGCTGTAGGGGTAGGGCAGTCGGGATTGTTGAATCCCCGTTTTGTTCGTGTAATGATGAAGCCCTCGTCAGCTGTTATAAGGTAATTGTGTTAATGAGTATTGATTTTGAACGTTATCAAGGACTGATCTTTGATATGGATGGAACCTTGATTGACACCATGCCAGCCCATGTTGCGACTTGGAAAATCACTGCAGAGCAGTTCAATTTCCCTTTTGATGGTGCGTGGCTGCATAGCATGGGGGGAATGCCCAGCTTCAAAATCGTCCATGAGATTAACCAACGTTACGGCTTGAGTCTGGATGCCAAAACGGTGTCAGAAAACAAGATGCGTATCTTCACCGAATTAAGCGACCAAGGCGATTTGATTCCCGTCACTAATGAAGTGCTTAACCGCTTTCTTGGCAAAAAGAAAATCGCGGTAGGAACGGGCAGTCAACGTGGTATGGCGACCCAATTGCTGACTCGCACGGGGCTATTACCGAAATTGGATGCGTTAGTGACCGCAACCGATGTGGTTAATCATAAGCCAAATCCAGATACCTTTTTGCAAGCTTGCCAAGAGCTTAAGCTAACTCCAGCACAATGTGTGGTATTTGAAGATACCTTATTGGGTATGCAAGCCGCTCATGCTGGCGGGATGGATTGTGTCATGGTGACGGATAAGGGGTTAGAATTTCACCCATTTCCAGCCTAGTGATGCGAGAAGAACACCAATAGCAAGGGGCACTGATTAGTGCCCCTTTTCATAGGTTATCTGATTGAGAGTTACGTGAGCTTATTGAATATCGAGTAACTCAACATCAAAAATCAGGGTTGCGGCTGGTGGAATCGGACCACTGCCTGTTTTGCCGTACGCCAAGTTACTTGGAATATAAAAACGTGTTTTTTCACCCACGACCATCAACTGCACGCCTTCAGTCCAGCCTTTAATCACTTGGTTTAGGCCAAACACAATCGGTTCATTACGTTTGTAAGAGCTGTCAAAGACAGTGCCGTCGAGCAGTTTTCCTTCGTAGTGTACTTTCACCTTGCTTGTGGCTTTAGGATGTTCAGTGCCAGTGCCCGGTTGCAGCACTTCGTATTGCAAACCACTTGCGGTCGTGACTATCCCTTCTTTCTTGGCATTTTCTGCTAAGAATGCCTGACCCTTGGCAAAGTTCTCTTCAGCAAGTTTATGGTTATTCCACGTGCGATAAATGAAAAACGCCGCCAACACAAGAATGATAAGCGGGAGCAAGATTTTAGACATAAGGTAATCACTCATTCAAAAAGGGGTATAAGATTCGCCAGTTTGCATAAAATTGGCTAAATTTGAGTAGCAGTGTAATGATTGCCAACTCAGTGTAAAGGGAATAAATGTGTCAAATTCCACAGTACTGATTGATAATTCGATCATTTTTCATAAAGTTTTTTAAGTTTCGCCGATATAAACAATGTTATCCATCAATGAGCGATGAGTTCGATGAAGTATGTATCCCTTTTCCTCACTCTGTTTTTAAGTGCGTGTAGCAGTAGCGGAACGTTTGATAAACTCTTGGGGGGAAACAATAAGCTTGATGTAGCGCCCAAAGACGACGTTTTGGTGCGTAATCCCGATTGGGGTGTGGTGAAATCCGATTCGCCAGCAAACAGCACGCCTGTTATTCGCAGCAACTACGCACAGTTGGTACAGTTTCTTTCTAATCAAGGCATTGATTATCAGGTCATTCCAGGCAAATCGATGATGGTGTATGTGGAAGATACCATTCGCTTTCACACCAACTCAGATAAAGTGGCTCCGGCCTCATATCCATGGATGACCAATTTAAGCTATTTCCTAGCTCACCATCCGGCCATCACTATTGTGGTCAATGGTCACACGGATACCACGGGCACTTATCGCTTAAACGACAGCTTATCTGAGCGCCGTGCTAAATCTATTGAACGTATGCTAAGGCAAATGCAGGTGCCAAAGGACTCAATTTATACTCGAGGCTATGGCGAATACCTTCCTGAGTGCACCAATAAGACCTCTACTGGTCGAGCATGTAATCGCCGTGTTGAATTACTGTTTATTGTTGATGAAGGGTAAGTTAGTATTTGTGTCCTTTATTCGCAGTGCCCTTTATTTGCCGTGTTCATAAGCCAGTTATAAATCACTCACTAATTGAATTGCGAAGAAGTCCCGAATTGTTCGGGATTTTTTGTTTTAGTTCGCACTTCATTGGATTAAGCACGCTCACGCTTATCCGTTAGTAGCAAATTGAACTATGGTTATTAGCAATAAGGGCGGAATCAACACAACTGGATAAGTAATGTCGGCCAATAATAACACCTATATTGATCAAGAAGTTCCGGTAGCCGAAGGCGAACAATTGGTGTCAACCACCGATCTACGTGGTGTGATCACCTATTGCAACGACACGTTCTGCCGGATTGCAGGTTTTTTCCCAGAAGAGCTGCTCGGCCACAATCACAATATTGTGCGCCATAAAGACATGCCTAAAGCGGCGTTTGCCGACATGTGGGAGCATCTTAAAAAAGGCCATCCGTGGCGTGGTATTGTGAAGAATCGCACCAAAAGCGGTGGGTATTACTGGGTCGATGCCTACGTCACGCCGATTTATGAAAACGGCAAAATGTCCGGGTATCAATCGGTACGCGTTAAGGCGCAGCGCAGCTGGGTTAATACTGCGGCCAAGGCGTATCGCGATTTGTGCGCGATTGAGCAGGGCAAACGTCATCCGTCGTTGCGTATCAATGCGACGTTGCGTTATGTGCTGCTATTAATCGCGCTATTGGTGCCGCTCTCAGTCCACATTTGGTTGGAAAGTGATTTGCTCCATTGGGCTTTAAGCTTACTGCCACTGGCCTCAATCGTACTGTTCTTTCGTCAAGAGTTGGTAGATACGCCCAAACAACTGTTGCGTCTGCGTAGCCAATACGACAGTTTAAGTCGGCTGATCTACTCAGGAGACGATCCATTCTCTTACGCTGACTATCACCTTAAGATGGCTTCGGCCAAGATTCGGACGGTGCTCGGACGTTTTGTCGATTCCGCTAAGCCCCTGTATAAATTGTCTGCAGAACTGAATGAAACGGCGACCCAAGTGCACGATGCAGTGAGTCAGCAAACTCGTGATATTAAGCGTGTGATGACCGCTACCAATGAGGTGGAGCAGGCAGCACAGAGCGTCTCTCAAGGGGCGGATGAGGCTTACCACTTGATTGATGATGTTAATCGTGAGTGCCAAAACACCAAAGAGAGCATTGATAAAACCCATCGCAATCTGGAACATCTGACCGATCAAGCGCAGCGTGCGACGCAGACCACCATTAAGTTGAATGATCAGGCGCAGCAAGTCAGTACGCTGATGAATGAAATCGGTGGTATCGCTGAGCAAACCAACTTATTGGCTCTTAATGCGGCTATTGAGGCGGCGCGAGCAGGAGAGCAAGGTCGCGGTTTTGCCGTTGTTGCTGATGAAGTTCGCGCACTCTCTTCGCGCACCCAAAAGGCGACTCAGCAAATTGAATCCAGCATTACCACTATGCTCCATACCATAGAGAATTGGCGCGGTGAGATAGAAAGTAGCCAACAGCAGACCGCTGCATGCAGCGCGGATGCCCTTGAAAGCGAACAACGTCTGCAACAAGTGACGGTGTTATTAGAGCAGTTGCATCATAACATCTCCTCTATGGCGAATTCGGCGCAAAATCAGCGTCACTTAACCGGTGAGCTGCATACCCATATCCATTCGATTGCCTCTGCGGCAGAGCAAAACCTCGTGGCGACCGAATCCGTGCATCAATTTAGTCAAGTGATGAATAAAAAAGTGGATGAGTTTCGCCAGTTAGCTGAGCGTTTTGAAGAACATTAAAACGCGTCAGTCATCGGTTACTTTGCCTGAAAAACGAGCGCCGCACTGGCGCTCGTTTTTTCCTATTTTTGTCCTTAGCTCTCAGATCTTCCGCTCAGTTGAAGGCAAGCTGTTATAACGAGTGAAGAGGTTTGGTGGTGAAAACGGAAATTTTTTCAAAAAATAAATTAATTTAACATTATGAAAATGAACGTTTTTATCTATTTTAAAATGCAATCTCAATACGCAATTTAGTGCACTGAGATTGATTTATTATAAATTCACCTATACTCATTAAGGGTAAGGCCTTATCGATCTTTCTCCCTAAAGTTTGATAATTGAAACACACCTAGCATAGGTTATAACTTGTGCGGGTGACGCTTTGGCAGTTTGTTGGTATTTTGTTTTCGGGTCACAGAGCTAACCGTGGGCAAAGTATTTGTAAAGCAACACCCATAGCGTATGAGACAAAAGCCAGAGAAAAAGCAGAGATAGAGATATAGAGCGGTAACAGTAGAGGCTATTGTCGTCTCTCATTTTAAAATCTCGTCTTTTTAGCCGACTCACGTCTAAAACGAAAGGAAGACCGTAGCCTTGTTTTCATCTCGTGCCCTGTGGATCAGGGTTTGGTGAGTGAGAAAAGGAAATGAAGAAAAACCGTCGCTTTTGGAAGTGTCGTTTAGGTTCTGCAGTAACGACAGTATTGCTGTTTATGGGCGCTTCTTGGGCTCAAACGAGTAGTGCTCAATCGCAAAGTTTGCCTGCGTTAGGCGCAAACATTGATAACACTTCGGTCTCTGGACTTTCGTCTGGAGCCTTTATGACCAGCCAATTCTTTATGGCTCACTCTGCCAATATGGTGGGGGCTGGAATTGTGGCCGGTGGTCCTTATTTATGTGCTCAATCCTATCCCGGCCCACGACTGACCAATGCAATGACCGCTTGCATGAATCCATTAACTGCCGATGTTGGTCCTAACACCCCACTACTGATTAAAAAAACCAATCAGCTCGCTTCAGCTCATCAAATTGACCCGGTGAGCGATGTGACAAAAGCACGTTTGTATCTGTTTAGTGGCACCGAAGATCATACAGTTAGCACGATCGTGATGGACCAAACCTACGCCTTTTTCAAGAAATTGGGTGTGCCTGACGATCAGATAAACTACGTCAAAAAGGTCGCTGCCGGTCATGCGTTTATCACTGAAAATAACCAAGACAATGCGTGTGGGGTGACAAAGCCTCCTTACATCAACGACTGCGATATTCCTCAAGCCGAGGATATATTGGCGCAAATCTACCCATCTTTTAAGGCTGCCCCTGTTAATGAACAGGCTAAGGCAATGCCCTTTAATCAAAAAGAATTCATAAAAGATCAACCATTTACCAGCATGGATGACACTGGATATGTCTACATACCTGCTCAATGTCAAAAAGGTACGGCATGTTCAGTTCACGTGGTGTTTCATGGCTGTGAACAGGGAGCCACTGTTAAAGGCGTTGGCGACCAATATTATGATGGTACTGGTTATAACGCTTTTGCCGATGCAAATAACCTGATTATGCTCTATCCACAGGTGCATCCATCAGAAAAATTGACCAGTACAGAGCCCTACAATCCGAAAGGATGTTGGGATTTTTGGGGATATTCAATACCTTCTAATCCAACTAGCGGTGACTACTTCAGTGCCAATGCACCACAAATTAAAGCAGTTTATAGCATGGTACAGAGGTTAGCAGAGAACCGTGAGTGAGATGACTATTCGGGCTAGGGGAATGCGCTCCTAACCCAAATAAAATCGACAATGGAGATTAAATATGGCGTCTAGTACAAGTGAATGGATGAACGTGACTCAAGCCGTGGAACAATGGACTGAGTTTCAAGAATCCTATGTCAAACAGATCAGCAATTTCTTTTCAGCCAATCCAGTAGGGGCCTCTGCCAACCAGTCATGGAGTGATTGGCTTACTTCTGGAATGCTGGATTCTATTCCTAATTACACTATGTTGCTGTTTACTCAGCCAGACAAATGGGGAGCCACCGAATCAAGCCTAGCAGCTTTGATGAAGGCGACTTATGAACGACTAGCCAGCAGTCAAAGCGGTGCTTTTGATGCGATTGTGGCAGGAACAGGTAAAGCGTTGGAAATTGCTCAAACCAGTCAATCATCACCAGATATGATTGCTAAGTTGATTGATAACCAACTGAATTTAATGGAATCATTAAAGACACAACAGGAAAACTGGTTTGGTGCTTTTACCGACCTTCAAGCTGGACTCAATGCTTGGAGCTATAAACAGCTAAGCAGTGTGACTGAGGATTCAACATCTGTTGCTCCTAAAGCTGCGCCTAAAACCGTAGCGAAGAAAGAGGAGGCAAAACCAACAACAGCGGTAAAGCCTAAAGCAGAAGCCACTGCGGTAAAGTCAGTAGCGACAGCTGAGTTGGCTCCAGCTGCCAAAAAGGAAGTTCAGCCACAAGCTAAAGTGGCTAAGCCTGCTGCGCCAAAAGCGAAAGCAAAAGCCACTAAGAAAGCGACTCCAGCAAAAGCGGTAGAAGCAAAAGCTGCAGAAGTGAAAAACCCAGAGGTAACACCGGCTGTGCAAGCCAAAGCACCAGAAGTGAAACCCGCCGCCGCTCAACCAGCGACAGCCAAAGCTGCTGATGTTAAACCTGCTGCAACGCCAGCCTCCGCTGCTCCAGCAGCGGCCACAACAGTGAAACCTGTTGTGAGCGAACCCGCGAAAACGGCTACACCAAAAGTCGATGCAGCCGCTGCGCCTAAAGCAGAGCCTGTCGCAAAAGTTGACACTGCGCCTAAAGCCAGTGCCGCTCCAGCAGAAAAAAGCCCAGCGCCAACCGCGGCTCCGAGCGATACCTCAGCGCAACACTGAGTTTTTCTGTCGTAAAAATAAAGCCAGTCACTTGACTGGCTTTATTGTCTTTATCACTTTTGCCAATTCCCTCATGGGGCAGTGAATTGGCAAGCAACCTAAGTTAACGAGCGGCTTAGCTCTTCCACGCTGTGTGGTCGATGTCTAAGTCAGCAAACTCTTCTGGGTTAAATACCGGCTCTTCAACACCTTCTTTTAGCTGTTTGCGGTAGTCTTGCAATAGACGCATCGCTGTTGGGAACAGCATGATCAAAGCAAGCAAGTTAATCACCGCCAGAACACCCATTAGTGGGTCAGAGAAGAAGAATACCGCTGTCGCGCCCGGTGCAATCGCACCTAGGAATACGATAGCAACTACGGCTAAGCGTAACGCATGAACCGGCCAGCTTTTTTGCGTCATGAAGGTCAGCGCGTTTTCACCCAAGTAGTAGTTGTAAACCACAGAACTGAATGAGAACAACAAAATGGCGGCTGTTAGGTAATATTGTGCCCAACTGCCTAGGTGACCTACCATGGATTGCTGAGTCAGAACAACACCATCAATCCCTTCTGCACCTGGTACATAGACGTTACCAAGTAGGATGATGAATGCGGTACATGAACACACCACCATAGTATCGATAAACACTGAAAGTGACTGTGCGATACCTTGGCTTACTGGGTGTGGTACGTCAGCAGTAGCAGCAACGTTTGGTGCTGAACCTAGACCGGCTTCGTTAGAGAACAAGCCGCGACGTAAACCTTGTGCAATCGCTGCGCCCATACCACCACTTACCGCTGTTTTGAAACCAAACGCGTTGGCAAAAATATCAGCAAGTACATGAGGGATATGAGTAATGTTCATCACAATAATCACAAGCGCGATCGCAACATAACCCACCGCCATAATAGGAACAACGATATCAGCAGATTTAGCGATACGTTTGATGCCGCCGTAGATAATGAAGCAGACAATCACAGCTAGGAAAATCGCAGTATAAATACGATCAATGCCTAAACTGTCTTGCGCTGCGCCTGCCACTGTGTTGCCTTGGAAAGCGTTAAAGCCAAGAGCAAAAGAGGCAATCAAGCACACGGAATAAACAGTGGCTAGCCAGCGGTAGTTTTCACCAAGACCATGGATGATCGAACGGGCAGCACCGCCACGAAACTCGTGACCGTCTCTACGTTTGTAAAGTTGCGCCAAAGTACATTCCACAAGGCTGGTTGCCATACCGACAAGGGCAATTGCCCACATCCAGAATACAGCGCCAGGACCACCTAACGTAATCGCGACTGCTACACCAGCGATGTTACCGCCGCCAACGCGACCACCGATAGAAAGGAGCAGTGCCTCACGGCCTGAAATGGCTTTATGATTGTCTGTCTGATTGGTTTTCTTCAACACACGGAACATGCGTTTAAAGTAACGGAACTGAACGAAGCCCGTAACGATGGTGAAGAAACACCCAAATATTACTAGAAACGGGATTAGAGACGCGCCCCATGTCAAGTCTCCAACTAACCCAAAGAAGGATTCTAAAAATTCCATTTGTTCTCCTTGAAATGTTCAATAGCCTGCTTGCGAAAAGTCATGCTCATAATTGTTGTGAACGTCATGACTTCTTTGGCATCTCCTTTTCCTACTGCATTACTGAGATAGAATAGGGATAAACCTACATCCTCATGCAAACAGGCAGCGAATCATACTCAAGATTGCGCTTATTTTAAACGTTTATTTTCAAAATGTGTCTGCATAAATAGTTACTATGGGTGGGGTTTTTAAGCAAATGTTTGCGTAGATTTGCTGGGAGAATAGCCATATTTCAGGAGTGAAACTTCAAATCTGAACAAATATCCATCCCTTTATGTCACCAACTGTGACACGTCGATTCCCATACATTAACGAATATTAATGGTCCTCTCTGGGCGTTTTATTGAGAACGCTTCTCGTATTCATTATGCTCCCATCATCCACTGCAATGGCATCATGTGCCGTTTACGCAGGCCGTTTTTACAGCCCTTTAAGGTACTTTTATGGACGATTTGGCCGTTCAAGTTAACGCCATACTTGAGCAACAACCGCATCAATTACCCCACGAGATTGCCCAGTCACTCAATACCAATGAACTGGCAATTCTTCGCTGTTATTTACCCGAACAGGTGACGGTATTACCTGGCACTTTGGCTCAGTCATTGCTGGAAACCATCGCCGATTGGCACACAACCGTCACCGTTATCGTGCACTCCGGTGGTTCCATTTTTGAGATTAAAGCGCCATTGCCTGCGGGCAAAAATGCGCGGGGCTATTTCAATTTGCTTGGTGAGCCAGGCCAGCTACATGGTCATCTCAAGTTGGATCTTATCGACAATATCGCTTTGGTCAGCAAGCCGTTTATGGGCAGAGAAAGTCACTACTTTGGCTTTTTTAATCAGGCGGGGGAGTGCGTATTTAAAGTGTATTTGGGGCGTGACGAGCAGGGCAAACTGCTGCCAGAGCAGGTCAGTGCCTTTGTTGCATTAAAAAATGATTTGAATAATTAAGGACACATTTATGGATACCAATGAAAAACAGCAGCGTCTACAAACTCGCTTAGAACCGGAGATCGTGGAATTTCGTCAACAATGCCGCACATTACAGCTGGCGACGGTTGATGAAAGTGGTGAACCGACCGTGAGTTATGCTCCGTTTGTTTTCAACGAGCAGGGCTACTTTGTGCTGATTTCAGAAATCGCCCAACATGCGCGTAACCTGAAACAAAATCCCAAATTGTCGATGATGATGATTGAAGACGAGAGTCACTCTAAGCAGCTTTATGCGCGTAAACGCCTCACTTTTGCTGCCCATGCTAACCAAGTTGAACGTGACACACCGCTGTGGCAACGTGTCTTGACTCAACTTGATGCTCGTTTTGGCGACATCATCGGTAAAGTGAGCCAGATGAAAGACTTTAAACTGTATCAATTCACGACCGAACATGGTTTGTATGTCAAAGGTTTTGGTCAAGCGTATCAAGTCTCTAACGCGGATCTTGTCGATGTGGTGCATCTTGATGAAGGCCACCAACCTATGACCTCTATCCCTGAATTCGACGCGTTACAAAACGCCTAACGGATATGCTTAGTGGCAATGTCACGCGACTTAACATATTGCCAGCATAAAAGTGAAACCGTACATAAAAGGGAACCAGGTTCCCTTTTTCTCGTTATGCCTAAATCCTTCGATAAGCCAATGCGTTAAAACAATTATTAACGAATATTAATGATTGTAGACTACGCTTTTTGTTGAGAATGCTTATCATCTTCATCAATTATTCACCATAAAAGTGTGCTGCATTGATGTCTATTGCTTCGTTTGTGCGCGAGCGTATGAAAGGCCGAGTGACGGTCAACCAACTTCAAATTAAGTTAGCTGAGTTTACCCAGTGCGAGTCTGGCTCTGCGATGCCATTTCCTGTTTTGGTATTTATTGGCGCGTTGCTGGCAAGTGTCTATAGCTTTGATACATCACGGATGATCGACAGTGCTTCACAGCTCAAGCGTGCCACCGATGCCGCTGCGATGGCAGTGGGTTATACCGAATTGGCGAGCAGCAATACGGGCAAAAATAGCGACCTGACCACACTGGCAAGAAACTACATCGGGCAAAACTTGGGTTTGGATTCTGGTCTTGCTGAGCAAGTCGATCTAAGTACCGTGCGAGTGCAGAAAGGCGAAACCAGTGATGGGGCAGTCACTTACAAAGTGAGTGTCACTACCTCATTTGAAGCCCCAGAGCTTGGCACTAAAGTCGAGGACAAAACCATCTTCTCTACGGTAGAAGTGATGTCTCGCCCGACCGAAGTGGCGATGATGTTACCCAACACAATTACAGAAACTGGCTCAGACATAGCGGCTCTAAAGCGAATCGGCAAACAATTTGCCAAAGATTTTATCAATACCAGCAACGATCAAAACCTTGACGATGTTAAACGCTGGATGTCACTAATACCGTATAGTCAATCAGTCAATGTTTATGATGCTGCTGATTCTGGTCGTTTGACTCGCTGGGCCGCTCCAGGAGCGCTTAACCCTAGTGAACTGCGCAGTCTGTTTCGTACAGGGAAAGTCAATAGTCTGGCAGATGAGCGTTTTCCTGATAGGGCTGCTAACTTACTGTGTCTTTATCGAGGTTTAGGACGCGGAGAAAACTTCTTTTGGGATCAACCCCCATCAGGACAGTTTAACGTCTACTACCGTCACGATTTGCCAGAAAATGGTAGTCCAGGTGCGCCGCCTATTTCTTGGCAGGGACCCAACCCTGATTTCCCTGATACTCTTGCCATTGATACACGTTGGATTGTAGCTGATAGGGGGTGCCCAAATGCCCCATTATTGCCACTGACTAACGAAACTGAAAAGGTTGACGAACGCCTCGATCAGATGTCTACGCGTTTTAACGTGAACTATACCATCGCACTCAGTTGGGCTGCTGCAACGTTATCACCGCAAATGCGTGGTAGTAATGGTTGGGGCGATAACGAATTGCCGTTGGACTTTGGTTCAGATAACTCCAATTACAAAGCCATCATCATGTTAGCGAATACCACTGGAGATTGGTTTGATACGGACAGTTATAACTATTATCCCAATCGACCAGATTCAACCAGCGGTGTTGAACAGCGTTTCGTTGATCTTTGCCGCAGTATTCGATCCAAAAACATACACGTTTATTTTATAGGGGTTCGCCCTGGTGATCCGACGGAGTTTGGTCGGGTGCTGTTTGACAAGGTAGCAGGTCCAGGAATGCTTATTTGCACTGAAGGAGCGGGCAATATGTATTTTGCCAATGCGACCAACTTTGCCGAAGGCGAGTCACAGATTAAAAGCGCGTTAGAAGATATCGCCAAAGACATTCGCCGTAATTACTACGTTCGCCTGATTAACTGATTTTTATTAGGAAGAAATATGAAAGGTTTCCCAACAGAGTCATCGCTCCACGCATTTATGTTAGAGCCACGAATTGTGTTTGATGGTGATGTCGCTGTCACGGCGGCAGAAGTTGCTGACAGTACAACCACTTCACAGGTGACGAGCACTGATGCAACAGAATCGTCAAGTGAAGTTAATTCGGACACCAGTGTAACCTCGCAAGCGATAGACGCTGGCAGTACTACAACCAGTGATGAAAGTAGTGATAACAGTGCACCAGAAGTTAGTACCACTCAAGATAACATTGTTTCCTCCGGCTACTCTTCAGAAGAAATTTATGATGACACCATCTCTGAATATCTTACTGATAAAGTCGATAGCGTAGTGGTTTCTGCTGATGGCAACTATGCATATGCAGTTTCCTATGACCACTCTGTCGTGACGGTATTTTCGATTGCTGAAGATGGCACGATTGAACTTGTACAAAACCTACATAGTAGTGATTTGGCTGAATCGTTGACTAATGGTGTTAATGGTGTATCGCGAGTTCAGCTTTCTAGCGATCAATCTCACCTGTATGTCTACAGTGAAACCAATAACTCCCTACTGACCTTTAGCCGCGATAGTTCAAGTGGAGAGTTAACCTATTCTGGTCAAACGGATTTAAGTGCGACCTTAAATGGTCGGACAATCAGAGATCTACAAGAGAACAACGGTTATCTCTATGCATCGGTTGGCAGTACTATTTATGCGTTTCAGTCCTCTGATAATGGTGTCACGTTTACGGTGTTGGATTCAGAAACCAACGGGGAGAATGGCGTCAAAGGAATTGGAGGCAACACCACCATTAACTTTTCATCAGATGGTTCGTTACTCTTTGCTAGCAGCAGTAACGGCGATGCTGAAGTGCTGAGCGTTTTTTCTGTTACCGATGGAACGATGACCTATTTAGGTAGTGTCACGGACCTTGGAGATAAACACTATATTCAGTCAGTTGCAATAAATGAAGATGCAAGTGTCATTTATCTGTTGAACGTTAATGGAGCGACTAGGGAAGTTCTGACGATTACTAAAGACACATCATCTACTACTGAGCACAGCTATTCACTAACCAAAAGTGAGGCTGTTGCAAGTGATGTGAGCCAGTTAGTTCTTAGTGAAGATGGGTCAACCCTATTTACTTTTGGTCGTTCTGTAACGGCATATAGTCTGAACGGCGATGGGACACTGAGTTCAAATACCGCCATGGATTCTAGTAATGCAAAACTCAATGGTGATATCACCAATTTGGTCCATGCCAACGGTAAGATCTTAACGGTTACAGCGAATGCGTTTAGTATTTTTCAATATCAAACCGCAGCAACCATCTACACCGAAGGTAACGATCCTGTTGCCATTTTGCCTAACGGGTTAGTGAGTGATTCAGAGCTGGATCAACTCGGGGACTATAACGGTGCTACCATCAGCATCAGCCGCGCTGAAGCGGTAGAAAATAGCAATGACAGTTACTCGCTATTGGCGGGCAATGGACTGACGGTTGATGGCAATAACGTGCTGCTGGACGGCGTCGTCATTGGTACCTGGAGCGCCAGTGAAGCGGGGGCTTCAGTCACTTTCACCGCTTCGGTTTCTCAAGCCACGGCGCAGATGGTGTTAAGACAAATTGCCTACACCAATACCAGTGATGATCCAGATGCAGCAGGTGCTAACGTCACCATGAATGTGACTGTGGCAGATGGTGACGGCGCGCAAAGCACGTTTAATGTGACATTAAATATTATTGACGTTAACGATGCTCCTATACTCACAGGCTCGAACACGCAAACAAACTATACCTCTGGTGATGATTACATCTCGCTATTTTCAGATGTCGCTATCGATACGGTAGAGCAGGGTCAATTGGTGTGGAAAGCGATCATTACCATTAATGGGGCTAATGACAGTGATGTACTTTACGTGGATGGTAATGTCATAAAATTAACAGAGTTCAGCGGTGCGCTGTCGACCGTAAATGGGTTAGTACATCAGGTAATGGATAATAAAGACGGCAGCAAAACAGTGGTGTTGTTTCTCAATTCAGATCCTCAAGCTGCCGCGAATACCATCAATAGTATTAGTTACCGGACTACGACGCTGACGGGCGAAGGCTCAGTGAGCTTTAATTTGCAAGTCGTTGAGCAAGGGAATACGAGCAGTGAAACGTCAATCAATAGCTCAGTGACAATTACTCCTCAGCCTAATGAGAACCAACCACCAGTGTTAACCGGGAATAACCCCCATCTAACTTATACCGAAAATAGCGGGTCACAGGTATTGTTCAATGGGGTAACGGTTTCAGATCCTGAGATGGATGCGCGTAATGGTGGTCAAGGAAACTACGCTGGTACTATTGTTTCTGTTGTGAAAGATAGTACTGATACCGAGGGCGAAATAACGATTGTTTCTAATGAGACATATCATTATCAAGGGACGCTAATCACTAAGGGAGATGTGGTGATTGCAACGGTGGAATCTACCGATAATGGTCTTATTATCACCTTTACTGATGCGTATAAAACGGCTCCCAATGCAACTGATGTCAATCAAGTGTTGGCTTTGATTGCGTATACCAATGATGCTAATGCGTTGGCACAAACGACAGATATTACGTTAACGATCACCGATTCGTTTGGTCAAGATGCACCAACGTGGGTAACTAACGTTGAATTTATTAATACTAACGATGCACCGAGTACATCGTTAGGGGATTTGTACAATCAGGGATTGCTCAGTTCGATCACTCAATTCAACCAATTTGAGAATATGACTGATATCACGGAAAGTGTTATGTCGCAATCGGGTAACCGTTTGTTTGTGGCGGATAATGAAGGACACATTGCTGTGTATGCGATGGATAGTTCCTCTGGGCAGCTCAGCTATCTCTCCACATTTACTCGCGATAGCGCTGCAGAAACCTTGTTGACCAATGAGGATGGATCGCAGCTCTTTGTCGTGACCACCAAAACAGGTGAATACGGATCTCGTTATAGTGAGATCACTGTTTATACCTCTGACAGTCAAGGCGCTTTAACGGCACAACAAGTGGTCGCTATCGACATAAATACCTTTTCTGCTTATGAACCGATGAGGCAGTTTATTTTATCTGACAATGGTGATTACTTTATCTTTCGATCGAGCTTTGATCTTTATGTATATCAGGTAGATAGTAGTACTGGTACGTTAAGTAATGTAGTGAACTACAGTAATAATTCTGCAGAACCATATGCTTCTCAGGTAAATACTTTAGCGGTAGCTGGCGATTATCTATTTGTCACCACGCGCACGTCAACTCCAAGCTTGATTGCATATAAATTCGATGAGTCGGGTATGCACTGGATTGGCTACGTGCAAAACGGCAGTATTGATGCGAACGGAGCGACCATAGAAATTAGCCGAGATGTGAAAGAATTGACGGTGTCTTCTGATGGGCAGTCTGTGTACGCAGCAACCAGTAATGGTATTGTCCAATATTATTTGAATACTAATGACGGTTCATTTACTGCCGGAGGGGCAGCAGAAGTGAACAACATTGTCGATATTGCAATATCACCTAATGGAGGGGTGGTATATGTCACCACCAGTGAGGGAGCACTGCTGCGTTATGCAACTGCCGATGGTAGATTGACGCTGATCGAAAGCACATCAATCTCAGATAACACTGCCCACGTTCAAGTAACTCGTGACGGACATGTGTTAGCTGGACAAACAGATTTCGCCTATTTTGGTGTTACCCCTTATCAACCTGATATGGCTATTGGAGCAACGGTAACTATGATGCCGACCGTTGAGGTGACCGATCCTGATAGTGCGTTGAGCGATTCATACGCGGGATTTACTTTTACCCTCACCAGCAGCGATGCCAACTTGTCGGCAGATAACCTTTCTCTCGACAGCAGCTCAGGTTTTTCTGCCAGTGATGGCACCATCACTTTCAACGGGGAAACCGTCGCCACTTATGCCTTTACCAATGGGCAATGGGCGCTCACCATTACTGGTAATGTGAGTCAAAGCCAACTTAATACTCTATTACATGCGGTGCAGTATACGGTTAGCGCTGATAGCACCAGTGGTGAGAAGCTCACCTTTACGTTAACCACGGCTGATAATGAAGGGGCAGAAAACAGCAACAGTTGGACAATGACGGTCGTGGAGGCTATCGAACCGCCGCTGGTCAATTTTGAGCAAGCTTCGATAAGTTCTGAGCAAGGCCAAGCGTTCCAATATCAATTCGCCCAAGATAGTGTCACGGATCCTCAAGATTTGGCGCTTACTTGGCAGATAGCCGGTTTGCCAGATGGCGTAAGCTTTGATGCCACTACCCACACATTAAGCGGCACACCAACGCAAGTGGGCAATTATTCAATAACGGTCACCGTGACCAACAGTGGCGGCATGAGCACGACCTTTAGTTTTGTCTTGGCGGTGAGCGCAGCAAGTGAACCGTCAACACCGACGGACCCGAGCACGCCGAGCGATCCTAATTCACCTGAACAACCCGATGGCAACAATTCTGCCAGCAATGAGCGATTTACTCACATTCATGATTTTTCGGCGCAAGAGCCGTTTGCCTCAGAGCCCATGATGGGCGCGGGTATGAATGGTGTAAATAGCGCACCACAAGCGCAATCATTGATCGCAAATGGTGATGCGCCACAAGTGAACTCTGTCAGTGTTTCCGAGCTGTTTAATGCAGCGTTAAACACGGTTTCAGCCAGTACTGTTTCAACAACGGAACTTTGGTGGCAAGAGCTGCAGCAAAATGATGGCTCTGCAAACAGTGAGTTGTCGGCAAGTGAAGAGGATGGTTCTAGAGTGCAACGCGATCTGTTCGAACTGCCTGCTCTGTCAGGGTTGAAAGTGGTGAATGTGACTGGCGAAAACGGCCAGCCGCTCCCTGATGGCATCAGCTATAACGCGCAAACGGGTGTGCTCACGGTCGATAGTGAGGCAGCCAACCGACTGTCGAATCCAACCATCACCGTGACTACGCAAGATGCCAATGGTCAGGTTAAAGAGCTGACCTTACCAATTCAAAGCGTGCCGGTTGATAGCCAATCGGTGCAGGCAAGCATGCAACACACCGTTTCTGAACAGATGACCTTAGGGCAGCAAACCCAACAGGTAAGTCAGCAAGCGATGGCCGTGGAGAATCAACGTCTATTGGCAGAACTGAGCTAACACTTTGCCGAATTGAATCCGCAATAAGAGCGCGCGCCGCGCACTCTTATTCACCTTTAATCGAGGCCAGCTTTCCCGTTCTAAACAAGCAAAAAGGAAAGTGGCTTCATCAGCAGTGGTAACCCGTAGTGAAAAACACAACTCGTTATTTTAAAAAGAGCGCATTAAGTCTTTCTGTTGCCAGCCTAGTGGTTTTATCTGGCTGTTCATTAACGCCTGAAGCGGTGACTGATCAGGAAAAAAGTGCACTGTTGGCGCAAGATCAGCTCGCCATGTTTGCACAGCAAGAGCCGATTGTGCATGCCATTACTCTAGAAGAGGCGATGGCGCGTGCAGTGAAATACAACTTACAAGAGCGTTTAGCGCTGATGAAACACGCTTACGAAAATCAATTGCTCGACAGTAAGCGCTATGATCTATTGCCTTCGATTGCGGCAAGTGCCGGTTGGCGCACCCGTGATAACCAAGCTGCGTCATCCAGCGAATCGGTCTCTACTGGCACTCAATCACTTGAGGCATCCACCAGCCAAGACCGCAATGTGTCCAATGGCGATCTATCATTGAGCTGGAACGTACTCGATTTTGGTATCGGCTATTTTGGTGCCAAAGCCCAAGGCAACAATGTGTTGGCGGCTGAAGAGCAAAAACGCGCCGTGGTCGCCGACATTATGCAAAAAGTGCGTAAAGCCTACTGGGCAGCAGCGACCGCGCAGCAGCTAGAGCCGACCGTAAATCAAGCATTGTCGCAGGCCAAACAAGCCTTAGCCAAAGCTAAGTTAACGGAACAAGAGCGTTTGGTCGCGCCAATTGAAGCGATGCAGTATCAAAAAAGCCTGCTGCAGATGATTGCCCAGCTACAAAATCTATCGGCAGAATTGGTGATGGCGAAAACCGAACTGGCAAGCTTAATGAACCTAGCCCCAGGTACTCCGTTTACATTAGCACCGATTGCTACGGCAAAAACACAACTGCCAGCAGTGGGTTATCAACTGGATCATTTAGAAACCTTGGCGATGGTTAATCGTCCTGAAATCAATGAAGAGATCTACAAAGCACGTAATGCGGTGCTAGAAACACGCTCACAGTTGACTCACCTTCTACCGGGCGCATCGCTGTTTGTCGGCGGTCATTACGACAGCAACAGTTATCTGGTTAATCAACACTGGGCCGATGCTGGAGTGCGCGTGAGTTGGAACTTGATGAATGTCTTCTCCTATTCATCGATTAAACAGGCGGGCAAAGCCAAAGAAGAAGTGGCAGAGCTAAGACGTCAGGCGCTGCGCATGGCGGTACTTACTCAAGTTCACTTGGCGTGGCAACAATATAGCCAAGCGCAAACGCAATATGCGCAAGCTGCAGAGCTACTGCGTTTGCAGCAAGGCATCGCTCAGCAAACCCAAAGTGCTTTCCAAAGTGACCTGAAATCGCGTTTAGAGCAGATCAAAATGCTCACCGAAACGGCGCTGATCACTCGCCATCGCGACCAACAGTTGGCACAGGCTTACACTGCCTATGGCGCGATTTACCAAGCAGCAGGGTTAGATCCACTGCCAAAAACCATTCATGACGCCAGTGTTGCCACACTCTCTCAAGCGATTGCGGAGCAAAACCAGCTGCTGACCAAGGGCACGTTAACCGCTCAGCAACAGCAGGTGATTGCGCTGGTCAAACAAGGGGAAGTGACCACTCACGAGCCGACTTTGCTTAGTCAACATGTGCCAGCGGAGGCGACCGTGAGCAACAGCACCAAGCCTGCTGAGTATGTCTCGGTTTATGATTCGTTAGGTTCACTGAAAGCGGCGATAATCCACGACTATACCCGCCCAGTGGAGGAAACGAATGCCAAGTAAGGGTTTATTGACCAAAGGATGCAGCGCCGCTTTGCTTAGCGGCGTTTGCCTTGGGATTGGCTTTCATGCCGCTGCCAGTGATATGCCAAGCGATGTACCAAGTGTTGTGCCAAGCCAGCAGCCATCTGACAGCATTCGCATTCAACTCGAACCGGCAGCGCAGCTAGTGGTGTCCAGTGAACTTGCTGGGCGCTTGCAACGTGTGCCGTTTAAAGAGGGACAACACTTTGCTAAAGGAGAGGTAATCGCAAGTATCGAGTGCGATTTGTATCAAGCTAAATACCAACAAACCTTGGCGCAAAGCGAGCTGGCTCAGCAAAAATACCAAGTGGCAAAACGGCTAAATACCCTCGAATCCAATAGCGTTTTGGAAGTGGGGCAGGCGAGTGCCGATTTTGCGAAAGCCAAGGCAGAGCAGCGCGCTGCCGATATCATGGTGAAACGCTGTGCGATTCGTGCGCCCTTTGCCGGTCGGGTGTCTGAACGCATGGTCGAACCGGGCGAATTTGTAAGTGAAGGCACTAAGTTACTCAATATCTACAGTACAGATGCATACGATGTAGAAATGATTGTGCCATCGCGTTGGGTAACCGCGTTGCAAATTGGTCAATCCTTTACCGTCCAGTTGGATGAAACCGGTCAAACCTATCCTGCCAAAGTGACTCGGTTAGGCAGTGTGATCGATGCGCTAAGCCAATCGTTTAAAGTGTTTGGCGAGATTCAGGCCCATGAAGGGTTGGTTCTGATGCCAGGTATGAGCGGAAGTGCGCAGATGACGCTCACTCCGCAGTCGTAATAGGAACAAGTGATGAGCACGACCCACTCGCAACACACTATCACTTCTCAACACTCTACCACCGCAAAACAATCGAGCACCTCACCCCAGAGCAACGAGATTGAGCAAGCTCTGCTGACACTGCTACAACTGCAGCAAAAAGCGCGCGAGGCCGAGACACTGAAACAGCTTCATTTTGTGGTGCTCAATCAAACCAAAACCTTGCTCGATTATGAGCAAGCCGTGCTGTGGGACGCCAAACGCCAAGTGGTGTGCGGCGCTTCGGCGGTTACAACCATCGACCCGAAAGCGCCGTTTAGTCAGTGGATAGCCAAAGTAAGTCAGCAGGTTGTACGCCAAGAGCAGGGCAAACAGATCCACAAAGTTGAGCTTGATAAACTCAGTGCTGAGGCTGATGGCTTAAACCCAGAGGACTCAAATACATATTCCTTAAACAGAGAGGCTTTTACCCAAGTGGCAGTGTGGGTGCCATTGCTTAATTCACACCATGAGCTGGTGGCAGGGTTATGGCTGTTTCGTTCAACAGCGCTCTCGTTGAGAGAAAAAAGGTTGCTCACATTTTGGAGCGAACAAGTCGGTTTTGTTTGGCAAGCCTTAGTGCAGCAAAGTCGAAAGCGGGCGTGGTTTGAAGGCCGTTCGACGCAAGAGCGTTCTTTGCGCCGCACCATGCTGGGCCCAAAAAAGCTGTGGTGGTTGGTTGCAGTATTGGCTGTTGGGGCGCTGTTTTTGCCAGTGCGTCAATCGGTATTGGCTCCGGCAGAAGTGGTGTCTGCTACGCCAATGACGGTGCGTATGCCATTAGATGGGGTGGTCAAAAAGCTGTGGGTTAAACCCAATAGCGCAGTGAAAAAGGGCGATCTGCTGCTAGAGCTTGATTCACAAACCCTCGACGATCAACTTGCTCAAGCTCAGCAACAGCTCTCCATTGCCAGTGCGGAACTGCGGGTGGCGCAGCAGCAATCTTTTTACGATGCCAGCCGTAAAGCCAGCCTTGCCATTTTGGAAGGAAAACAGGCTCTTGCTCATTCTCAAGTGGCCTATCTGCAAGAGAAAGTTGCACAAACTCGGTTAGTGGCACAGCAAGATGGTATCGCTCTGTTTGACGATCAGGGAGATTGGGTCGGACGTCCTATTCGCTTAGGTGAACCCTTAATGGACATTGCTGATCCCACTCATACCGCGATTAAAATTCAACTCGCGGTTGAAGATCGAATGGCGCTTAGCCAAGGCGATGAAGTGCGCTTTTTTCTTAATAGCCGACCAACGGATGCTATCCCTGCCAAGCTAAGCACCGTTGCTTATCGCTCAACTCTGCAAAACGATGGTCAGTATGCGTTTGAACTCAAAGCGCAGATGGACGCAGAGCAAGACTCGCCCACCATGGGACTAAAAGGCATGGCGAAAATCTATGGTGAGCGTACCTCGTTGATTTATTACCTAATGCGTCGTCCTTTGTCGCACTTACGCATGTGGTGGGGCGGATTATGATGAGCGCTGGTTTACCTGAGTGCTTACCTCCACTGCGTCAAGAGTTGCGTTTGCATGCCGCGCCAGCCGCAGACAATGGCGCGCCGCGTTGGACTCTGGAAGATCCCGTTCGCGGGCAGTTCTTTCAACTGGGTTGGTTAGAAACCGAGTTTCTAGCTCATTGGCAGTCATCGGCAGAGGATCTGCTTAAACGCATTTGCCAAACCACGACCTTAAGCCCCAATGCCACTCAGCTTGGGGCGTTTATTCGTTTTCTGCAACACAACCAATTGGTGCAGGCTGATAGTGAAGATCTTATCGAACAAGATAAACAGCGGCGAAGTGCTCAAAAATGGTGGCAATGGCTGTTTCAACGTCATCTGTCGTTTCGCGTGCCGCTCTGCTCACCGGATGCGTGGTTAACCCAAGCATTGCCTTGGGTGCGGCCTTTATTGTCCCGTCAGTTTATTCAACTCAGTGCACTCGTTGGGGTGATAGGGCTGTGGTTAGCGTCTCATCAGTGGCAAGAGTTTAGCGCTGGGTTTTCGTATCTGTTTTCTTTTTCTGGCATCGTGCTTTCCGTTACTACGGTGATTGTCGTGAAGGTGCTGCACGAATTGGGACACGCGTTTGTCTGCAAAAAGTACCATGGGCGAGTGGCAACCATGGGGGTGAACTTCATTCTGTTTTGGCCAGTGCTTTATACCGATGTCACTACAGCATGGCGGCTAAAACAGCAGCGCCCGCGTCTGCTGATCAGCGCTGCTGGCATGCTCACCGAGGCAGTGATTGCTGCATGGGCGCTACTACTGTGGAACTTTTTTGATCCGGGGATCGCGCGCAGCGTGTTACTCACCCTTGCTACCACATCGCTATTGTTGTCGTTGTCGGTTAACCTCAGCCCTTTAATGCGCTTTGATGGCTACTTTATTTTCTCTGATTGGTTAGAGATGCCAAATTTGCAGCAGCGCGCAACCAAAATGGCGCAATGGAAAATTCGGTCATGGTTGTGGGGATGGCAGGATGCAGCACCAGAACCAATGCGCAAGGCGCGCCAACGGTTAGTTATCAGCTATGCCTTTGCCATGTGGCTGTATCGTTTAACCCTCTATTTTGGCATTGCCCTTGGGATTTATCACTTGGTGTTCAAAGCCTTAGGTGTGGTGCTATTTATGGTCGAGATCGCGTATCTGCTGGTTCGTCCTTGTGTTTATGAAATTCGCTATTGGTTGAGCCAAAAACAAAAAATGACCTTTAATCTCAATACCAAACTGACACTTATCACGAGTCTACTGTTACTGATTGGCTTAGTTGTGCCGTGGCATCAAACTATCAGCGCACCTGCCATGTGGTTAGCCAAACAGCAAACACTGTTTGTGGCGCAAGATGCCCAACTGCAAACCATCGAGATTCAATCGGGCCAGCAAGTGCAAGCGGGTGAGGTGCTGTTTCGGCTAAGCTCTCCTGTACTTTTGCAGAGCATCACCGAGCTGACCTATCGCCAGCAGAGTTTGCTCAAACAACTGCAATCCTATCCTTTTGATAAAAAAGCTTCAGCGGATTTAGCCATCATCCGCGATGAGCTGGTGGTTATTACTCAGCGACTGGCTCAGCAGCAAACATTACTGGACGAATTAACCGTGCGTGCGCCATTTGCAGGGCAAGTCGTCGATGTGAATCCCTACCTGCTGGCAGGGGATTGGCTTGCGACAGGGCAAGTATTAGCGACACTCATCAGCAATCAAGAGAGCCGCGTTGATGCCTATATCGATGAACATCAATACGCGCGTCTAAACGCTGGTGCAACTGCCGTGTTTATGGCTGAAAATCTCAATCAACCGCCAGTTGCACTGCAGCTATCCAAACTATCACTTGGCACGATTGATAACCTCAGCGCTCACCCTGAACTCAGCTCTCCTTATCTTGGCCCCATTGCTGCAACCATTGATCGGAAAACCCATCAACCGATACCCAAGCAAGCCCTTTACCTAGCGACGCTGCAAGTCCAAGACACTAATGCCCCTGCATTTCAAATGCGCGGCCAAGTCACCATCGAAGGAGAAGGACAAAGTATTCTCAGCCGTGTGTGGCAAGCCATCATGAAAGTCCTAATCCGCGAGTCGGTTATGTAAGGTGCCAGTGATACCGCTCGTAATGATAGGCTTTGTGTAAAGTATGTGCTCGGTTTGGTGCGTGGAGAAACTGAAGAATGACTGCTGGTTTTTAAATGGTGGTTTGGTAAATGTATTTTAATTCAGTGTGTTACGAGGTAAAAATAGGCTTCTGTGCATAATCCCCCCTCTAACTCCTGTCTCTTGATCACATCTCAAAGATCTAGAGACTTGGCAAGCAAGTAACCTTCAAGGATGGTTTGCAAAATAAACCATCCTTCCCAAAGCCGTTCCCAGCCAACTCGCCCGTTGCGTTTAGAATCATACCAACCGGCTAATTTCCCAAGATTAATGTATGCCCAATAGAGACTCGGTGCTTTCTTTGGCGGCTTTCTCTTTTCCTGTTTTGACCACAGGATCTTCCAGCTTTGAGGACTCAATATCATTTCACAACTCTGTTTCTCGGCTTCTTCTTTGTTCAGCCCAAGATAACGAAGTTGGTGCAACCGAACGGCAATGAAAGCCAGTATGACAACCATTCGCTCCAAGTTTTCTTTGCTTTGCATTCGTAAGTTTTCAACCTGAGTTCCACCACTCTTCCACGCTTTGTGGAACTCCTCAATTAGCCACCGCTTTTCGTAATAATCTAATATTCGTTCGGCCTCTTCTTTTGAGCGGACTGGCTCTGATGTGAGAATATGCCAGTTGAGACCTTTTTCCTGTTCACGCTCCTGACAGCCTACATAATAAAGCTCTACAGGTTCTCCCTTTTTGTTGGATGGAACCTTCACTGTAATGGGGGCGTAGCGAACTTCACACACAGCTCGTCGTGCCTTACGGCCGCCTTTTTGTCTGACCTGAACTGTTCTCATACCTGCATCAGTTAAGGACGCGCTGTACTGATAAAGTTTATCTTCACTCTCCAATATGCAGCGACTTTGCATCGAACGAACGACAAAACGTTGTTGATTAGATGTTTTGTAAGCCAAATATTCAATAAGGTCGGCTTCTCGGTCACACACGGAGATAATCTTGCTCATCCCTTCGCCAAGGCGAGTTTCCATAGCTCGAGATGCGCGTTCCCATTTGTAGCTCTCTTTTTCAAGATACGGTCTTTTCGCATGATTCTGACTCTTGCCGTAATCTTTGATATTTCGAGTCCAGCGCTCTTGTTCAATAAGACCAACGACATGCTGCTCGTGTGGTGCAAAAAGAAGGACGGAGTGGGCGAACATCCCTCGGGAGTAATTATTCGAGGTCGTATGCCCCATGTCTCCCCGGACAGTTGAATGGGAAAATTCAAGTGAAGTGGTATCTTCCAACGCCAGTAAGCACTCATAGTGCTTCGTATTTTCGACCGTTGCGGCAAAACCAGCCTCGGCAATGGCTTGAGGGTCAATGGCTTGATTGCGAGTAAAGCGATAAGCAGCTTCAATATCAGCGGGAGATTTCAAAGATTGCACAAGTGATTGTCCTAAATGATTAGCCAAAGAAGAGGCAAGTTGTACTAGGCGCTTGGAGCGACGGCGATCGCCTAACTCGGAGTGGTGAAAGGTATCTCTGGCCCATTGCTCTGTATCTGCTGAAAACATAGTAACCTACCTCAACTTGTCAGTTTTTGTTGAGATCAATCAGTGAGATAAAAGTTCAAAAAAATCCCTCAATTTTTATCGAGGGATTTGTGTAGGAAAGTCAGCCTCTAACTCCCCCCTTAAAAACCAAGGGGGGAGAACCAGATCGAGTGCGCTGTTATTTTCGAGTTCAACATCATGATTTATCTGTTGGTATGCGTGATATATCTATGAGCGCCATACAGTTTTTTCCCTAAAACCAAGGGAGAGAATCGGATCGAGTACGCTATGATCTATGAGTTCACCATCATGATTTATCTGTTGTTATATGCGATATATCCACGATCACCCTACAGTTCTCCCCCCTGCATAAAAGTACCGTTATACGATGCAGTCAGACCAGGGGGGAGTTAGAGGGGAAGCCCAAGAATGTGCGCCGAAGTATCGTGTATCTCGAATCGATGCTTGACCAGTTATTAAACGTAAAAAGCCAGGTTAACAATAATATAAAAGTGTGTGTCCCGTTTAATTCGTGCGTTTAATTTTCCCTAATGATACGAATACAGACTCTATTCGCATCATAATATGATTTGATTAAGCGACTTATTCACATCATAATGTGATTTGAATAATCTATTTTTTCAAATCAAGGTGCTCTTATGTGGATCTGGCAACAGGCTAACTGGCCCAACTTTCAATGGGATACAGCCCAAATAGACCCGATGGTGAGACGAACTCGTCTTAACCAAGGGATTCTGCTGGGGAAAATGCTGAGTCAGGCGCAAGATCAACAAGAAAGTATGCTCGATACTTTATTAGCGAATATCGTTCACTCGAGCGCGATTGAAGGGGAAAAACTCAATGCCTTTTCCGTGCGCTCATCCCTTGCTAACAAACTCGGACTAACAGAAGAGCGTCCATTTCCAACCACGCAGCAAACCGATGGGCTGGCAGAGATCATGCTAGATGCGGTTAATAACCTTGATGAGCCGCTAACGTTAGAACGGATTCTGCATTGGCATGAACGATTGTTTCCAGAAGGGTACACGCTGTTTAATCCTGTAATTGGTGGACAGCTGCGAGGTGATGTACCAATGCAAGTGGTATCAGGGCGTATCGATAGACCAGTTGTTCATTTTGAAGCACCGAGTCGCGACATCTTAGATGATGAGCTAAGCCAATTTATTCAATGGTTCAACGCTTCGAAAACCGATACCTCATTGGATCCTTTGCTTCGCGCGGCAATCACGCACCTGTGGTTTGTTACTTTGCACCCATTAGATGATGGTAATGGTCGTATTACACGGCTATTAACCGATTTGGCGTTAGCCCAAGCGGAGCATCAGTCAGTGCGTTTTTACGCTATGTCGGTGGGTATCTTAGCCAATCGCAAAAGCTATTACGACATCTTGGAACAAACGCAAAAAGGCGGTGTGGATATCACCGCTTGGCTGAGATGGTTCTTTGATACGCTTAATCAAACCTTTGATGATGTGCTAAAAGAGATTGACCAAACGGTATTTAAAACCAATTACTGGCGACGTATTGATCAAACTCAGTTGACTCAAGAACAAGTCAAAGTACTTAACCGACTGCTTGATGGTGATTTTGCTGATGGGATCAATACGTCTCAATACGCGAGTGTGGCTAAAGTGAGTAAACCGACGGCGACACGTCATCTTTCGGCGTTAGTCGAGCAGGGCTGCTTAGTTCAAACTGGTGGCGGTCGCAGTACGCGCTATCAGCTGCCGACATAACGACGTTGATAATAAACGAACTCGGCCGCTACTTTGGTAAAGTATGTCCTCGGTTTGGTGCGTGGAGAAACTGAAGAATGACGGCTGGTTTTTAAATGGTGGTTTAATAAATGTATTTAAATTCATTGTCTTACGAGGTAAAAATAGACTTCTGCGCATAATCCCCCCTCTAACTCCCCCCTTAAAAACCAAGGGGGGAGAACTAGATCGAGCGCGCTGTGATTGATGAGTTCAACATCATGATTTAGCTGTTGTTGTATGCGATATATCGACGAGCACCCTACAGTTCTCCCCCTAAAACCAAGGGAGAGAATCGGATCGAGTACGCTATGATTTATGAGTTCACCATCATGATTTATCTGTTGTTATATGCGATATATCCACGAGCATCCTACAGTTCTCCCCCCTGCATAAAAGTACCGTTAAACGATGCGGCTAGACCAGGGGGGAGTTAGAGGGGGGAAGCCAAAGAATGTGCGCCGAAGTATCGTGTATCTCGAATCGATGTTTGACCAGTTGTTAAGCGTTAAAAGTCAGATTAACAACAATATAAAAGTGTGTGTCCCGTTTAATTCGCCCCAATGATACGAATACAGATTCTATTCGCATCATAATGTGATTTGAATAGGTTGTTTTATCAAATTCTGCCTCGTTCTGAATACCACCACACCTAATCCAATAATGCCCTTATTTGCTGCTTATACTCCGGTTTGGCAGTGATTTTTCCCAAAATCGAGAGGGCGCTGTTGCCTTGATTATCGATGTACTTTCGGTCAGCACCGGCTTGAATGAGGGCGGCGATTTTCTGTTTTTGCATCTCAAATTCGGCGTCACTTTTTGCTCTTTGAACGGCCAATATGCTGCTCATAAGAATACTTGGTGGCCCATAATTGTAGGCATTCACATCAACGCCTTTAGCAATCAGAGCACGAATAGTGGAGCTGTGTTGAATTCGGTTTGATAACACGGAAGAAATTAATAGGCTCGCGGAAACCTCTCTCGATAAATTTTCCGCGTCAAAGTAGGGCAGAAGGGAGGTGACGGTATCATCATTGGCACCTTCGACAATCATTTTTGTGAGCATCACGTTTCTGCCATTGAATATCGGGGCATTAGGATTGATGTTGGATAATGCGTTAACTAACTCGGGCGTTGTTAAATTCTCGCTGTAGCTGAGTAGTGGCAGCACTTGCAAATTCATATTGTCGAACACATAGCCTTGGTTAAACAAATACTCAATTTTTGCTTGAGCCAAGCTGGGTTGATTCTCTTTTTTAATCCATTTAATGAGCCGGTCGTAGCGCTCGTCATTTAAATTCTTAACTTTGCCTACCATCAATTTGAAATCGTCGAGGTTGGCGTATTTTGCTGCTGTTTGAAATGGGGATGCGCCGAGCAACGTTGTTGACTCTACGTCGACATGGTCGGCAAGTAACCGTTTGATCATGGCGGTGTTCTGCTTGATAACCGCGAGATTGAGTAGCTCGGACCCCGCATCAAGTGCGGTAGTCCAATAATCTGTTGACTGCTCAGCAACGAAATTGCGCCATTGCTGTGGTGTCAGTGATTCGGCGCGATAGCCATATTGGCTCAGAGCTGATGTAATGATGTCCATTCCGCGCAAGTGATGTTCTGCTGATGAGTTTTCTTCTGACGTTACTGCAGCTTTTTTCGCGAGAGAATCTTGCTGCTCTATTTTCTCTTGCGGCAGGGGAATGCGGCAATGAAATTGAGCTATATCGGCAAGTGTTAATCCGCTGCTATCGGTCACGCTGTTTTGGGCAATATCAGAAGGACTATTATGTGGCGGCGCAGTCGTGTCTGGGGCTGTGTGCAGACTGGCGGAAACACCATAACCAATCGCCCCTGAAATAATAACTGTAATAAAAAACCGGATGTTGAGCCCCATGAATAACACCTTATTGTCAGTGATGATTAGAGTAATTTATTGGGCTATAATATATTAATCTTGTTGTATATTTTGCACAGCCCAGTGACATTGACCATCACCAGTGAAGTTAGTTCATTGATGCGACAAATCGATTATCGGCGACACCCACTAAGCCATCGGCATCGCACGGCAACTGATGGTGGCAATCAGTCCAGTTTGACCATTCACTAGGGTAAAGCGACCTTGATGTCGTTCGGCGACCGCTTGAACAAAGGGTAGGCCGAGACCAAAACCTTCGATACTTTTTACTCGCTCAAGGCGATGAAAGCGTTTGAGCACCAAACTTAGTTGGTCGTCTGGAATCCCCGGGCCTTCGTCAATCACATGGATATAGGTGGTTTCGAGCTGCTGCTCAACTTGCAGTTTGATCATCGAGCTTTGTGGCGCGTACTTGATGGCGTTATCCAAAAGGTTCGCCACTGCTTGAAAAATCAAGGCGTAGTCGGCGTAAAACACAGCCTTGTGCGCCACTTTAATTTTCAGTTCGATGCCTTTATCTTCCAATAACGGCTCATAGTAATCGCGCACTTCAGACAGCAAATGTTGCGCGTCAATCGACTCTCGTTGCAGTGACAGTTGGCCATTTTCAATTTCAGACAACTGCATGATGGCGCGAAACAGATAGAGGATGCGGTCGATTTCCAAACCTGCTGCATCCAGCTCATCAAGGGCAGAGCCATCGACCATTTCAGAGGTATTAATGAGGCGATGTTTGAGACGCGTTAAGGGCGTTTTTAGCTCATGGGCGATGTGGCTGTTGGCGGTTTTCACTTGCTCCATCAGCAGTTGCGTACGGCTTAGTAGCAAGTTGGTCTCACTGCTGAGCCGTCCAAATTCGTCGTTATAACCCGCATCGGTAATACGCACATGGTGATCGCCTTTGGCGTATTCGCCCATCACTTTCAAAATACGGTTCACGCGCAGCAAGTTTTTGATACTAAAAGGTAAACTAATCAATAAAATAGAGAGTAATACCGTAAATAATACCGCGCCCGTCATCAGAGGAATAATGCGCGTGCTATTAAGCATCGGCGACATATTGTAGGAGGCATAGTATGAGCCACCATCGGCAATGGGAATCACCATACCATACAGCTCTTTCTGTGGTTTATGAAAACTGAGCGTTGAGATGTGCGCTTGTTGACGAGTGAGAATGCTCTTTAGTTCATCGACGGTGAGAATCTGCGCGTCACCATAGAGTAGGTCGCCAATGGGATTAAAGGCGTA